>NZ_JAMQQF010001106.1 GCF_023716945.1 Frankia sp. AiPs1 | reverse complement strand
AGCCACGGCCGGGGGCGGCGTCAGTCAGCCGCCGGACCTGCCCGGACCTGGCGCGGCCCGCGCCGCTGGCGGCATCGCCGGACCAGCCGCCGCGGTTGGCACCCTGGCCCCGGTTGGCACCCTGGCCCCAGGTAGCACTCTGCCCCCGGGTCACACCGGTACGCGGTGCCGCCGATCGGGCCGGAGCTGCACCCCGTCCAGCGCCGCCGGCCGCATGGTCACGGCGCGGTGCATCCCCGAACGCACCGTCCGGGCCGGAGCGGGCACCGCGCCGAGGGGCACCGTCCCGCCCGGGCTCCCGGTCGCGCCGCTGGGGCCGGTCGGAGGCGTGCGGCGCCGATGCGCCGCGCTTATTCGCTGTGTCTTCCCTCGCCATGACCGGCCGTTCCCCTTCGTCCCGCATGCGCCGCGGTCGGCGGCCGCGGATCTGATGTGTGCTGTGCCAGGAGGGCATGGACCCACCGGTCTGCCCCGGCGCGGTCCGCCACGGCGTCGGAGGAGACCTCGACGAAGATCCGAACGCGGATCCGCGGGATACCCGCAGCGATGTCCACAGTACGGGGTATGCCCGACGCCGCCGCTCCCAGCCGGGCGGCACCACCACCCCGGCCTCGCGTCCCGACCGCCTGATCCCGCCGAGCGGCCTGGCGCTGACGGCCCGCAGGAGAGCGGCAGAAACCGACTTTCAGCCGCGCCCCGTAAAAAAGTTCCCCAAATACAAGTGTGGGGTCACCCGAAGGCAACCCCACACTGTATGTAAGTCCGGCGGCGTCCTACT
>NZ_JAMQQF010001105.1 GCF_023716945.1 Frankia sp. AiPs1 | reverse complement strand
TCCGAAGGCGCCGCCCTCCTCCTCATCGAACGCCTCTCCGACGCCCACCGCCACAACCACCCCATCCTCGCCGTCGTGCGTTCCTCGGCCGTCAACTCCGACGGTGCCAGCAACGGCCTCACCGCCCCCAACGGCCCCGCCCAACAACGCGTCATCCACACCGCCCTCGCCAACGCCGGCCTCACCCCCGGCGACATCGACGCCGTCGAAGCCCACGGCACCGGCACCCGCCTCGGTGACCCCATCGAAGCCCAGGCCCTACTCACCGTCTACGGCCAGCACCGACCCGCCGACCGCCCCCTGTGGCTCGGCAGCCTCAAATCCAACATCGGCCACACCCAGGCCGCCGCCGGCGCGGGCGGCATCATCAAAATCGTCGAAGCCCTGCACCACGACACGCTGCCCCGCACCCTGCACATCGACGCCCCCACCCCCCACGTCGACTGGGACAGCGGCAACGTCGCCCTGCTCACCGAGGAACAACCCTGGGAACCCAGCGAACGCCCCCGCCGCGCCGCCATCTCCTCCTTCGGCATCAGCGGCACCAACGCCCACATCATCATCGAGGAACCACCCGGCGTTGAGGAACCACCCGGCATCGAGGTGCCGGCACCACGCGCTGCCCAGGACGACGTCGCCGGGCCGGCGACGCACAGCTCGCACCCGACATCCGTCGACCAGACCAGCGTGGGCATCGTGCCGTGGGCGTTGTCGGGGCACGGTGAGCAGGCGCTACGCGCCCAGGCCGGCGAACTACTCACCTACCTACACACCCACC
>NZ_JAMQQF010001104.1 GCF_023716945.1 Frankia sp. AiPs1 | reverse complement strand
GCCCCCCGCGACGTCGACAACCTCTACCGGTTCTACCGGGACCGGCTCGCTGAGATCTTCGGTCGAGTGGGCCGCGGTCGCGTCGGTCGGGTCGGCGTCCCGGGCGCCCGGCACCAGCGGGTGGTAGCGCACCTCGACCGGATAGGTGCGTCCGGAGACCTCGATGACGGGGGCGTCGCCGAAGTGCGCGGAGAACCGGGCCGTCTCGATCGTCGCGGAGGTGATGATCACCTTGAGATCCGGCCGGCGGGGGAGCAGCGAGCGCAGGTAGCCGAGGATGAAGTCGATGTTGAGGCTGCGTTCGTGGGCCTCGTCGATGATCAGCGTGTCGTAGCGGCGCAGCGACCGGTCCGTGGAGATCTCGGCCAGCAGGATGCCGTCGGTCATGAGCTTGACGAGGGTGTCGTCGTGCACCTGGTCGGTGAACCGGGTCTGGTAGCCGACGACCCCGCCGGCCTGCGGCGAGGGGGTGCCCAACTCCTCGGCGATGCGGTCGGCGACGGTGCGGGCGGCGATCCGCCGTGGCTGGGTGTGACCGATCATCCCGCGGACGCCGCGGCCGAGCTCCAGGCAGATCTTCGGAAGCTGCGTGGTCTTGCCGGAGCCGGTCTCCCCGGCGATGATCACAACCTGATGATCGCGGATCGCGGCGAGGATCTCGTCCTTGCGCTGCGTCACCGGCAGGATGTCGGGGTAGCGCAGCGCCGGTACCTTCGCCCGCCGCCGGGCGATCCGCGCGGCCGCCCGATCGGCGTCGGCGGCGATGGCTCGCAGGGCGCGCTGG
>NZ_JAMQQF010001103.1 GCF_023716945.1 Frankia sp. AiPs1 | reverse complement strand
GCCAGGGCCCGCCCGGTCGCCGGTTCGTCGGCGACGGCGCCGGACTGCCGGGCTGCGGCGTAGTCGGCCAGCCGGGAGAGGGCTCCGTCGAGCCCGGCCAGCAGGCAGCCGGCAACCGCCGCATGCCGGCTCACCAGCTGCCCGGGATGCAGGTCCCAGCCCTGGTAGAGGCCACGGTGCCAGGCCCGGCGGACCAGCTCGGCGTGCCGGTGCCAGGCGCGGTGCACGTCGTCGCCCGAGGCGCCCGGCCGCTCGTCGCCGTCGACGGGCAGCAGGTTCGACGAGCCGTCCGCGACGCCGATGCCGGTGCCGGCCGCCACGAGCTGCATCATCGTTGTGGCGAACTCCACCGCTGGATGGTCGCTGGCCTGGTGCGCGGCCGTGATCCCGAGCGCCGCCGAGTAGTCGTAGGTGCCGACGTGCAGCCCGACGAGGCGGCCGGGGCCCAGGCCGAGCCCGGTGCGCACCAGTTCGGGCAGGGCGAGCACCGCGGCCGGCGTCTCGACCTGCACCTCGAGGCCGACCGGGGCGAGCCCGAGCCGCCGCTCCAGCTCGCCGAGGACGTCGGCGAAGACCCGAAGCTGCCGCGGATCGCTGATTTTGGGCAGGGTCAGCACCAGGCCGGGTGGCGGAGAGCCGTCGCCGACGAGCGCGGTGAGGAACAGGTCGAGGCTGCGCAGCCCGCGGGCCCGGACCAGCGGGTCGAGCGACTTGGGCCGCAGCCCGTAGCGGGCGGGCAGGGTTCCGGCGGCGGATGCGGCGCGCAGCGCCCCGGCCGCGCCCACGGCGTCGGCG
>NZ_JAMQQF010001102.1 GCF_023716945.1 Frankia sp. AiPs1 | reverse complement strand
GGTCCGGACGGCTGGCCGTGGCCGGCCGGCGGGTCGTCCTGGCCGGCCGCCCGCTCGTGGCCCGCGGGATTCTCGTAGCCGCCCGCGTGGTCGTATCCGGTCTGGCCGTCGCGCCGGGCCGGATCGTCGTGACCGCCGGGGCGGGCGTCGTAGCCGGACTGCCTCGCATGGCGCGGGGAGCGCTCGTAGCCTGGCCGGCCCTCGTAGCCTGGCTGGCCCTCGTAGCCTGGCTGGCTCTCGTAGCCGCGCTGGCCCTCGAAGCCCGACTGGCTCTCAAAGCCAGCCTGGCCTTCGAAACCCGTCCGACCCTCGAAGCCCGACTGGCCCTCGAAGCCCGGCTGCCCCTCATAGCCGCGCTGGCCCTCGTAGCCGCCACGCTGACCCTCGTAGCCGGCCTGACCTTCGTAGCCCGCCTGACTGTCGAAGGCGGCCTGGCTGTCGTAACTGCCCGGGCCCTCATAGCCGGGCTGGCCCCGATAGCCGGTCTGACCCTCCTGACCGGCCTGACCCTCGTAGCCGGTCCGGCGGCCCTGGTAGTTGTTGGGCTGACCCTCGTACCGCGGCTGCCCCTCGTAGCCACGTGCGCCCTCGTAGCCGGGCTGGCTCTCGTAGCCGGGCTGGCCGTCGTAGCCGGGCCGCTGCTCGTACACGGGCCGGGTCTCGTATCCCGCCGCGGACTCGTAGGGCACCCGCGCGGGGCCGGCCGGATAGCCCGGTGCCGGGGCGTAGCCAGCCTGCTGGGGGCCGTAACCCGCCGGCGGCCCGGACTGCGGGTAGCCGCCGCCCACCGATGGCC
>NZ_JAMQQF010001101.1 GCF_023716945.1 Frankia sp. AiPs1 | reverse complement strand
CCGCCGACCTGGTCGCCGCGCACGGGGGGTCGCTGTCGGGCGAGCACGGCGACGGCCGCGCCCGCAGCGAGCTGCTGCCCCGGATGTACTCGCCGGCTGCCATCGCCGCCTTCGCCGGGTTCAAGCACCTCTTCGACCCCGCGGACCTGCTCAACCCGGGCGTACTGGTCCGGCCCCGGCCCGTCGACGCCGACCTGCGCCTGCCCGCGGCCCGCCCGTTGCCCCTCGCCGGCGGCTTCGCCTTCGCCGCCGACGCGGGGGACTTCGGGCGGGCCGTGCACCGCTGCGTCGGGCTCGGGACCTGCCGGGCCGACACGTCGGCGGCGGGCGGGTTCATGTGCCCGTCGTTCCTCGCCACCCGGGACGAGAAGGACTCCACCCGCGGGCGGGCCCGGGTGCTGCAGGAGATGGCGAACGGGACGCTGGTCCGCGGCGGCCCCGCGTCCCGGGAGGTCACCGAGGCGCTGGAGCTGTGTCTGTCCTGCAAGGCCTGCGCCCATGACTGCGCGGCCGGGGTGGACATGGCGACCTACAAGTCCGAGGTGCTGTACCGGGCGCACCGCCACCGGATCCGGCCGGTCAGCCATTACGTTCTCGGCTGGCTGCCGCGCTGGGCCCGCCTCGCCGGCCGGGCGCCCGCGCTGGTCAACGCGGTGCTGGCCCGGCCCGCTGCCCGGCGGGCCTGCGTCCGACGGGTACCACCGCGCCCGGCCCGGGCCCCGGAGGGTCCGCCCGCGCCCGACCGCGGCCGACCCCGCCCGCCCGAGGCCGACCGCGGCCTCCCGGCCGGGCGCGCC
>NZ_JAMQQF010001100.1 GCF_023716945.1 Frankia sp. AiPs1 | reverse complement strand
AGACTGACGTGCGGCGGCGCTAGCGGGCCGGGCCGTCGGACGGCCGGGGGCGCGCCGGCGTCGTCACCTGCACGACGCGGTCCAGGGTGCGGACCACGAGCGCGAGCGCGGACTCGGGGTCGTCCACCGTGGGCGCGACGACCGCGGCCGCGCCGCCGCCGTCGCCGTCGAACTGCCACCGACGCTGCTGCACGCCGTGGAGGCGTTCGCGGCCGATCCGGTGATCACGGGGGCGCTCGCGGCCGCGGGCGGCGCCGGCGTCCCGGCGTACTACGCCGCGCGGCGGCGGGCGGAGTTCCTGGACTGGCACAGCCGGGTGAGTACCTGGGAGATCGAGCATTACCTCACGGCGTTCTGAGGTGCTGACGTTCGGGCGGCCGGCGGGGTCGCAACGTCCGCGGGCGAGAGGAGAAGCGTCGGCATGTGTGGCATCGCGGGCCTGCACCTGAAGGATGACACCTACCGGGACCAGCTCGGAGCCATGATCGCGGGCATGCTGCGCGGCGTCGCCGAACGTGGCCCCGACTCGGCGGGGGTCGCCATCCACTCCGACGGGCTGGAGGTCCTCAAGGCGGTCGGTGACCCGATCGCGTTCGCCACCAGGATCGGCCTCGCCACCCGGTCGGGGGTCCGCGCGCTCGCGCACACCCGGATGGCGACCGAATCGGCGGTCACCGCCGCGCACTGCCACCCGTTCGCGGTCCGCCCACCCGGGCCCGCCTGCGCCCCCGCCGCCGGGCGATCAGCCCCCGCCGTAGGCGGACCGGTCACCGCCGCGGGGGGGGGGGGGGGGGGGGGGGGGGG
>NZ_JAMQQF010000010.1:21625-43149 GCF_023716945.1 Frankia sp. AiPs1 | reverse complement strand
GTAGCGGACCCGGCGGGGGTGCGGGCCTGGGCTCGACCGCGGCACCGCCCGGCGTGGATGCCGACACCTGGCGTACCGCGCAGGCGGCCTGCTCATCGCTGGCGCCCACCGCCCCAGCGGCGGCCCAGGGGACAGCGGCCGCGAGCTGACCCACGCCAGATGGAAGTCCACGCCAAGTGGTGGTCCACGCGGTCAGCCGCTCGACGTCGGTCGACCCCCGATGCGCCGGCCCGACCGTGCGGGCACCCCGTGTTCCTGTCCGCATCCTCCCGGTGCGGTCCCCGACTCGTCCCTGGTCGGCAACGACCCCGACCGCCCGGCCCCGGCCTGCCCCGCACCGCCGCCCGCCTCACCCCCGACCGCCACCCCACCCCCAGCGACCACACCCCCAGCAGCTCCACTTCCAGCAGCTCCGCCCGCAGCAGCTCGGCCGCCGCCCGTTCGGCCGCCACCCGCTCCGGCTGCCGGCCCCGCGGCGGCCCGGGAACGGAGCAGCTCGGACATCTTCGCCGCCGGCAGCGGCACCGAGATCGCCTCGCCCTGAAGCAGGTCGCAGCCAAGATCGATCATCATCGCAAGCGTGCGATCGTCCTCGATTCCCTCGCCGACCACCCGTAGTCCGAGCCGGTGGCCCAGGTCGAGCACCGAGCGCACGATCGCGGCGTCGGGCAGGCTGCCGCGGGCATCCGTGACGAAACCCCTGTCGATCTTGACCTCGTCGAAGGGGAGCGCTTTGAGAATCTCCATCGAGCTGTAGCCGGTGCCGAAGTCGTCCAGGGACAGCGCCACGCCCTGCGTACGCAGCTCACTGAGCATCGTCGCCGCCCGGGTCGGCTGGGTGACCAGCGCACTCTCGGTGATCTCCAGGGTGAGAACGTCGCTGGCCAGGCCGTGGGCCGCCAGCGAACCGGCAACGACCTGGGGCAGGTCGTCGAGCACCAGCATCCGGGCGGAGAGGTTCACCGACACGGGCAGGTGCAGACCCTCGTCAGCCCAGGCGGCGCACTGGCGCAACGCTTCGTCGAGAACCCAGCGGGTCAGATCGGCGATCAGCGGCGAGCGTTCGGCGACGGGCAGGAACACGCCGGGCGCAAGCAGCCCCCTGGTGGGGTGGTGCCAGCGCAGCAGCGCCTCCGCGCCGACGATCCCACCCGAGCGTGCCGACTGCAGCGGCTGGTAGAACAGCAGCAGCTCGCCGCGGGTGATCGCGGTGCGCAACTGCGCGTACAGCGCGATCTCCTCGGGTCGCACGCCGGTGATGCCGGGATCCCACAGCCCGACGCTCTCTCCCACTCGCTTGGCCCGCAGCAGCGCCGAGTCGGCGCAGGTCAGCAGCCCGCTCATGGTGGTGCTGTCACGAGGGGTCACGGCGATCCCGACGGAGGCGTCCACCTCGACGTCGACACCACAGACCTGGAAGGGTCCCTGGATCTGGCGCAGAACGCGGCGTCCGAGCACCCGGCGCCGCTTCGTCTCCGCCGCGGTGGGCACCGGCAGAGGTGCTCCCGGGCGGCTGGCCGCCGCCGCGACGGTGGGTGGGACCGGCATTCCCCGGAAGACGAGGGCGAACTCGTCCCCCCCGGCCCGGCCGACGAAGGCCGGGATCGGTCTCAGCCCGGACAGCGTCCGCGCGATGATCTGCAGCAGCCGATCCCCGCCGACATGCCCGAGCGCATCGTTGATCTCGTGGAACCGGTTGATGTCGACGAGGACCAGGATCGCCTCCCGACCCTCCGCCTGGATCTCCGCCACGGCGCTCTGGCCGCGTTCGAGGGTGCCCGCCCGGTTGGCCAGGTTGGTGAGGGGGTCGGCGTGGCTTTGCAGCAGGCCCGCCCGGAACAGGCCCTTCACCACCGCTCCGGCCACGACCGTGCTGAGCACCGCCGACACGGGACCCGCGCTCTGGCCCAGGTCGCCGCCGGCCGCCACGCCCGCCACGAGCGCGCCGGCGATCATGACGATCATCAGGATCGCCGCGGGAGTCGCCACGAGGGCTACATACGCACATAGCGGAGGGAACCAGACCAGATACATGTCGGCGTCGCTGCCGGAGGGCGCCCCGGCGAGCGCGAGGGCGAGGGCTGCCGCCATCGTGGCGGCGGCGAACGGTGGAACCCAGCTCCAGCGTGGCCTCGCCACCAGCCCCAGCACGACGTTGCCCGCCGCGACCAGCAGGCCGGTCCAGCTCTCCCACCGCAGTTGGCCCGGCGAGCCGGGCAGGACGGCGGCGAGCAGGAACAGCGTGGCGGCGCCCGTCGGCGCGGCGACGAGGAACCGCCGACGGTCGGCGAACGTACGACCGCTGTGCACGAACCGCATCCCTCCCCGCCGTTACGGCCGGCCCGCAGCACGTGGCCCGGACCGCCGTTTCCGCCACGGTCCCCCGGCGGGCTATTCGGCTGGGTCGACATATCCGACGGAGAATTGCTGACCGCGGTGGCCTGGTGCCGAGGTCACCACCCGCGACGCTGACGAGTTCCAGGTCAGGCTTTCTTCAACATAGCCGGTGCGGCCCAGTGGCTAACATCCGCATCCGATACCTTCACCGCGGCCACGCGACTATGTCCGGACATAATCTGCCGCATGCCCGCGGAAATCCCGGCCGGAACGTATACAGACCATCGCCGCAGCGGCACCCGAGAGCGGGCGTTTCCGGCACTCAGTGGGCGGCGTCGTCCCAGGTCCGGCCGGTTCCGACACTGACGTCGAGGGGCACCGACATGGTGTAAGCCGACGTCATCTCGGCGCGGACCAGCGCCTCGACCGCGTCGTACTCGCCGGGAGCGATCTCCAGCACGAGTTCGTCGTGGACCTGGAGCAGCAGCCGAGAGGCGTGCCCGCCGGCCCGCAGCGCCCGGTCGACACCGAGCATGGCGATCTTGATGATGTCGGCGGCCGAGCCCTGAATCGGGGCGTTGAGGGCCATCCGTTCGGCCATCTGCCGGCGCTGGGCGTTGTCGCTGGTCAGGTCGGGCAGGTAGCGCCGCCGGCCGAGCATCGTCTCGGTGTAGCCGTCCCGGCGGGCCCGCTCGACCACGCCGCGCAGGAAGTCGCGCACCCCGCCGAACCGGCCGAAGTAGGCGTCCATGTGCTCGCGCGCCTCGTCGGGGGCGATCCCGAGCTGGCTGGCGAGGCCGAACGCCGACAGCCCGTACGCCAGGCCGTAGGACATCGCCTTGATGCGCCGCCGCAGCTCGGGGTCGACCTCGCTCACGGGTAGGCCGAACGCCTCCGCGGCGACGAAGGTGTGCAGGTCCTCGCCCGATCCGAACGCCTCGATGAGGCCCTCGTCGCCGGACAGGTGCGCCATGATCCGCATCTCGATCTGCGAGTAGTCGGCGGTGAGCAGGGTGTCGTAACCGGGGCCGACGACGAAGGCGCGCCTGATCTGGCGCCCCTCGGCGGTACGGATCGGGATGTTCTGCAGGTTCGGATCGGTGGACGACAGCCGGCCGGTGGCGGCGATCATCTGGTTGAACGTGGTGTGGATGCGGCCGGCATCGTCGATCATGGGCAGCAGCGAGTCGACGACGGTCTTGAGCCGGGCCACGTCCCGGTGGCGCAGCAGCACCGGCAGCAGCGGGTGGTCGGACTGGACCGCGAGCCAGGCCAGGGCGTCGGCGTCGGTGGTGTAGCCAGTCTTGATCTTCTTGGTCTTGGGCAGGCCGAGCTCGTCGAACAGGATCTGCTGGAGCTGCTTGGGGGAACCGAGGTTGAAGGTCCGGCCGACGATCTCGTGGGCCTGTGCGGCGACGGCCGTGACCTCGCCGCCGTAGTGCTTCTGCAGCTCGGTCAGATGATCCTCGTCGGCGGCGATGCCGGCCCGTTCCATCCCGGCGAGAACCGTGAGCAGCGGAAGTTCCATGTCCCGCAGCAGGACCGCGGCGGAGCGGCGGTCCAGGTCGCCGTCAAGCTCGTCGGCGAGCTCCAGGCAGGCGCGGGCCCGCACCGCGTCCGCGTGGGACTCCTCCGCCTCCCCGGAACCGTCGAGGGTGAGCTGGCCGTTGCCGGTCGGCTCGACGGCCAGGTCCCGATGCAGGTAACGGGCGACCAGGTCGGCCAGGTCGAACGAGCGCTGGCCGGGCAGGGCCAGGTAGGCGGCCAGCGCGGTGTCACTGGTGACGCCGGCCAGCGTCAGGCCCAGCTCCGCGAGAGCCAGCATCGGGCCCTTGATGTCGTGCGCCGCCTTCGGCTGGTGCGCATCGGCGAGCCAGCCACCGAGGGCCGCCAGGTCCGCCGGGGTGAGCTGGGTCGGGTCGAGCCAGGCCCCGGCGCCGTCGGCCGAGGCCAGCGCGAGCCCGGTCAGCACGCCCGTGCCCCGTCCCCAGGTTCCGCGGGCGTGCAGGCCGGTGCGGCCGACCCCGCGGGCATGCTCGTCGAGCCACCGGGTCACCTCGTCGGGACCGAGGGTGGTCAGCTCGACGTCGAAACCCTCCTCGACCGGCGGCGGGGCGGTGGCCAGGGCCGCGTAGAGGCGCTCACGCAGGACGCGGAACTGCAGCGTGTCGAACAACTGGTGGACGGCCTCGCGATCCCAGGGGCGCAGGCGCAGCTCGTCCGGGCCGACGGGAAGCGGGACATCGCGGGACAGCTCGGTCAGCGAGCGGTTACGGATGACCGACGCCAGATGGGTGCGCAGCGACGCCCCCGTCTTTCCGCCGATCTCGTCGGCCCGGTCCACCAGCTCGGCGAGGGACCCGAACTGCTGGATCCACTTGGTGGCGGTCTTCTCCCCCACTCCCGGCACGGAGGGCAGATTGTCGGACGGGTCGCCGCGCAGCGCCGCAAAATCCGGGTACTGCACCGGCGACAGGCCGTACTTCGCCTGCACCTCGTCCGGGGTGAACCGGGTCATGTCGGAGATGCCCTTACGGGTCATCAGGACCGTGACCCGCTCATTGACGAGCTGCAGGGCGTCCCGGTCGCCGGTGACAACCAGCACGTCCATCCCCACCGCGTCGCCCGCGGTCGCGAGAGTGGCAATCACGTCGTCGGCCTCGTAGCCGGCGGCGCTGACCCCCGGCACCGCGAGCGCATCGCACACCTGGTGGATGAGGCTGACCTGCCCGACGAAGTCGGCCGGGGTCTCCGAGCGGCCCGCCTTGTATTCGGCGTACTGGGTGTGGCGGAAGGTCGGCGTCGGCAGGTCCCAGGCGACGGCCACGTGGGTCGGCTTCTCGTCGCGCAGGACGTTGATGAGCATCGAGGTGAATCCGTACACCGCGTTGGTCGGCTGGCCGGTGGTGGTGGAGAAGTTCTCCACCGGCAACGCGTAGAAAGCGCGGTAGGCCAGCGAGTGCCCGTCCAGCAGCAGCAGCCGCGGGACCGCGGTCGCGGGCGCCGCCTTCTTCGCCGTGGCTGCCTTGGCCGCCTTGGCCGCCTTGGCCGCCTTGGCCGTCACGACCGGCTCCGCCCCAACCGGCTCCGTCTGAGCCTCCACGGCGGGCTCCGCGGGAGCGCTCGTCTCGGCGGCATCACCGGCTCCGGCAGCGAGGGCCACGCCAGTCGGGAACCCCGCCTCGGTAGACCCCGCCTCGGTGGACGCTGCCTCAGCGACGGATCTTGCTTGGACGGCGGATCCTGGCTCGGCGGCGGACGGAGCCGGCTGGTCGGCGGGCGAGTTCGACGTGGTGACGGACACGCGGCGAGTTTAGGCCGTGCGTCCGACAGTTTCGTCGCCTGTGGGCGGTCCGCCGCGGCAGGGGGCCACTGCGCGCCCGGACCACGCCGCCGGCCGCCGGCCGTTCTGCCGTCCATCCTGACGTCCGTCCATCCTGACGTCCGTCCATCCTGACGTCCGTCCTCAGCCGCCGGGGCCCGTCCGCCCTCGGTCGCGCCGCGAACTGCATGAGACTGATGGCCGTCTCATCGCCGGGAACCGTCATCAGCCGCCAGCAACTCGCGTGACCGCACCATGGCTCAGATGACGGGAGTGGCGTGCGTGGCGGTCTCCGGGGGCCTGCCCTCGTCGGGGGGTGAGGCCCGGCGCCGGGGGTTCGGCCACATCTGGTCGGCCCGCCGGCCGACGCGATCTGGTCGTCTAGGCTGGCGGTCATGACCGCTGCCGATGCCGCGCCCGCGGCCGACGACATCGCCGCGATCGAGGGCAGTCGTGGAGGCGCCGGAACGGAGGGCGGCACGCACCGGCACACCGAAGCCACCGGCACAACGGCTGACGTCCCAGGGGCTGGCCTCGCGGGGGCCAGCGTCGTGGCAGCCGACGCCGCGCGGCTCGCCGTGCAGATCAACGCCGCGCGCGGAGAGATCGAGCGGCGGATGGGCATCCTGCTCACCGAGGCGAGCCCCGAGCGGCTGGTCGCCACGATGCCCGTCGAGGGCAATCGGCAGCCCTACGGTCTCCTGCATGGCGGCGCCTCCGTGGTGCTCGCCGAGACGCTGGGCTCCGTCGGGGCGAACCTGGACGCGCCCCCCGGCTCGATGGCTGTCGGTATCGAGATCAGCGCCTCGCACCACCGGTCGGCCACCTCAGGCGTCGTCACCGCCGTCGCCACCCGCATCCGTGGCGGGCGCACCCTCGTCACCTACGACATCCGGATCACCGACGACGCCGGCCGCGTGACCTGCACCTGCCGCCTCACCTGCATGATCCGCGGCGGCCTGCCGGCCGGCGCAACCGAATCCGGCCCGGCCTGATCGGGATCGGCCCGCCACCGACTGACCGGGACACGAGGACGGACGCGAATCGCCCTGAGCCCAGTATCTCCCGGTTCTCCTGCCGCCGAAGAGGATGCCCGAACGGACACACCGGACCACTCCGATGCATTGACCAGATGCATGGACCGGCCTAATCTCATCGCCGGTGGCACCCGGGACGGGCGAGTAGACAACGCCCGGACGCGGGGAAGGTCCGGACGGCACCAAAGTCGATCCCGGGTGCCGCAACCTCGAAATCCCGGTCGCGCGAGTCCCCGACCGGGCCGATCTACCCTGGTTCCCCGGCCGCGGCCCAGCCGTTTCCCTTGGCTGACGGATCCTCCGGTCACGGCCCACGAGTAGGACGGCACCATCGCCCGAACAGCACCGCGGCCCGAACAGCACCGCGGCCGGGTCCGCCGCGTGACGCGGACGGACCCGGCGCAGGCCGAGCTGAACCGGAACCCCGCCGCGTGGGTCAGGGTTTGACGAGTGAATCGACCGGGCCGAGCACGGTCCGCTTACCGCCGCGGACCTCGTACAGGTAGACCGTCGAGCCCTCCACCTCGCCGTTCTTGCGGAACCGGATCTGCTTGGTGACACCGGGAACGTTCACGGAGCCGAACGCTCCCGCGACCGACTCCCGGGTGGCCCCGGCGCCGATCTTGCGCAGCACCTCGATGATCGCGTTGGTGGCGTCGTACGCCTCACCGGAATACGTGCCCGGCCGGATCCCGCTGTTGACCGTCCGGTATTCGGCGACGAATCCGGCCGCGGCGGGATCGCTGTTCGAATCCCCGCAGGCGCAGGTGAGCAGCGTGCCTTCGGCGTTGCCGACGCCGGCCTCTCGGATGAGCTGGTCGTCGTTGGCCCCGTCCCCGCTGACGATCTTCCCGGTGAAGCCCTTGCTGCGCAGCGCCTTGGTCAGCAGGGCAAGCTCCGAGTAGTAGCCGGAGTAGTAGAGCGCGTCCGGCTGCGCATCGATGATCTTCGTGGCCTGGGAGGTGTAGTCCTTCGTCGGGTTGATGCCGTCGTGGACGACCGTGACGTCGTGGGCGGTCAGCGCCTGCTCGAGTGCCCCGGACAGGCCGGTGCCGTACTCGCTGCGGTCGTCGAGCGAGTACACCTTCGTCGCCTTCAGCACCTTGGTCAGATACTCGGCCGCGGCCGCACCCTGGACCGTATCCGGGGCGATCACCCGGTAGAAGGTGAGGAAGCCGAGGTCGGTGAGCGCCGGGTTCGTCGCCGACGGGCTCACCGACAGCAGCCCTGCCTGGGAGTAGAGCGGCTCGCTCGACTTCGTCGCCCCGGAGAAGACCGGACCGACGACGGCGACAACGCCCGGATTGTCGAGGAGCTTCTGCGCGGCGGTCGGGCCCTGGTCGGGGTTGCCCTGGTCGTCCGAGGCGACCAACCGCAGCCGGAACGGCAGATCCTCGCGTCGATTGGCCAGGTCGACGGCGGTCAGCACGCCGTCGTAGGCGTTGATGCCAAGCTGCTGGTTGTCACCGGACAACGGCCCCTGGAAGCCGATGACGAACTCCTTCTTCGCGACCTCGGCGGTGGAGCCGCCGCACCCGCCGAGCGCGGCCACGGCCGCCAGCACCCCCGCGGCCCCGAGCACTGCCCATCGCCGTCCAGGACCGCTCATGACACGTCCTTCCGCAGCGCCTCGCTGCTGGTGTCGGCACCCCGGGCGCCGGAGTCCGCCAGAAATGTCGTCGAGGCAATCAAGTAACTGATCGACGACTTGTCGTGACGAAACCTAGCCTGCGATACCGACCAAGGAAAGCCCTTAGTGAGCGTGTCGTATCCTTGAGTAACTTCCCGGCGCGGATGCGGACGCAGGGCCGCGGGCCACACCCTGCAGCCCAGCACGACCGGCAGCGCCGACGGGACCGACCGGCCGGGTCAGGTCCAGGTCGTCAGGGCGACGAACCGGCCCCCGAGCACGGTGTAGAGGACGACGCTCGGCGTGCGCGTGTCCCCCCAGCGATCGAAGCCGACGGAGCCGGTGACGCCGGCGAACGAGCCGCGGGCGATCGCCGCCACGATGTCGTGCCGGGCAGCCGCATCGACGGCCGGACGGCCGGGCAGCACCGTCGCCGCCGCCCGAATGATCGTCCGGGCCGCGTCGTAGGCGTAGGCGGCCACCGCGGGAATGGCCTCGGCGCGACGCTGAGCGAGCTCGACGGCGGCGTCATGGGCCGCCTGCCGGCGCTGCGCTGCGGCCGTGTCGCCACCGTCGGCGCCGCTCCCGGCCGGGTCCCGCGCGGCCGGTCGACCCCCCTCATGCGGCGGCGTCGGCTGGCCGCCCTTCCCCCCGACCGCGACCGCTTCGTGAGTGCGGGTGTCGGGCGCAGTACGGGTGGCAGGCGGCATACGGGTGTCGGGCGGAGTGCGGGTGGCAGGCGGAGTGCGGGTGGCAGGCGGAGTGCGGGTGCCGGGCGTCGGGGTCGCTTCCTCGCGGTTGCGCTTGCTGGCGTCGGAGGCGTCGGTGCTCTCGGCGCCGCTCGGGGTCGTGCTGCCGTCGTCGCCCGCCGGACCACCGAACCGCTCGGAGTAGTCGGCGACGAAGGCACCGGCGGCCGGCAGCCTCGTCGGCGGGGCCAGCAAACTGGTGATCAGGTCCCCGTCCGCGGCCGACTTCGCGCTGTCGGTGTAGCGGCGTTGCAGCAGCGCGTCCGAGCCCATGACCTGGATCGACGCGCCCGCCTCGGCGAGCCGGGTGCGCAGCTTCCCGGCGAACGCCGCGCCGGTGGCGAGGTAGACCAGGTCGGGAGCCTCCTGCTCGATCGCCTCCGCGGTCGAGTCCAGCTCGGACCCGTCGGGGTCGTCCCCCTGGACCTGGTAGACCGAGGTGACCGTCGCCCCCAACGCGGCGGCGCGCACCGCGAACCGGCCGCCGAGCGTCGTGCCGTAGCGGGGTTCCCCGTCGACGACGGCGATGCGTCGGCGGCCGAGCGTCCGCACCGCGTACTCGGCGGCCACCCGCGCCTGCAGGTCGTCGGTGCCGGCGAGCCGGAAGTAGGTCGGGTAGGGGCGGCTGCGCGGATCGGTGCCGGCGCCGGTGAGCGTGGGGTCGGCGTTGGACGGGGAGACGACCGGGATGCCCTCGGCGCTCAGCGTGGGCAGGGCGACCTTGGCCACCAGCGAACTCAACGGCCCGACGACGCCGATCAGGCGGTCGTTGGCGGTGAAGGCGTCGGCGGCCTGGGCTCCCCCGTCCGGGCGGGACAGGTCGTCGCGGGTGGACAGCTCCAGGCGCCAGCCCGGGATTGCCCCCGACTCGTTGGCCTCCTCGACGGCGAGCGAGACAGCGTTGCGCACGCTCGCTCCGTCGGCGGACAGATCACCCGACAGCGGCGCCACGACGCCGAGGGTGGCCACCCGGGTCACGGGGACGTCGGCGCCGCCGTCGCCGCCGAGAACGGTGACCAGGACGAGCCCCAGCCCCGACGGCACGGCCAGGATCAGGGCGACGATCACGGCGAGGATCGCCCGACCGCGCCCGGTGCGCCACCGCGCCCGGGTCCACCGGCTGATCCGGCCGGCGACCGCCAGGAACGCGACCCGCGCATGGCCCACCCGGGCCCGCCACGGCCGCGCAGACCCCGGCGTCGCTCGCCGGTCGGCCTCGGTCGGCTCGGGCAGGGAGGCAGATCCGCCCGGCGGGACGGGCAGGGGGGCGCAGGCGCTCGCCGGGGCGGGCTCCGGAGCCTGGGGGGACGGCTGCGGCGCGTCCTCGGGGCCGGGGATCGGCGTTGATCCCGGCGCAGAGGCGTCGCTCACCCGGTCCCCGGCCGGTGGGTGGCCGGGGACGGCACGAACGGGGACGTCACGAGCCTGGCAGCGCCTCGCCCGACAGCACGGCCTCGGCGACGGCCCGCATCGTCCGGCGCTGGTTCATCGACGTCCGCTGGATCCAGCGGAAGGCGTCCGGCTCGGTCATGCTGTGCTCGGTCTGCAGCACACCCTTCGCCCGCTCGATGATCTTCCTGGCCTCGAGCCGGCCCTGCAGGTCCTCGACCTCGGCCTCCAGGCTCACGATCTCCGTGAACCGGCTCATCGCCATCTCGATCGTGGGCAGCAGGTCCTTCTTCTGGAACGGCTTGACGACGTAGGCCATGGCGCCGGCCTCGCGAGCCCGCTCGACCAGCTCCCGCTGGCTGAACGCGGTGAGGATGACCACGGGGGCGATGCGGTCCTTGGCGATCTTCGCGCCGGCCTCGATGCCGTCCATCCTGGGCATCTTCACGTCGAGGATGCACAGGTCGGGCCGGAGCTTGCCGGCGAGGTTGACGGCCATCTCGCCGTCGCCGGCCTCCCCGACGACCTCGTAGCCCTCCTCTTGCAGCATCTCCCTGAGGTCGAGCCGGATCAGCGCTTCGTCCTCGGCGATCAGAACCCGGCGCGGGTTCGAGGAGGGTTGGCTCATCGAGTCGTACTCCTGGTCTCGGAGGTGTGACCCTAGTGTGACAGGGCAGGGAGGTCAGATTGACATCCTGCCCGAGCAGAGGAGGGCGGGAGGTCGAAACGCACCCTACCCGGATAGAGTCGTGGACGAGACGTTCCGGACCGGATCGATCACGATCTCTTCGTCCAGCTCCGCCCGGTCGTCTCCGCAACGGCCCCGCCCGCTCGACCACGCTCCACCCGCCGGCCCCGGTACTCCAACGGCAGAGAGACGGTGCTCAAACCACCGACAGTGTGGGTTCGAATCCCACCCGGGGTACCAGATAGTCCATATTCGAACCCCGACCAAGATCGACACTGACGGACGGCCCACCAGGCCCACCGCCATGGAGATCATGGCCGGGGTTCGCGACGTTTTGGATCATGCGCCGCTGGAAATCGGCAGCCACGAGCGTGGCGTAGGGATCGCGGAGCGTAGCCCCCGTCACTGTCACGGCCTCATCTTCGTCGTCTATCAACAGCTTCTCGAAGAAGAACTGGTTGCTCATGCGCCGGACCTGCGGGCCGCCCTCGGCGTAGACCTCGGCGCTGTGACCCACCAGGGCCAAGCTTCGGATGAGTGTCTCCTCGATCCGCTCGTAGACCGTTTCGGCGGTAGCAACGACTCGCCTGGCCGCCTTCAGCTCGCCGGAGATCCTCTCCTGCTCCTCACGCGCCAGGTCCTCTGGAATGCTGCCACTCACCACGCCCCGTGCCAGCCGCCGCCGCTCCTCTGCCAGCTCGGCGACGCGCCGTCTGGCTCTGTCGATCTCCGGCGCTGCCCGCCTGCTCTGGCGGTCCAGCTCCTGCCGGATACCTTCCCGTATCTGATCTTGAACTTCCTCCGGGATGCGCACCGTGGTGTAGTAGCGCTCAACGGCCGCCTCAACCTCCGCGACCGGCCGGTACCGAGCAGTGCAGTTGGTCCGGCGTTGATGCCGCCCCAGGCAGAAGAAGTACATATATTTTCCTTTGGCGTTGGTGATGCACAACCGGCTGCCGCAAGCCGCACAAAACACCGACCCTTTGAGGTAGTGGTGGTGTATCCGCTGCTTTTCGCCCGATTGGTCGTGCGCCCGCAGCACTTCTTGGACGCGGGCAAACAGCTCCTCTGAGATCAGAGGCTGATGCCGCCCCTCATATTCCTCACCCTTGAAAATGACCTTGCCAATATAGTAGCGGTGGCTTAGCGTCCGGGCCACGATGGAAGGTGAAAGAGGTTTCGGAAAATTACTCCTCTGAGGAACTGCCGTCAGGCCTTTCGCCTCCAGCGCGTCCGTTAGACTGCGGATCGTCCACTCCCCCGTTGCATACATCTCAAAAGCCCATTGGATAAGCGGCGCGCGGTCCGGGTCCAGAATTACTATCGCAACCTCGCGCCCATCGATGCGCTGGCGAGTGTTGAGATATCCGACCGGAGCCTTACCAGGCGTGCCACCCATCTTGGCTTTTTGTGTCATGCCTTTCGTAGACTCAGTAGCCAGGTTCTTGGAATAGAACTCGGCGATTCCTGCCATAATAGCGTGCAGGAGTTGCCCGGCTGGTGTTTCATCGATGTTTTCTTTGACCGATACCAGTTGCGCTCCGGCCGAGTGAAGTTCAAAAAGGGTGTTGGCGTCATCCCGGCGGTTGCGGGCGAAGCGGTCCACCTTGTCCAAGATGACGTAATCAATGTCGCCCTCTGTGCGCACGAAGCGCAGCATTCTCTGAAACTCGGGCCGGTCGGCAGTCTTGGCTGACTCGCCTCGGTCCATAAAAATCTCAGCAACTTCCGCACCCAGGCTTTCTGCCTTGCGAATACAGGCTTCACGTTGGGCCGGGAGTGAGTAGCCATCTGGGTCGCTGTCGCGGTTTGCCTGCTTGAGCGTTGATACCCGCAGGTATATGACCGCCCGCTTACTCCGCGCCGTCTCCATCATCTCCGCCTCCGGTTCCGGTACAGCTCACCCATCGTGGTGCGCACCTGCGCCGCGAAACGCTCTTGGGCGGCGGCATCCTCGCTCACAGCGGCGGAATCGTCGGCGCTCACGAGCCGCACGCCCAACCGCTCTAACATCAGACGCACACCCCTGTTGTCGGTGACATTCCGTCCGATCCGGTCGAGCGACGAGACAATGACGAATGCGATATCCGCACTCTCGGCAATGCCAGAAAGCATCGCCCGCAGGCCCGGCCGGTCCCGAAACCTCCCGGAGCCACCCTGGTCGGCATAGACGTGCGCGACTCCAGCGCCTAACTCCTGCGCCTTGCGCTCGCAGGCTTCCCGCTGACGGGCGACGACTTCGGACCCCTCCGCTCGGGCGCTTCCCGAGCGCAGGTATATGACGGCCTTCTTCTGCGACGGTCGCGTCCCTTCATTGTTTACTGTTGCCACAGCGCACCTCCATTCCTTCTTATTTTTTGGGCCGTCATGGTTACTGGACCTCCTGACGGCAGCACATAGCAAACAGATCGGCTCTCGTTTTGGCCGAAATCCCGTTGCGGGGGCCATCCTATTTCATTTCTTGCCCGAAATCCCCGTTATTCTTCCAGGAATTCACGCCGGTATGAATGCCCGTTTTTTAGCTTTGCATAGCCACAAAATGCAGGTTGGTGGCCGGAAGAGGCGCAGGCATTCGCGTCTCTTCCGGCCGGTGGTGCAGCCAGATGGCTACCTCACTTCGTGCCCCGAGGGCTGGGCTTCGCCCCCTTGTCCGGCTCCAGGCCCGGCAGCGGCGTACCTTCCGGCCGCAGCAGTGCCTCTACCGCCTCGCGGGCCGCCGCGGCTTCGGCCTCAGCTTCGGCAATAATCGCCTGAGCCTTGGCCGCGAAGTCGGGCGCGGAGCGCTTGGCCTCGACGTAGAACTCGGCGGCGGCCAGCAGCGCCGCCCCCATGGTGGAGCCGTCCACCCGGACGATCAGCTCCAGCTGAGAATGCAGCGCATTCGGCAAGCGGACTGCGAGAGTTTTGTAACTCCCGGCCTTACTCGTCGGTTCCGTCATTGCGGGGTGCCTCCTCGGTGCGGGTGCGGCCGCTCATCCCTTTTAGATGAGACTTCGGCCGCACGACACCGGCGAGGTCCGCGCATTTCTGGTGTCACACCGGGCAGGCGGACGGCCCAGGCGATCCGCAGGCCTCCCTGATCCGCTTTTCGGCCAGCCGTACATAGTCCGGGTTCAGTTCGATGCCGATATAGTCGCGCCTGTTCTGGCAGGCCACCGCGCCCACGGTGCCGGTGCCAACGAACGGATCAAGCACCACACCCGGTACCGTGGGGGCTGCACAACCGCAGCGGATGAAGTCGCCGGGCTGGCGGACCATCGTGGCTTCCTGATCTTTCGCACTCCACCGTTGACGCACGGTGTACCGCCGTTTCCAACCCTGCCCGCAGGCGGTACAAACTGCTTCCGGGCAGGTCGCCAGCAGTGGACGACGGACTAGTCCCAGCGGAAACATGGCCGGATGATCACCCCGGTAGCTACTGGTTGCTACCTGCCAAACATCCCCAGGATTCTTCCCCAACGGGTGACCCGGCTGCCCCGCTGGCCGCTCACGGCGCAGGCCTTCGTTATTTGCCGCCAGCGGTCCCGCCCAGGTTGGTTTACCGTGGGCAGCTTTCCCGGCCGCCTTCCCGCCCCCGGAGCGATGTGGTTCCCGGATGGCGTTCAAATCGAACCAGTACCGTGGGCTACGGGTCAGGAAGTAGACGACCTCATACGTCAGGGTCAGCCGATCCGTAATAGAGCTGGGCATGGGATTCGTCTTATTCCATATAACCTTGTTCCTAACAAGCCACCCATCCGCCGCCAAAGCGATAACCAGCCGCTCCGGTGCCAGCAGCAGCCCTTTGGGTGGCGCGCCATATTTTTTATGCCGCGAGAAGCTGTCCCCAAGATTCAACCACACGCCGCCGGTTGGCTTGATCACCCGCGCCAGTTCCCGGAACACCGGCAGCAGGCCAGACACCCAGTCATCCACCGTGGCCTCAAGGCCGATCTGATCATCGTGACCGTAGTCACGTAGCGCGTAGTACGGCGGCGAAGTGATCACGCAGTCCACCGACTCCGGGGGCAGCTCCCGCAGGCGGGTAGCGGCGTCGCCCGTCAAAATGATGTTGCGAGGAAGGCCGCTCATTCGTCCGCCCCCTGCATCATCCGGCCCACGGCCTCGTCGAACGTGGCGACCGTGAACAGCTGCCAGGTATCCGCGGGAAGACGGCCCAGTACGGCCAGAAGCTGCCCCCGGCGAGCCTCATCCGGCACCAGCCACAGCACCCGGGGGAAGACCTCGCCCTCGCGGCCGGACTGCCAGTAGCGGACATACAGTTCCGCCTTCTTCTTGACGGTGGGCAGCGATTCGGTTGCTCTATCCGCCTCCACCATCCAGACGTCCTCCCAGCGGCCCAACCGCACCGTGACCCGGGCGTCGGGCTTCAGCACCACCCGTCCGCCACCGGGGCCGGGGAAGCCGCGCCAGCTGGCCGGTTCCGCCTGGAAGTCCGCTACTGCCAGCCTCCCGGCGGCTTCGGCTTCCCGCAGGGAGACGTACAGCTCCGCCACCGCCAAGGAGTGCGCCAGGAACAAGGAGCCAACCGGCCAGGGCCGCTGCCAGCGCGTCCGCTCTGGCGTCATCAGGCGCTGGCCCGCGACATCCAGCGTGTAGACGAAGCCCGCCGACCCGGCCCGCACTCCGCCAACTCGCCGGGGCAGCCGTCCCAGCAGCCGCCGGGCCACCATCGACGAGAGCACCCCTCGGGCCTGCCGCGCCGAAACGCCGGTCAGATGCAGCCGTACCAGCTGCGCGCCCGACGCCACCCGAACCCGAGCAACCGTTGCAACGATCTCCCGTTCCCGAGGCGTGATGGTGGCGTCCAGGGCGGCCACCTGACGTGCGGTCACGTAGCCCCGGCTCATGAATGCACCTCACGGATGAGCTGGGGAGTCGTCTGCACATTCGCGCTGGATACCGCACCCGGCCACGGCAAACGCGCACTTCCACTCAACGCGACCGGCACAGCGGCCGGAAGTCGCCCGCTCATTCGGTCACCTCCCGGCGGCCAACGCGCCCGGTAGGCCGCCGTCCCTCATGCCGTGCCCGGATCGCCGCTTCTACCTCGTCCCGGTCCCGGCCCCACCGCTCCCGCGAAGCCGCCCGCACCGCTGCGGCCTGGCCGCTGGCGGTAGACGGCGGCATCGTCATGCCGGTTGCTGGTGGGGCCACTCGCGCCCCAGCAGAGAGCGACACCACCACCTCATACGCGCCAAGGCCTTGCAGGTCCGAAGCTCCCAGATGTGGGCTCAGCTCCTTGGCAAGCCGCCCGGCGTCTGCGGACGCGGCCTGGAAGATCACCCGCGAGCGGGCGTTGGCGAGGATCGCTTCGCGAAGATCATTTGGCAGCTGCCCGAGGTGCTGGTGGGCCAGGGTGAGCCCCATGCCCAGCCCCCGGGCCTGCGCCAACACATCGGCCACGCCCATCGGGAGGTTCAAATAATCTTGGAATTCGTCGATGTACATGAAGGTCGTTGGCCGCCGGTCGGCGGGAATGGTACTGCGAGCCTGTACGGCTTGCCACACTCTCGCTACTACAAGTGACCCAACGAGGGCGGCGGCTTCCTCGCCCAGGACTCCCTTCGTCAGGGGGACGAGCACGATCCGCCGGTGGGCCAACGCCTCACCCAGGTCCAGCCGGGGCGAGGCCTGCCCCAAAACATTGCGTACCCGTCTCCTCATCAAGAATGCCCGCAATTTATTCATGACCGGGCCAATGGCTTGGGCACGTTCGGCGTCACTCCAGGCCTCATAGCTGGCCCAGAACGGGCCTAACGCCACCGGATCATCGACTTTTGCCACCAGCCGCCGCCGGAAGTTCGCGTTGGTCAAAATTAGCGGCACTTCGGTGAGCGTCATACCCGGCTCGGCGGCCAAGGTGAGCAGGGCGGCGTGCAAGATATCTTGGGTCCGGGGACCCCAAAACGCCTTATACAGTTGGTGGAAAATCCCCACGATCTGATCCGCCGCCAGCTCCGGCGCGCGGTGACTGCCAGATAGCAGATTCAGCCCCACCGGCCGCTCTTCGTCCGCCGGATCTAGGATCACGACCTGGTCGCGGCGGTTTTCTGGTACCCGGTCGAGGATGTCAGCAATAAGATCACCTTTGGGGTCCAGCACCACCACGCCCCGCCCAGCGTTCATATCCTGGGTAATCAAGTTCAAAAGCAGCGTGGACTTCCCGGTACCCGTCGGGCCGACAAGATGGAGGTGGCGAAGACTGTCCGTAACGGATAGGCCAAGGGGCCGCTCCGCGCCCGGGAAGGTGGACCGGGCTACAATCCGCGGTCCCATGGGAATGTCGCTCGACGGAGCCAGCTGGCGGGTTCCGCCCAGCCGCAGGCCGGGCAACATCACGTCTCCCAGGGGGAAGGCGATGAGCGCCGCCAGCTCCGAGGCATTGAGCACCAGCGGGAACGTCACCACCGGCAGACGGTGGGCGCTCATATTCCGGGCCACCCGCCGCCGCCCGAGCTGGCGGCGGTACAGGCTCACTCCCGGAGCGTGGGCGGTGTGCGTCGCCGCGTTCACCCGCCCGATGAGCTGCCCGGCCCGCCCCTGCGTCCGGGCCGTTGCCCCAATACGGCAGCTACTGACGAACATGGCCCCGGCCTGCTTGGCCCGCAGCTCCTTCACGGCTGCCCCATCGAGCACCGGACCGGACACCAGCCGCTCTACTACTTGCCCGATGAACCCGGCGGACCTCGGCCCGCTCTCCACCACTGGCCTCGGCGGCCGGGCAGGCATCACCGCCCATTGCATGACCACCCGCTCTCCGGTGGCCAGCGGTTGCAGGCTAGCCAAGATCGCCGTGGAGATCATCTCTGGGCGGCTCGTCTCCAGGGGGCGGCGCAGGCTGGACAGCCCAAGAGCCACCGCCCGCGTCGGCTCCGGTGGCTCGTAGTCGCGGTCTTCGGTCACCGCCACATCCGGCATCGCGGCCCGGATCGCGGCCAGCACCACCGCGCTGTCCACGCGGGGTATCAGCAGGTGATGGGCAATCCCCGCCACCGTCGCCGATGTCTCGATCATCACCCCGCGTACCGCCCACGCCCGCCGCCACCAGGGAGCCGCCAGTCCCGACAGGCCGGTAAGCATGGCCACCACCGCCAGCGGCTCCATCCCTCGGGGGAAGCGCAGGGCATAGACCACCAGGTCTCCACGCCAGCGGGCCTCTTCCCGCGTTCGCAGGACCAGGACACCGGAACTGGCCGCCAGGCCCAGGGCCACCGCCACCCAGGCCGTCCAAAAAATGAGGCTGCTATTCATCGGCTACCTCCTCCCGTGCTGAGGCGCCCGGCGTCGGCGGCTCCGGCTTCCGTCCCTGCTCCTGCATCTGGCGGGCCAGCGCGATCAGCGCCAGCACATATAAGCCGATCTCTGGTTTTTGCCGGGGCACCCCGGTTACATGAATTCGTCGAGCCATACACACCCTCCTTGCATGGTTAAGCAGCCGCGACCGCCACCGGGCCGCGTTGAAGAAACCCCGGAGCTATTCGGGAACCCTTGCGCTACGTGCTTAGTTATAGCTTGACGAACCGCTTACGTTCCGCAGGTAAATTCCTAATAATGCATGCGAATAAATACCGAACACCTGGAACAACTCACAGGTGATTCCGCCAGCGCATGACCACGACGGATACCAGCGCCATAACCAGCAGCGGGATAAGGGCGGGCAGGGCCGCCGAGACAAACCCGGCGGCCACCTTCACCCCGACACAGACCGCGACCAAGAGGGCCAGTGTTTCGGCGAGCTTTTTGGTCACTCGTCGGGCTCCATAGTCGGACGCTTCCGGCGGCGGCTGGCTCCCGCCCCGCACGACGGGCAGCGCGACGGCGAAACATGCAGGCAAAAGCCGCCCCCGCACTGGCGGCAGCACCAACCCTCCCGCACGGCGTGGGCCAGGGCCGAACCCACGAACCGCCTGGTCGCGGGGCCTTCCTCCCTCACACCGGCACCGGGATGATCTTCATCTTGGGGCTGGTGGGGTACCTCGTCAGCCTCGGCCACGACGCCCCCGGTACACCTCGGCTTGCTTGGAGAGCACCTTGGCCCGGGCGTTCGCCGCGGTGGCATAGAGCCTTACCCCAGCGTGCGCCACGATGTAGACGACTACTAGCGAGTGCATGGGTTCCAGCACCCACCACGCCAGCTTGATGACCAAAAGCACGCCCAGTGCTCCGGCCAGGCCTGCGGCCAGTCCCGCCACCGCCCCTTTAGCGGCTGCGCCGCCGGGAATCTTTACGGATTTCACGGGCTACCTCCAATCTGAGGAGTCGAGAAAGAACCACGATGAGCAACAAATGCAGGCGGTACGAGACCGCCTCTCGCAGATGGATACGCAGGAACGGCACGCGGTCCGTGATGGCGTACTGCGCCACGGCGATGAGCGAACCGGCCGCAAAGCTGGCAAGCAGCGAAATACCAAAGGCCCACCACGAGCCGGTGATGAAATCCATCATGGCCTGCGCCGCCGCAGTTCCCGCCAGGCCCGAGGAGCCATCCAGGCCGCCAGACCGAGGAAGTAGAGCACGGCCAGGACTTCGGCGATGTTCTCGGTCACGGCTCCGCGATCTCGCTAATAAAGTCCTCCAAGGCGGCCCTGGCCGCCGCCGCCAACGTCGTCACGATGGCCGTCAGCTCCGGCCGATTGCGGCACACCCGCTCCGCGAGCTCTTCACGGTCTGCGTGTATCTCATCCGCCAGCGCCCGCAGCCGCGCGAGCCGGGCCTCTTTATCCGTCGCCACCCTCAGCCCCGCGTCATGTAGCTGGCGAGAAGGTCGGTTAGGCCCAGGTGGTAGATCTCCTCCACCTTGCGCAAGGCCAGCTCCACCCCCGGCTTGCCTTCCGAAACCGCGCAGATGAAGGCGTCCGCCTGCACCATCTCCCGGGCGATGGCCCGGTACAGCTGTCCGCTCCCGGCCGCCCGCATCTGCGTGCGCCGGAGTGCCAGGTCTTCCGCCAGCCCGATAGCGCGGGCCCGGACGAGGGCTTCGCCGTCCACTTCTCGCAGGCGGCGCGTGACAGCGCGGCCTTGGACGGTGAAGCGGTCGAGGCCGGACGGGTGGTAGGGCTCTAGGTCTGACATCAGCTCTCCTGGTCATACAGACTCGGCAAGTTTCGGTGGCCGCCTTCATCGACGCGGTGGCCGCCCCTGTAAACTCAACCGGCCAGATGGCCCTACTGCTGGACGAGGTTTGGAAGCGTTGGACGACGATTGGAATCCAGACGTTGAAGACATCGCCAGGGCGCTACGGGGTCTGCTCGGATACGGTGCGAAGCCGAAAGCTTTGGAGGCCCTGGGTAGTGCAAGCCAAGAAGGAAAAGACGGAAAGCGCAAAAAATCCACGCTTGCAAGTCAGAAGAAACTAAAGGCCCTCTTAGATGAGGATGGGTATAACGACGGGCGCAAAATGCTCGCTAGGCTACGCGAAGGAATTAGCCATATAGACGAGCAGTTATCTCTGGCTGGTGTAGAGAACATTCTCCCACCTGATTTGGTACGTTGGGCAATCAGCGAGCTCCTTGGAACCGAACGCGCCTGGAATAATAGCACTATTGATCCAATTAACCCCCGCCCAGGACGCTACTATTTACCAGGCGAGCGTATTGCCGATAGACGCACTCGCGTGTTGAGTCGCCTCAGTTTTAGCGGAGGCAACTGGGAAGCCTGGCGCAAGTGTGACAATGAAATGATCTTGTTTCGTATGTTTGCCAAGAAGATTCTGCCAAAGACAATAAGTTTTGAGCAAGGGAGGCAACCGTACGACATCACTTTTGGGAAAACCCGGCTAGATCTCGACGGTACTGGTCACATCGAGCGGATTAGTATTGAACTGATGATCATATCGAGAGTTCCCGACCTCGAAGAAATTCGGCCTGCCTTCACGCCTCCGGGCGACACTCGAATGGTCTTGCGGCCATTGGACGGCTGCATGGTAAATGGCGGTTACCGGCCGATAAAATTCACCAACGGCGTGTTGCTGGCGGTTATGAACACCGGCGTGGGTGAGTCACGGACGCTTTCTTATGAACTACTCCGAACTTCCGGCACAAAGAAAAGTGGCGGCATTGGCTTCTTTCCTTTCGATCCAATTGACTGCGAGCTGTCGGTACGGATTAGCGCCAGGGGATTCGTCTTTTGTGTATTTCTTGATGTCGGCGAGGCAGTCGTTATTCCGGCTAACGCTTTCGGCTACCATACTATTAGGTCACATGGCCGTCCCGCTGTAATGTTCTGGCTCACGGCCGAGGGCATGCGCGCCATTTTGGAGAGCGGCAATATTGACATGAACGGTTCCGATGCAGCAATAATGCGGAATTTGATAAGCGAGACGCAGCGGATCGCTGGTGACATTTTGAAAAGTGGTCGAGCGAAGGAAAAT
>NZ_JAMQQF010000010.1:0-21615 GCF_023716945.1 Frankia sp. AiPs1 | reverse complement strand
GATCAGATGTCTTTTGTGGAATATTCCGAAAGGATGTTTGACAGCGTCGCAGAACTCGGACCCGAGGGTGTACGTATACTTCCGCCATCTTGAGCGTCTCATATTACGGCCCGCAGATGCGAAGAAAGGCTGTTGATGATATCCACCAACAGCCCAACCCCGTATAGATCTTTTGGCGTGATCGCTCTACGTATCAGCTACATTATTTGCGGCATCCAGCTCGCTGCGGCTTCGGCGTAGGCCAAAACCAATTCACGACCGTCCCGTTTCATGAGCCTGGCTCTTACAGCGTAGACGATGATGAGGCCCAGGTAGTCGTTCGCCGCATCACAGCCCGTTGGTAGGCCCTCGTCGTCCTTGTTGTAGTCGAGGGGGTCGGGTTCTTGAATGAATTCTTCCTCGGTGATGCGACTTAGTTCAACGTAGGCTGCGCCCAAATCTGCGTCACTCACTGGAGGTCCACCGTAGGTGATGTTGAAGAGACATTCTTCTGTATGCAACACCAGACGGCGCAGGGTCTGCTCGACCGTCGCCGCAGTGCCTTCCTTCAGCTCTGTTGTAGCAGCGCCGTGGTTCTCTTCTAGGTAGAGCTGGCGGATTCGGTCGCTAGAGGTGGTGTCCCACCGGAGATATTGCGCCACGTCCGCATATGCACCAGGCCAGTCCGCGATGTGCGCGCGAACGTGGTCACTGCCCTCGATCAGGTCTTTGAGGAATTCTTCCTTGACCGCCAAAGTTAGTCGATCCAGAGCCGGGGTACTATTCATGCCAAGCCTCCGCCTGACGGGGCCTGACATCGTTATTCAGGCCAGACCCCTACTTCCTGCTGCAGAGGTCTAGCCTGTCATCTATTATTATGATCCATTTCTCGAATTAAGTCAATGAACCACGAGTCACCCCGATGTCCTTCATCCCATCGTGTCCTTTGGCTGTCGTCTATCTCACCTACTCGCGCTGGGCACTCCTCTACGCTTCCATCGCAGAATTCCTTGTGCATCTCGTCAAGCATCGCGTGCAGCTCACCAAGCGCCGCCTTCTGGGTATGCCGCAACCGCCACCCGCCCTCGTGCCATATCAAAGCCAGCTGCGTATACCCCCATCCGATCAGCCAATGCTTCTTATCGAAGGCGTACACGCCGTTGCTTCCGTGCTGCGGGTGGCGTTTAGATTCTCGGCTGAGCGGGCGGCGTTTTGCTTCCATGCAATCATTGTTGCTCGGCAGGGTCGCGCCGCCAAGCCTTGTAATTCCCGGATTATGGCTTGCCGTAGCCATTTAACGACCATCGGAAGTCGTTGGTCGTCAGCCCCTGGCGAGCGCAGAGACTCTTACGGCTCCACCCCCACAAACCCCGCCAGCTCCGCCAAGCCCGACTGCTTCGCCCGCCGCACACTCGTGGCGTCCAACAAGTCCGTGAGAATGTGGTGGGCCAACTTCTGGTGCTTCAGCCACTCCGGCGTCAGGGTCCGTATGTCCTGTACCGCCCGGATCGCGCCGGGGTAGTCCCGGGTGGCCGTGCGGGCTTCGGCTACCGCCAGCACATGCCGGGTCCACGTTGCCAGCGGCAAATTCTCGTCTCGCTGGACCCCCTGGGCCAGCCGCAGGGCCTGCGCTGCATCGCCCGCCGTCATGGCGTTCTCTACCGCCATGGCGTCCACGCTCACGGGAGAGAAAGCCGCCCAGTAGCGGGCGAAGTCCAGGCGCTCATCGGCCACCCGCACCGCCGAGGCCCGGGCAATCGACAGCAGTTCCCCCGCCCGCGCTGGGCGGTTGTTGCGGGCCGCCGCCGCTGACGCCCCCTTGAGGAGCCGCCCCCACACTGCCAGGTGTGTTGGTGACGCCGACGAGACCTTCGGCTCGATGGCTTCCGCTGCTCGCACGCAGATGTCTTCGGCGTCCCCGAAGCGTCCCTGACGGATGAACGCCCAGCGATAGCGGTCTACGGCCGAAGCGGCGAGCACCGGGTCGCCCGCGGCTTCCGCCGCTTGGGTCGCCTGCCGCACCGCCTCACAGGCCAAGTCTTCGTGCCGCAGTTGCATCAACACCGAGGCCGCCATCATCAGGGCCTGGGCCAGGTACCGCCGGGCCGTCGCCTGCTCCTCGTCCGCGTAGATGTTCGCCGCCGCCGTCAGGTCCGAGACCAGCTCCGGCAGCGCCTGCACCACCTCGATGTAGCGCGCCTGGTGGTAGGCCCGCGTCACTGCCAGCACCCTGCCCCGCAATGACGGAAGCAGCAGGCCAGGTCCGTCCGCCCGGCTGGCCGCCGGTCCCGGCACCAACATCCGGCGCAGAGGCAATACTGCCAGGTCTCCCGCGTCCATGATCGGACCCTCCTGTGCCTCCAGGAACGTGGCCGTCGGTACCGCCAAGGCCCTGGCCAGGGCGTGCAGCGAACTCAGCCGTACCCCATCCTTGGGGCCTGCCTCCAGTTTGCAGACTAAATCCGCCGATACGCCAGCGGCTTCCGCCAGCTGCGCTTGCGTCAGCGACCGCCGCCGCCTGACCTGAGCTACCCGTGCTCCCAGTGCCCCGCTGTCCATAGCGCCCACGCCTCCCCGAACTCCTGGACGTTCCGTCATGGTGGTTACGCTGAGTAACCCCATGATATGGCGTCACGTCCGTTCCGGGGACCATTCATCCCGCCCCAGGATTTGCCCATGCGCCGTCGGGGTCTTGACGTGGCCCCGGACCCAAAGCGCCACAAATCCGCCGCTCGGGGATAGGGAACCACATGACGACAGCGAGACCAGCCGCCTTCGGCTACATCGCCGTACAA
The DNA here is from genome assembly GCF_023716945.1 of Frankia sp. AiPs1. GTDB lineage: Bacteria > Actinomycetota > Actinomycetes > Frankiales > Frankiaceae > Frankia. The sequence goes on along the minus strand of NZ_JAMQQF010000010.1, from coordinate 18,841 downwards.
CACGCTGACGAAGCCGAAATCGAGCAGTTCCATGACCAGCTCATGGCCTACGCCGAAAGCCATGAGCTGGTCGTCATCGAAATCTACGTGGACCGCCGCATCATTCCGGGGAGCCTCCTACGGCCCGGCTTCGACTCCCTCGTCGGCGAGCTGAAGCGCCACAGCCAGTCCCGTGTGCTCGTGCCCACGGCGGATCACCTGTCTCCGGCTCCCAGCGTCCGCGCTGCCTTCCTCGCTGTCCTCACCGAGCTGGGCGCGGCCCTGGTGGTGGCGTCATGACCACCCCGGAGCACACCCCCAGCTGCGCCATCGACCCCAAACTCCACCCGCTGGCCCAACTCCGGGCTGCCCACGGCTGGAGCTACCAGCAGCTGGCCCGCCTCATCGCGGCCCACGCCCGGCGGGCGGGCATCAACATGGCCGCTGAGCGTCAGAAGATCTGGCGCTGGGAGCACCGGGGCGTCACCCCCGACCGCTTCACCCAAGGCCTCCTGGCCGAGCTTCTCGGTCTTGACCCCCAGGTCATCGTCACTCACCGCTGGCCCGCGTGGCTGCCCGGCCCCCAGCAGCCCGCCTGCCAACAGGAGATAGCCGAACTGCGGCGGCACCTGGCCGAAGCTGAGGAGCAGATCGCCGCCCTCTCCCGGCCGAGTACTCAGCGGGTGATGTGTCGGACGGCGGGGCCGAGGGGGCGGCGGTAGCGCCTTGAAGCAGTAGAGGGTGCGGCGGCTCGCTTCTTGACGGGCCGCCGTTCTGACTTGTCCATGGTGGGGCATACACTCGGTTGGACAATCATCCATGTCTTTCATTGGAGTGAGCGAGCCACATGCGCCCGGCGGTCGAGACGACGCTCATGAGGCTTCAGCAGGCTGTGCGTGTAAACCGGCGAGGCGCTGAAGGTGAAGAACCATTGTCCGGCTCCTTCACTGTTCCGGGAGACTCCAAGGACGCCCATCCATCACGCGTCCATCTTACGGCCTCACAGCTGAGACTGCGTGCAGGTGCCGAAGATGAACTTCGTGCCGATCTTCGTTTTGAGTACATCAAAGATAAGGATCGAGAAAGGCTAATCAAGCAATTCATCGTGCAGGCGCTTGCCGATAAAGATACCAATCACGTTCCGCAATTTCGCAGGACTCACGCACACGAGATCATGTATCGAGCCTGCTATTTGCCGGTGATCGGGCTCCAGCTTGGAGACGTAACGAGCCTCGGCGAGGCAACCATCTATCCGGCGGACGACCCTCGGGTATCCGGCTTTGTGCGGCTCGGCGACCGGGGTCCGTACGATAGCGTTATCAGCATCCCTTCCGCTGGTACCAATCCTGAGCGGATGATGCTACGGGCTCGCCCAGAAGCCGAACGCGCCTTGCGGGCACTTCGCTTGGCATTACTCCGCCGGGCGCCTTTGACCGACGCGCAGCTACGCTTCCACCTCGGCGAGACGTATGCTTTTGATGAACGGCTCAGCGGATGGGCCGCCGACGACGCCGTCACCACTCCGTTGACTGCCGAAATCTGGAAAAGAATTCTCAATGAGAATGCGTTAAAGCTTGCCGATGAGCCCCGGAACGACGCCCAAGAACAGGCTGCCATCGCACTGCGGTGGATTGATGCGGCACACTTCTCTTCGGATCAAACTGTCGGTATCCTGTTCCGATTTTTTGCCCTTGAGGCGCTACTCGGAGATTCGTCGGAAGGCCTTAAAGCCCCCGACATCGCATTTATGCGCACAGCGCTGGGCCAGGCGGTTAACGGGCATTTTCCAAGCCCCATGCTAATCTACGATCTTTACGACGAGGTGCGATCAAAAGCGGTCCACGGCGGTCCGGTGCTCCTCGTATCCGGCCGCGAAGTGGACCGGTTCACCTCGAATGTGATCAGCTGCATGGACGAGTATCTAAAGTTCTGCGAACAGCACGGCATCACAACACAGCCCGAGGTTCGTCGCAGGCTGTGCGCGCATGAAGATGCTGGCAAGGTATTGGCCTGGCTTCAAGATCGAGACATTAAGAAGTGGGGAAATTACGTCATCCCATCCGAAACTGGCGATGCGAAAGATGCCAAATGAAATGCGCGATCTGCAAGACTCGATCCGCCGGGTCGCTAGAGCATCCCGTCAGTAAGTCGTTGGCGAGGCTCCTTCGAAGCGATTCTCCATACATTCAGGAGTACAAGGGCAGCCGAAAGACGCGCAAGCTTGAGCTTGCGATCTATTGGCACCGCGCTTTTTGCCGTGAATGCAATGGCCGCTTAGGTACGCTCAATGAGACCGGCCTCGCGCTGATGAAGCGCGTCGCTAAGGGCGAGGCGTTGTCTCTCACTCCAGAAGACCAGCGGACACTAACAGGATGGTTTTTGCGAACTTGCTTGTCGCTGGATTTTGCTATAAGGCAGTCTCAGTCATATAAAGACCAGACCATGTCGTGGCGGCCCAACCCGGAGCACTATTTAGCTCAAGATGAACTACCGCCTGGCACAGCGCTTCGTATCGGAGGCTACGACTCGTCTCCTGAAAGAAGCGGCGGTAAACCCATCGACACCTCCGGGTATCTTACGACCTTCCTGCCTCCCGGATATCTCCGGCATCTCACCTTGTGGCGTATTGTGGGACAGCTCATGGTTGGGGAGGGTGCTGTCCTCTGCCCTAACTTGCCGGAGGATCGGGGCCATCTGGTACGCATTTGGCCCCCGAAGCATGACACCGTTATCTGGCCCCGCCCGCGCGAGTACGACGAGGCCGGTGTCAAGATGCTTGGTGATCGGTTTTTGTAGTTATAAGCCGAACCATCTTCCGAACGCCCCGCGTCTGGCGTCGATCCACATCCACAAGCCCACGATCTATCAAATCTCCGTCACTCTCCGTATTTTTTTGGTCAATCTGTCCAAGTCTGCCACGTATTGCGCGCTCGAAAGCTGCTCCACGAGGGGTACGTACATAATCCTCACGCCGAGGCAATTGCACGGATACGCCCTGTGATGTAGCGCCCGCCGGGACGCGGGTCGCGACACCAGCGACCGCGTCGATCCGGTCTTCCGGAATTTTGATCTTCATCGTGATCTCTTTCTGCCCATGGTCGATCTGGATGGCCAGTTGTGTGACGTCGTAGAGGGTCCGTTGCAGGGCATCAGGGGCGTCGTGCAAGGTGAGGCTCAGCTGCGGCAGGGCTTCGAGCAGGAGCCTGGCGTCCGGTCCATTCGTGGCGCCGCCGGTGTCCGCGGCGGCATCCAGCGCGTCGAGTTCGGTGCCGGTGGTGCGGTGCTGGTCGTCGAGCTGGTTGTAGGTGGCGCGTAGACCTTTGGCCAGGTCGGCGGCGAGCAGGACGGTCCGCTCCGGGCCGAAGACCCGGTCGGCGTAGAACTCCGTCACCGCGTAGAGCAGGACGTCCTCACGGACGTAGACGGTGGTCGGGTGATGTTCGTAGGTATCGGGCCGACCGAGGTTGTTCGGCTTGGGCCAGCACTGGTAGTAGGTGGTCGACCGACGTTTCGTCCCGGCCATCCGCCGGCCGCACGAGCAGACAACCAACCCGCGCAGGACGTAGCGGTACCGGGTCTGCGGATGCGTGTTCAGCCTGGAGCCGCGGCGAGTGCCGCGTTCGCCCTGACGGGCGAGGTTGAGCTCGTCATACATCCACTTCGGGATCAGCGGCTCGTGGACCGGCTCTGGCGACCAGACCCATGTGGCCGGTTCGTTAAACTCCCCGCGCCGTGACCGGGTGGCACGCCGGTAGAACACCTGGAAGCCGGTGTACTTCGGGGCGATCTTCGACGGTCTGCCGTCGGAGGTAGTCGAGCGCACCGGACAGATGCACGCCCTCGGCGGCCGGCTGATCCTCGCACTGGTCGACCAGGACGCGGACACGGTCGGTGAACTCATCGACACGATCGCCGGCTACGACGACGCGCCCGGCCGGCCGCCCTATCCCGGCCCGCGTTTCCTCACGGTGTAGCAGGCGGTGTTCGAGCTCGCGGACAACTTCGCTCAGCTCGCCGCCCGGCCCGGCGTGCGCGCCGACGGCTCCTTCGACCGGGCCCGTGCGCTCGTGCGGGACTGCGTTCCCCAAGCCCACCAGGACGAGACCCTGCGGCGCCTCGACACCCCAGGGCAGGGTCAGCCGGACGCCGCCAAGGTGCTGGCCGCCGCCGCACTCGGGGCGGGCTTCGCCACCCAGCCAGAGCTTCCCCTCCCAGCGGGCGATGCGGCTCACGCTGCTCCGCCAGATCCGCACGAACGAGGCTGAGGGCCTGTGGCACAGACTTCGCGGCCTCCCGTCGGCACGGTGACGCCCCCCTCCTCTACCGCGCGCTCCGAGCCGCGTCATGAGCCGGGCGAGACCCCCGGTCCGCTCGACTCCGCCACCGGCCCGGCCCCGGCGCAGATCGCTGGTCAGGACTCCGGAGCGGTTTCGGCGCGGCCGCCGGACCAGGCCACGGTCGACCTCCTCGGCCTGCTCGCCTACGGCGAGCTGACCGCCTTCGAGCGATTGGCCACCGATGCGCGGATGTCACCCACCATCGGCGACAAGATCGCGCTCGCGCGGATGGCGGCGGCCGAGTTCGCGCACTTCCAGGCCATCAGCGACGAACTCGACCGGCTCGGTGTCGACCGGGAACTCGCGATGGCCCCGTTCATCGCGCCGCTGACCGCCTTCCACAACTCCACCGCGCCGGCCGACTGGCTGGAGAGCCTGGTCAAGGCGTATGTCGGGGACAACATCGCGGCGGACTTCCACCGGGAGATCGCAACGCGGCTGCCGTCACCGTCCCGGGAACTGGTGCTGAGCGTGCTTGGCGACACCGGGCATGCCGCCTTCGCGGTCGAACGGGTGCGCGCCGCGATCAGCGCCAATCCCATCGTGGCGGGGCGCCTCGCGCTCTGGGCTCGTCGGCTGGTCAGCGAGGCCCTCACCCAGGCCCAGCGGGTCGGGGTGGACCCAGACGCGCTCACCGGATTGCTGGTCGGGGTGGGAGACCTCGACGCGCTGGCCGGGATCTTCAATCGGATCATGGCCGCCCACGGCCGGCGGATGGCCGCGCTGGGGCTGTCCGCATAGGAGCCGATGGGTCCTGAATCGGCCCGGAAGCGGCCCGCCGCCCGAAACTGTCGGTGCCGGGCGGTAGAAAAACCTGACTCGCTCGATCACCCTCGGCCGTGTTCAGGAGACCTCGAGATATGTTTTTCTACGAGCATCTGGCAGAGTTTCACAGCCTGCCGGTCTTCGACTTCCCCGATCGCGGCGAAGCCCTGACCGCGTTGCCCGGGCCTGACGCGGTGGCCTGGAGGCTGGCCGTCGACCCCTTCGACCCCTTCCACCCCTTCGACAATCGCCGTGACGAGAGCTTCCCTGACCTGTGGGACAGGTTCCTCGGCGCGGTGGAGCCCGCCGGGATCCGGGCTCTGGTCGTCGGTCAGTGGGGACAGGTGTATGACAGCGGCTCCGAGGAGGTCGTGGAGTCGCTGGTCGCCGCGCGGGACCGGCTGACCGGGGTGCGGGCCGTGTTCCTCGGCGATCTGGTGGTGGAGGAGGCAGAGATCTCCTGGATCCAGCAGTCAGACGTGACGCCGGTGCTGACGGCCTACCCGGCGCTGCGTGAGCTGGGCATCCGGGGTGGCACGGCGCTTCGGTTCCCCGCCGTGCGCCACGAGAGCCTGCGCCGCCTCGTCATCGAGTCGGGTGGTCTGCCCGGGGAGGTGGTGCGCGGGGTCGCCGCCAGCGACCTGCCCGCGCTGGCACACCTCGAGCTGTGGCTCGGCGTGGACGACTACGGAGGCGACGCCACCGTCGGCGATCTCGAGCCGATCCTGGCCGGGAGCCGCCTCCCGGCCCTGCGCGACCTTGCCCTGCGCAACAGCGAGCTTCAGGACGAGATCGCCGCCGCGGTCGCCGCCGCCCCGGTGGTCGCCCGATTGACCTCGCTGGACCTGTCGCTCGGTGCCCTCTCCGACGACGGCGCGACGGCCCTGCTCGATGGCCAGCCACTGACCCATCTCGGCCGGCTGGACCTGCACCATCACTTCATCAGCGACGCGGTGGCGCAGCGCGTCCAGGCCACCCTGGGGTCCGCCGGGGTGGAGGTCGACCTCTCCGAGCCGGAGGCGCCGGAGGAGGAGAACCGGCGTTATGTCGCCATCTCCGAGTAGCCCCGTCCGTTTCGTCACGGTCGGCAATCCGGGCAACCGCCGGGTGACGATGTTCGCCGCTGCGGTCCGCGCCGCCGGGCTCCCGCAGCCGCGGACGCTTGCCTGGCGGGAGGTGCTGAGCGGCCGGTACGCGTTCGAGCCCGGCGAGGTGGTGCGGATCGACTCCCCGGGCGAGGACGCCGAGGTCGACCGGCTGTTGCGCGGCGCTGACCATCCGACCCGGGTCGAGGGCACGGCCCGGTGGTACCGGAGCTTCACCGCGGCGGTGGGTGCGGTGGCGCGCGCCGCCACGGCCGCCGGAGCCGAACTGCTGGCCGACCCCGAGGACATCGCGGTGATGTTCGACAAGCGGCGTTGCCACGCTCGGCTGAGCACGGCCGGGATCCCGGTGCCCGAGGCCCTTCCCGCCCCGGCGGCGAGCCGGGGGCGGGAGACGGCCGGCGGAGGGCCGACGCGTGATCGTGCCTGCGCCGGCCCGCTGGGCGGCTGGGACGACCTCCGGGAGCGGCTGGGGGCCGCTCGGATGCCACGGGCCTTCGTGAAACCCGCGCACGGCTCGTCGGCCTCCGGCGTGGTGGCACTGTCGCTGGGCGGGGCGGGCCGGGTCAGGGCGACAACCTCCGTGGAGATCACCCCCGACGGACGGCTGTTCAACTCGTTGCAGGTCCGCCAGTACGACACCGAGCCCGAGGTGGCGGCGCTCATCGACGCGTTGGCCCCGGACGGCCTGCATGTCGAGCGCTGGCTGCCCAAGGCCGCCCTGGACGGCAGGCCGTGCGACCTGCGCATGGTCGTGGTCGCCGGGAGAGTCACCCACGCGGTTGCCCGGACCAGCCGCCACCCCATGACCAACCTCCATCTTGGCGGTGCCCGGGGCGACCTCGGGCGGCTGCGGGCCGCCGTCGACGGCGCCGGCGGGCGCTGGGTCGATGCGCTGTCCATCGCCGAGCGGGCGGCGGCGTGCTTTCCGCGCACCCTGTGCGTCGGCGTGGACGTGCTGCCGGCGATCGGATGGCGCCGGTTCGCCCTCGGCGAGGTCAACGCCTTCGGTGACCTGCTGCCGCGGCTGAGCGGACTCGCGGGCGGCGGCGCCGAGCGCCTGGACACCTACTCCGCGCAGGTCGCCGCCGTCCTGCGGCGGGAGGAGGCGCACCGTGGTGCCGCCTGACATGAACGGCGTCGTCGGCAGCCATGATCTGCTGCTCGTCACCCTCGACACGCTGCGGTACGACGTCGCCGCGGAGCTGACCGCGGCCGGCCGCCTGCCGAACCTCGCCCGCCATCTTCCCGGCGGAGCCTGGGAGGAACGGCACGCGCCGGCCAGCTTCACCTACGCCTCCCATCAGGCGATCTTCGCCGGTTTCCTGCCCACGCCGGCCGTCCCCGGTCACCATCCCCGGCTGTTCGCCGCCCGGTTCGCGGGCAGCGAGACCACCGCCGACGGCACCTGGATCTTCGATGCCCCCGACCTGGTGACGGGACTGGCCGCGGTCGGGTACTGGACGGTGTGCGTCGGTGGCGTCGGTTTCTTCAACCGGCAGGGGCCGCTCGGTTCCGTGCTGCCGGGCCTGTTCCAGGACAGCTACTGGGAACCGGAGTTCGGGGTGAGCTCTCCGACCTCCTTCGAGGCCCAGGTGCGACGGGCTGAGCTGGTGGTGGCGGACCTTCCGCCCGACCGTCGGCTGTTCCTGTTCGTCAACGTCTCCGCGCTGCACCAGCCCAACTGGTTCCACCTGCCGGGCGCCTCCCGCGAGGACGGCGATTCGCGCGCCACCCACGCGGCCGCGCTGGAGTATGTGGACCGGCATATCGGCCGCCTGTTCGCGGCCGCCAGCAGCCGCGGCCGGTGCTTCGCCATCGTCTGCTCCGACCATGGCACCGCGTACGGCGAGGACGGCTATACCGGCCACCGGATCGGCCATGAGGCCGTCTGGACCGTGCCGTATGCCCACTTTCCCCTGGCGGCAGCCCGATGACCGTTGCCGGCACCGCCGCCGCCGCGTCCCTGAGCCCCTACCAGAGCTACGTGTACGCCTATCCGCACAAGACCGCCTACCGCAGGCTGCGTCCGCGTCCCGCCCTGCGCGATCTGTGGGCGGCCGAGGCGAAGAGTGCCCTGGCGCTGTACCTGCATATTCCGTTCTGCGAGGTGCGCTGCGGCTTCTGTAATCTCTTCACCCGGATCGGTGCCCCCGACGGGCTGGTCACCGCCTATCTCGACGCGCTGGAACGGCAGGCCGGCGCAGTCCGCGCGGCGCTCGGCGAGAGCGGGGGGTGGCACTGTGCCACGGCGGCCTTCGGCGGCGGCACCCCGACCTTCCTCGACGCGGCCGAGCTGGAACGTCTCTGCGACATCGCCGAGCGCCACCTGGGCGCGGACCTCGCCGCGATCCCGCTGTCCGTCGAGGCCTCACCGTCGACGGCCACCGCCGAGCGGCTGGCGGTCCTCGCCGCGCGCGGAACGACCCGGCTCAGCCTTGGAGTTCAGAGCTTCGTGGCGGCCGAGGCGCGGGCGGCGGTGCGGCCGCAGCGCCGCGCCGATGTGGAGGCCGCGCTGTCCCGCATCCGCCAGACCCGCATCCCCATCCTCAACATCGATCTGATCTATGGCATCGATGGTCAGACCGAGCGTTCCTGGCAGCACTCTTTGGACGCGGCGCTGGCCTGGAGACCCGAGGAGCTGTACCTCTACCCGCTGTACGTCCGTCCCCTCACCGGTCTCGGCCGGCTCGACCCGATGGCGACGCGGGCGGACTGGGACCGGCAGCGGCTGCGCCTGTACCGCCACGGCCGGGACCGGCTGCTGGAGAACGGCTATGAGCAGGTGTCCATGCGCATGTTCCGGCGCGCCGACGCTCCCGTGGTCGGCGGCGCGGACCACGCGTGCCAGACCGACGGCATGATCGGCCTCGGGTGCGGGGCCCGCTCATACACCTCGACCCTGCACTACAGCTTCGACTACGCCGTCGGCCTGCGGGAGGTCCGCTCGATCATCGACGACTACGCCAGCCGCGATGCCCAGGAATTCGCCCACGCCGAGTTCGGCCGGCGCATCAACGCCGACGAGGCCCGCCGCCGCCATCTGCTGCAGTCGCTGTTGCAGGCCGAGGGCATGGCGGTCGAGGGTTACCTGGCCCGCTTCGGCGCCCGTCCCGAGGTTGACTTCGCCCCCGAGCTGGAACGCTTCGACGCCCGCGGCTGGCTGGACAGGTCCGCCGGTGCGGGGCGGCTGCGGCTGTCCCCGGAAGGTCTGGCCCACTCCGACGCGCTCGGCCCCGAACTGTTCTCCCCGGCCGTGCGGGCCGCGATGAGCGAGTACAGCGCCCGATGAGGAGATCACCATCGAACTGACAATCCTGTACCGGGGCCCGCTCGCCTCCTGCGACTTCGACTGCCCCTACTGCCCGTTCGCCAAGCGCCGGGACACCCGCGAACAGCTGATCGCCGACCGGCTCGCGTTGGAGCGCTTCGCGCAGTGGGCCCGGCGGCAGACCGGCGACCGGCTCTCGGTCCTGTTCACGCCCTGGGGTGAGGGACTGGTCAGGTCCTGGTACCGCCGCACGCTGGCCGGGCTGAGCCGGTTGCCGCATGTCCGCCGAGTCGCGATCCAGACCAATCTCAGCAGCCGCGCCGACTGGCTGGCCGACGCGGACCTCGACACCCTCGCCCTGTGGTGCACGTACCACCCGAGCCAGGTCCCATACGACCGCTTTTTGGCGAGCTGCCGGGAATTGGCCGCCCGTGGTGCCCGCTACAGCGTCGGGGTCGTCGGCCTGCCCGGCCACCTGTCGGCCGCCCGCCGCCTGCGCGCCGACCTGCCCGACCACATCTACCTGTGGGTGAACGCCGCCGAGGGACATGCCTACAGCGACGCGGAGGCGGCCTGCTGGACGGCGCTCGACCCGCTTTTCCCCTACAGCCGGCATGCCCACCCCAGCGCGGGGATGCCGTGCCGTACCGGTGAATCGGTCATCTCGGTGGACGGTGACGGCACCGTCCGTCGCTGCCACGTCGTCCGTACCGAGATCGGCAATCTCTACGACGGCTCCTATCGCGCCGCCCTGGGTCCACGTCCCTGCCCGGTGGCCGTCTGCGACTGCCACATCGGATATGTCCACCTGGAGACCCTGCCGTTGTACGACGTCTTCGCGGGCGGTGTCCTGGAACGGATCCCCGCCGACGTGGCGAGCGTCCCACCACCGCGTACCCGCGCCCGCCGGGCGGGCGATACAACGCCGGAGGGCCACCCGACCGTTCGGTCGGATGGCCCCTCGATCTGCCGCATCGATCCCGCGTCGCTCCGGCCGACCGGCGCGAGGAAGGAAAACTAGCTGGCGCCGAAGCCGACTCGCCGCGGTCCCGAATCGGCGATCTGCACACGGGAAGGGGATCATGACATGGCTCAGGTTCGGTTCGCGACGTACAACATCCTCGACCTGTTTCAGTCCGACGGGTCGGTCCGCAGCCCCTCGGCCGCACGGCGACGCCGTGACAAGTTCCGCCAAGCTGACCGGCCGGATGGCGATTGAGTAGGTTCTGCACGAAAGGGGAAGATCATGGAGGTGCAGGCTGCGCTCACCGCTTTCACGGGAGGTACAAGGACGAGGCGGTGAAACTCGTCCTCGATTCGGGTCGGCCGGTCTCGGCGGTCGCGAAGGATCTGGGTATCAACGAGGGCTCGCTCGGCACCTGGGTCGCGGCCTGGCGGCGCGCCGCACATCGAGTACGCGGCCGGGCGCGGCTGCGAGCAGCTCCGCGGCTTGCACGACATAGGCGATTTGCGCTTCGAGCATGATCAGCATCGACGTGTGCCCGAGATTGGTGTTCGGGCCATAGAGCATGAAGAAGTTGGGGAAGCCCGCCACGGTCATGCCCAGGTACGCCTTGGCCCCGTCCCTCCACACGTCGCTCAGTCCCGTGCCACCCGGGCCGATCACGGCCATCGGCGCCATGAACTGAGTGGCGGCGAACCCGGTGCCCATCACCAGCACGTCCAGTTCGTGCAGGTGCCCGGCGGTGGTCACCAGCCCGTCGGCCGTGGCCCGATCGATCGGTGCGGTGACAACACCGACATTGTCGCGGGCAAGCGCCGGGTAGCAATCGTTCGAAATCAGGATTCGCTTGCAGCCGAGGCGGTCTCGAGGTGTCAGCGCGTCACGGAGGGCCGGGTCGGTGATTCGCCGGTGCAGCTGGCGGGAGCAGCGCCAGCGGTAGGGCGCGGTGAGCAATAGGCAGCAAGGAGAAGCCGATCCAACGCGGTTCGAACTGCCAATAGGTCAGCCAGCGGGACGCGCGCAGCAAGCCGGGAACGGCGGCGAAGCGGGCCCGTAACGCTCGCGGGTAGGCGTAGTCCGGCTTGGGCAGCACGTAGGGTGCGTTGCGCTGGAACACGGTGACCCGGCGATGCCGTCGACCAGCAGGCTCCTCGTCTCGTCACCGACGTTGCGGTGGGTGTGCTCCCAGACATCGGTGGGCGTCCAGCCCGCTTCCCAGAGCCGCCCGAGCACCGAGGCCAGTGCGATCCCGGCACCGACGGTGACGGGTCCGGGCCACCCCTCTGATCGTGTCGGTGACCGGGGATCCCCGAGACCCCGCACCACGCGTCACGTGCCGTCGATGATGTCGAGGATTGCGTGCACCGGGTCGGCGACCCGGTAGTCCGCGCTCAGGTCCCGTGCACGACGCCGGAACGCCGGCTGGTCGAGCACCTGCCGGACGGCCTGCCCGATCGCTGCGGCCTCTGGGCGGCCGGTTCGCAGGTCGACACCGACGCCGAAGTCCGCGACCCGGGCTGCCACTGCGGCCTTGTCCTCGCTGGCGCCCGCCACGACCAGCGGCACCCCGTGGTGCAGGGCGAGTTGCACACCGCCGTAGCCGCCGTTGGTGACCACGGCGTCGACTAGTGGGAAGAGCGCGTCGAACGGGATGAACGGCTCCACCCGTGCGTTCGCCGGCACGCGCAGGTCGCCGACCTCCTGCCTACCGAGTCCGGCAACGACGAGCACGTCGTCGCCGGCCAGCGCGTCGAGCGTGGGTTGGACGAGGTCGGTCAGGTCGTGGTTGGCCACTGTGCCCTGGGTGAGCGCGACGACCCGGCGCTGCGACAGCTCTGGCCACCACGAGGGCGGTTCCCACGCGGCGGGCGGTTCGGGCGGCAGGGCCCCGACCAGCCGCAGCGTCGGCGGGGCGTCGACCCGCGGGTACTCGAAGGACGGCACGGTGAGCTGGGCGAATACGTCGGGCAGCAGGATCTGTGCGTCGCTGATGACCGGCATCGCAGCCGTTGCGCCCAGCCCCGCCATGACCTCCTGGGTGCGCGCGGTGGCGCTGGCCAGCTGCGCGGCGAGTTCGGCGTTGAACGCCGCAGCCGCTCCCCGCACGTCGAGCCCGTCGCGCGGAGGAGGGGGACCCATCATGGTCAGCTCGGCGCCGCTGAGGGTCAGGGGAAACACCCCGAGGCCGACGGTGCGCCGCGGCCGGATCCCGGGCGCTCCCAGCAGCTGCGGCCACGTCCCGTAGAAGGCGGCCTCGTGGAGGACGGCGGCGTCCGGCTGCTGCGCCAGGACCTGTTGCAGCACGGCGTTTTGCGCGGGCGCCATGTCGGTGAACCAGCCGAACATGGCCTCCAGGAATGCCGGGCCCGGCGCCAGCTCGTGCAGCCACGGCTGCAGCTCACCGAGGCGGCGGTCATCGAAGTCGGCCGGTCCGGACAGCGGGACGAACGCCGCTCCCACCGCCTCGGCCTGCGGCCGGAACCGGCTGCCGCTGACGACTGTGACTCGCCGTCCGGTGGCGACGAGGTGGCGGGCGAGGTTCAGGACCGGCTGGACGTGACCGGTGAGCGGGGTTGCGGCGAGCACGATGGGTGCGGCTGTCATTGGAGGACGTCCTCGGGACCGACGGAGGTCGGCCTGCGGGGCGGCCGACCCGATGACCTCGAGTCTCGCCACCCCGCTCGCGAGGGACCACCAGACACCGACCGGACGCCGCCGGTACGGACGGTCGAGCTCAGTCCTGCCCGGAGACGGTGTCGGCGCGCCGGACCAGCTCCCGGAACTGCTCGCGGAGCTCATCGGTGTCCAATGGAGCTGCGTCCGGTCCCGCCACGCCCTCCCACCACTGCGCCGAGGCCACGTCACCGAGTTCGGCCGCCACGGCAGCGGCCACGCCTGCCAGGTGCGCCCGACGCCGGTGCCCGTCCCGCTGGGGGCGCAGCTCGTCGGCGGCGACGAGCATTACGGCCGCGTCGTCCAGACGTCCTTCGCTGCGGGCGGCCTGCGCGCACTCCGCGAGGACCGCGGCCACCGAGAACCCGCTGTCCACCTCCTGCGCCGTGGCTGCGGCCGCCCGCCAATGCCGCATCGCCGCGGACCGGTCGCCGCGCAGCAGCGCGCCGTCCCCCCGTCCGATGGGCACGTGCACGGCCGCCCACACGTCGTTCCCAACGTCGAGCCGCTGCGTGACGTGCGCCTCGGCCTGAGCCAGCAGAGCCCCTGAACCGTCGAAGTCCCCCAGGCGCAGCGCCGCCGCCGACGCGAAGATCGCCGCCTCCGCGGCCAGGGAGGCGTCGTCGACCTGTTCGGCCAGCCGCATCGCCCGCTCCGCGGTGGCGAACAGGTTCGCGGCGACGCGGTTGAACCCGGCGCGCGCCACCAACCAGCGGGCCCGGCCTCGCTCGCTCAGGTCGCCCTCACGCAGGCGTTCGGTCCAGGCGAAGCCTTCGCGGGTATGCCCGCTCATCCACATCGGCAACCACACCGACCACAGCAGCTCGGCGGCGTCGTCGTGACGGCGGGCGTCGACGAGCTGGTCGTACCCGAGCCGCAGCACGCCGCGATCGACCTCGACCTGCTCCACCGCCGTCATGTCGCCGCGGCCCCGGATCCGTGCACCGAGTTCGCGCGCCGTACGGAGGGCCCACTGGCTGACGCTCCGCCGGACCTGCTCCCGCTCGGTCGGTTCGAGCGTCTCGAGCGCGTACCGGCGTACCGGTTCCAGCAGCCGGAACCGCGCGACCTGTCCGGCGTCGCTGCGGGCGACCAGCGAGTGCTCGATCAACTCGGCGAGCGCACCCACCGCATCCGCCGTGTCCGGCGCAGCGATCGCGTCGACGGTATCCAGGGAGAAGCTGCCCGGGACGATGGCGAGCCGCGGGAACAGCCGGCGAGCCGCGGGGCCGAGTATCCGGCAGCTCCACTCGATGGTGGCCGCCATGGTGCGTTGCCGCGCCGGCAGGTCCCGGGGGCCGGCCACAGGCAGCTCCGCCAACTGATCGACCCGGTCCAGCAGTGTCTGGGGGCCGAGTCGCGCGGCTGCGGCGGCCAGGAGTTCGATGGCCAGTGGTAGCCCGTCGGCCCGCCGACACAGCTGCGTGACGGGATCGTCGTCCTGCCCGCCCGTCGTCGGCGATCGTGCGCCGGCGGCGGTCAGCCGCTCGCTGAAGAGCCGCACGGCCGCCGCCGGGTCCAGCGGGGCGATGCGGATCTCGCGTTCCCGACGCACCCGCAGCGGAACGCGGCTGGTGGCCAGGACCACCGCGCCGGGACAGGCCGACAGCAGCTCGACCAACTGCGGAGCGCAGGCGGCCACACGCTCCAGGTTGTCCAGAACGAGCAGGACCGCCGCCCCGGCAAGGTGCACGGCGAGGCCGGTCACGGTGTCGGCGTGGGTTCCCGCCGCGAGGGCGACGACGGCGAGGACGTCGTCGGGGTCGGTGACGTCGGTGAGGTCGGCGAAGAATGCCCCGCCCGGGTGGTTGGCGACCACCGTCTGCGCCGCCAACAGCGCGACGGTGGTCTTGCCGACCCCGCCTGGGCCGGTGAGCGTCACCAGCCGGCCCGGCGCGGAACACAGAGCGGCGACGATCTCGGCGACCTCGTCGTCCCGCCCGACCACCGGGATAGCCGGCGGAGGCGGAGGGTGGGACGTCAACGTGCGGGACGGCATCTCGAGGGCCCCGTTCCCCGCCCGTCCCAGCGTCGACAGCAGCGCCGTGGCCTCGGCGTCGCGGAGCTGCAGCGCCGAGGCCAGCGACCGCACGGTGTGCGGCTGGGGCTGGGTCCGCCGCCCGCGTTCCAGCGCGCTGACCGCATCGACGGACAGGCCCGCGGCGGCGGCCAGCTCCTGCTGGGTCAGCGACCTGGCCTCCCGCAGTTCACGCAGCACGGCCGCGAAGCTGCGCGCCTTCCGCGCCGGTCCCGACGGATCATTCACGATCTTGATTATGCCCGCCGCTGTAGGGGCGGTGTCCGGGCGTTGTCCGGTTGTCGAGCCGCACCCCGATGATCACGATGGACAGCGACAGGACGAACCGGCAAGTGAGGAGTCGAAGGCATGGTCCCAGAGGCCCTGGAAGCGTTGCGCGTGGCGATCAATTCCCACGTCCCGGAGCGGATCGCCGGCTGCTTCACGGACGACTACGTGGCCGAGCGGCCGCTGAAGCCGCATGAGGGGTTTATCGGCTCCGACCATGTCGCCGCGAACTGGAGGAAGATCCTGGCCGGGCTGCCGGACCTGCAGGCCGAGATCCTGCGCCACGCCCAGAACGGCGACGAACTGTGGTCGGAGTGGGAGATGCGGGGCACCGCCCCGACCGGGGCGACGGTCGTGCTGCGCGGCCCAGTGGTGCTCACCACCCGCGACGGACGGATCGCATGGGCCCGGTTCTACCCCGACCCGGTCACCATGAACGGCCCGACCCACACCACCGTCTCCCGGGTGCTGGATGCCCCGGCCGACCGGATCTTCGCGGTGCTCCGCGACCCCCGCCGCCACCCCGAGCTCGACGCCACCGGCTTCCTGCGCCGCGCCGAGACCCTCGACCCGATCGGCGCCGTCGGCGACACCTTCGTCATGGCGATGCACAACGACGAGCAGGGTGACTACCGGATCGAGAACCACGTCGTGACCTTCACCGAGAACCGGGTCATCGGCTGGGCGCCCGGCCGACCGAGTCAGCGCGCGGACGGTCACCGCTTTACCTGGACGCTCACCCCGACCGACGACGGCCGCACCGAGGTGACCCACACCTACGACTGGGCGGCGGTCACCCACCCGGCAGAAGTACCGCGTCTGCCGCTTGTCTCCGCTGCCCAACTCGAAGCGTCGGTGGGGCAACTGGCCACAATGGTGGCGTAGACGCTGGGTTCTGTCGCCAATCCCGCGTCGGGCTGTCCCGGATCCGGACGACGCTACTCGGAGGGCGCTCGGCGTTGACTCGGTCGTTGACTTCGACTTCGATATAATCGACATCCACCCCTCTGGAAGACCCCCACCGAAGCGATGAACAACCAGCTACTCTCACTTCAACAACCCGGTGTTGCGAGGACCGGTTGAGTTCGGTTTGCGTTCCGCGATCCGAGTGAAAGATCGCGTCGGGTGTGAGGGTGGTGCGGGAGGTGGCCATGGTGAACGCGTCGATGACGAGTTCGGTGCGCATGTGGTTCGCCATCGACCAGCCGATGACCTTGCGGGAGTAGAGGTCGATGACGGTGACGAGATACAGCCATCCTTCGCCCGTGCGGACGTAGGTGATGTCTCCGACGAGCTTGGCGTCGGGCTGGGTGGCGGTGAAGTCGCGGCGGACGTGGTCGGCGGGCGCGGGGGCCTGACCGGGGATGGTGGTGCGCCGGTAGGCCCTGGGCTGGCAGGCCTTCAGCCCGGGCCGACGCATGATCCGTCGGGCGAGACGGACCGAGGTGGGCTGGCTCGACGCCGTCAGGGCAGCGGCGATCCGCCGCGCGCCGTAGGTCTGGCGGGACGCGGCGAACAACGCCCCGCACCTGGGTCTCCAGGGTGGCGTGCCGCCGGGCCCGGGGCGACGCCGGACGGCGGTACCAGTCGTAGAAACCGGACGCCGATACCACGAGCCACTGGCACATTTTGCGTATCGGATAGTTGTCCTTCTCCGCAGCGATCAGCTTGTACCTGTCGGTCACTGATGGCGTTGCGCGAAGAAGGCGGTCGCTTTTGAGAGGAACTCGCGCTCCATCCGGAGTTCCCGGTTCTCCTTCTCCAGCTCCTTCGACCGGGCGCGTTCGGACATCGACAGCGGCTCTTCTTCGCCTTGGTGGGCCCGCCGCCAGGTGGCGACCCAACTCCCCAAGGCGCCCTCGTTGATACCGAGATCCTTCGCGATCGCCGACACCGGCCGACCCGAATCGATGACGAGTTCCACGGCCTCGTCCTTGTACTCGGGCGTGAACCGCCTCCGCGACTGACTCATTGATCTCCTCCGCTCACGGATTAATTATCCCATATAGGGATCACTGTCCGAAGAACGGGGACCACCTCAGCCTCGGCTGCCGATGCCGAGGAATCCGCAGAACAGCGCGCCCGTCCGCCGCCTCAACCCGGCCTCGTGACGCGCCATCACCGCACGTCTACGTTACCGAAACAATCGGTTGTTTATCACTTCTGTACCGGCAAGTCTCTGCACCTACGAGTCCGTCGTGGGCGATCATCAGTAAAGCTCAGGCACGGAGGGCGGGCGGTGGCGCGGCCGTGGCGACACCGGCGGCGCCGGCGGCGATCAGCTCGTCGATCGTTTCGCGGGCGATCCCGACTTCGGTGAGCACCTCGATCGTGTGCTCGCCCAGTACCGGCGGGGCCAGATGCAGCTGGGTCGTCAGGTCACCCAGGTCCCACAGTGCGCCCGGCTGCTCGAAGCCGCCCCAGTCGTGGTGGCGGTAGCGGGCGATCAGGCCTGCGGCGTCGTTGTCGGCCGAGTCGAAGAACGCGTCGCGCTGGTCGAGCCGGACCTCCTCGGCCGCCACACCCGCCCCGGCGAGCAGTTCGAGCACCTCACCGGCCGGGCGGACGGCGGCCGCCGCCGCGAGCTCCGCCGTACTCCCGCAGCCGAGCGCCCGGCAGGCCGCCGCGACGTCGCCGGCACCGGTCGCGGCCATCGCGACCCACCCCTGCGCGCAGGCCAGCAGGCGCCGTCCCGGTGTCGTGGTCAGCTGCGCCTGGTCGAGCATCGGCACCGGGACGAGGGTGCCGTCTGGTCGCAGGTAGGTCTCGCTCGTGGTGAGCACCCCGGCACCCAGCAGGGACGCGGCGACCGAACTCGCCCGACCGGTCCGGTCCCGGGCGAGGAGCGCCCACAACGTCGCGGCCGCGGACGACAGCGCGCACTGGTGGTCCATGAACCCGAAGCGGTGCCACATCGGCGGGTTGCCCTCGCCGCCGCCCATCCGCTCCCATCCCAGCGACGACTGGAACAGCTGGTCGTAGCCGGGCCAGTTGGCACGTGCGCCGTCCGGACCGTACGAGCTCGTGTGACAGAACACCACGTCCGGATTCACCGCACGGACGGCCTGCTCGTCCAGGCCGAGCCGGCGGGCGGCCGGGAGGCGCAGGTTGTGGTGCACGACGTCGGCCCAGCGCAGCAGGGCTTCGACGGCCGGCCGGGCGGCCTCGGACTTGAGGTCGAGGGCCACGGCGCGCTTGCCGCGCTGGCAGCCGACAAACGGCCAGTCGCCCCAGCGGCCGGGTTCGCCGGCCACCGGTTCGACCTTCACGACGTCGGCGCCCAGGTCGGCGAACAGCATCGGCGCGAACGGCCCGGCCAGGAACGCGCCGAAGTCCAGCACCCGTAAGCCCTGGAGCGGGAAACGCAGCGACTCGACCGGCCCGCCTGCGGCCGAGTCGGCGTCGGCGTCGGCGTCGGAGTCCGCGGCCGAGTCCGCGTCGGCG
>NZ_JAMQQF010000109.1 GCF_023716945.1 Frankia sp. AiPs1 | reverse complement strand
GCGCTCCGGTGAGCGCGGCGAGCTCGCCGGCGCGGCGGCGGACCGCGGCGGGCAGCTCCGGATGGGCCCGCAGGTGTGTCAGCGCCGCCAGCGCCCCGCCGACGCTCGCCGGGGCGAGCCCGGTGTCGAAGATGAAGGCGCGGGCCGTGTCGATGAGGTGCTCGCGGACGGCCGCCGTGCCGAGGACCGCGCCGCCCTGGCCGCCGAGGGCCTTCGACAGGGTGACCGTGGCCACCACGTCCGGCTGGCCGGCGAGCCCGGCGGCCCTGCTCGACCACCATCTCGACATCGTCGCCACCAACGCGGCCTGGGCTCGGGCCTGGGGCGACCCTGCCGGCTACGAGCCGGCCCGCCGGCACGTGCTCTCCCTGCTCGCTGCTGCGTCAGCGCCCGCCGAGCTGCTGCTGCCGGTGGCACGGCAGTTCCGCATGGCCGCCGACCTGCATGCCGGTGACCCGCGGATCGCCGAGATCGGCGCGCTGCTGCGCGCGGACCATCCGGCCCTCGGCCTGGTGTGGGACTGCCGGGGGATCGGCGCCTTCGGCCGTCCGATGTTCGAGCTGGCCGGCGAACCGGCGGCGGCACATCTGTTGCATCCCACCGGCCAGCCGGAGATCGCCGTCCTCGTCGCCGCGCGCCCGCGCCGGACCGGCTGACCCGACCCGTGCGTGGGTGGCGGGAGCGGGGACGCGGGTCACGCGCCGTCGTCGTGGAACCTGTCCAGCTCGGCGCTCCAGTCGACGTGGTCGCCCTCCTCGCCGGAGGGCACGGCCGCCAGCGTGTCGTTGATGAACGCGGTGACCTGTTCGTGGCGGAGCTGGACCTCGGTGTGCCGGGACGCCGACTTCAGGGACAGGATCAGCAACCGGGTCTCGTCCTGGAACGCCGGCCGTACCTCCACGGCGCCGACACCGGTCGGCCGCCGGGCGCCGTCGATCAGGAGCTGACGGGCGAAAGTCCAGGTGACCGTCTGCACGGTGCTCGTCCGCAGCCGCAGGCTGACGGCGAACGGATCGGCCCGGTCGAAGCGCAGCGCCGCGGGCAACGGCGCGCGGGTGCCGTCCGGCTGGACGAGGAAGGCCGACAACTGCGACTCGAAGGGGTTCGCGACCGGCGGACGGCGCTGTGACATGGCATTCTCCGCTCCCACGGCCTACGGCTCAGACCGGCAACCGTCGCGGCCGGCGGCCCGCCGACCCGACCCGACATCCCCGCCCTGGACTTCGTCGACGGGTCGATCTCCCGCCCATCGTCACACGTCGGCGCGACCTCCGTGCGCCCGCACCCCGGACAGGCCGGCGCGCAGTCGCGGCGACCATGGTTCCGCACCCGGATCACGGTCACGTGTCGTGCGGGATGCGCCGACGGCCACGGTCGAGCGGGAGGGAGAATGCCGAGGTGGCCACGATCAACAGTTCGCGGCCGTCGGCCGGTCGGTCGCTGGTGCGCGCCGGGCCGGAATTGTAGGGAGAATTGTAGGGCCGGAATGGTAGGGCCTGAAAACGGCGGCTGGTTCGGCAGGGCGTCCCGCCAAATTTTGTTTGTCCTAACGGACATCAGTCCGAACTGACCCAATTTGTGGTGTTTACGCCTGATTCGCACTAGCGTCGCAGTTATGAAATCACCGAGATGGAGACGGCGGATCGTGCTGCCCGCGATGGTCGCGGCAAGTGCGCTGATCAGCCTGGTCATAGTGGGTTCCCCGGCGCAGGCGGCGTCGTGTACGGCGCTCGGGGCCACCAGCGACGACGGATCGTCGGTCACCTGTGTCACCTATCCGACGTCTGGCGATGCGCGCCTGGTCGATCTCACCATTCATTCGGCGGCCATGAACGCGGACGAGACCGTGCGGCTGTTGCTGCCGACCGGTTATGACCCCCAGGCCGACCGGACCTGGCCGTCGCTGTACCTGCTGCACGGTGCGGGCAGCGGGACCTCCGGCCACGTCGACTGGACCACGAACACCGACGTCGAAAGCCAGACCGCCGGACACGGCGTCATCGTCGTCATGCCCGACGGCGGCAACGTCGGCTACTACAGCGACTGGATCTCGGATCCGCAGAAGTGGGAGACCTTCCACCTGGTCGAGCTACGGCAGTTGCTCGAACGCAATTACCATGCCGGTCCCGACCGGTCGATCGCCGGCCTGTCGATGGGTGGATTCGGCGCGGTGTCCTACGCGGCCCGCCATCCCGACGACTTCAAGGCGGTGGCGTCCTACAGCGGCGCCCTGCACCCCTACGCCGACTATTCGACCATCAGGACGCAGGTGTGGTCGGCCGGCAACGACGTCCGGCGGCTGTGGGGCGACCCGACGACCACGTCCGGGGCGACGATCTGGCAGCAGCACGACCCGTACTACCTGGCCGACAAGCTGACCGGCATCCCGATCTACGTCTCCTCCGGAGACGGCACCAGGGGCCCGAACGACCCCGACCCCGGCTCCACCAACACCGAGGCGATCGTCAACGCCGAGAGCCAGGCGTTCACCCAGAAGCTCAACGACGCCTACGTCGCCGCGCACCCCGGAGCGACCGGCGATCCGCTGCTCACCACCCACTTCTACACCCCCGGCGTCCACGTCTGGAGCTACTGGACGCAGGAACTGCACGCCTCCCTGCCCCTGCTGCTCTCCGCGATCGGCGCCTAGCGGCGGCCGCTGCGGCAGGTCCCGACAAGGCGCCGGGCTCAGCTCACACTGCGCGCGATGCCGTCGAGCGCGAACCCGAGGCCGAGGTCGAACTCGGTCTCGGGTTCGCGCTCGCCGCCGTCGACGAGGAATCGGGCGGCCGTCGGGTAGCGGCGAGTGCGGTGATGAGGATGGCTGTTCCGCATCCGGCCAGCAGGTACCAGCCGATGGCGGGACGGCCGGCGGTGACCAGTGAGCCGATGACCGCGACGCCGAGGACATTGCCGATCTGGCGTGCGCTGGTGGCGACGGCGGACGCGACGCCGGCCCGTGCCGCGGGCATCGCGGCTACAGCGGTGTTCGTGATCGGCGGGTTGACGAGCCCGAAACCGATGCCGAGGAGAAGGTAGCCGGCAGCGAGGTGGCAGTAGGGCGTTGTCGCGGCGGCGTGGACAAGGACGAGCGGACCGGCGGTCAATGCGACTCCCGCGGCGCAGAGCGGGAGACGGGGGCCCCGGCGAGCGACAAGCCGGCCGGTCAGCGGCGACACGACCACGATGGCGACGGTGGCGGGAAGAACCAGCAGGCCGGCCATGATCGGGGCATCGCCGCGGGCATCCTGTAGGTAGAGCGTGGTCAGGAACAGGAAGCCGGCGAGAATCACGAAGGAAAGCACCGCGATGCCGATGGCCCCGGCGAAGCGGGGGCCGGCGAAAAGTCGCACCTCCAACAGCGGCTGGGCCTGTCGGCGTTCCATCGCGATGAACGCGGCCAGGGCGACCGTGCCAACCGCCGCGGGCACTATCACCCCGGGTGAGCGCCATCCCGCAGATGGCCCCTCGATGATCGCGTAGGTCGACGGCGCCAACGCGGCCACCACGAGAACCTGCCCGGCCCCGTCGAGGCGACGCGGGCCCGGCGACCGCGTCTCGGGCATGAAACGTATCGACAGGCCATACGCGGCGGCGACGATCGGCAGGTTGACCCAGAACACCCAGCGCCAGCCGAGTGCGCCGACCAGCAGGCCGCCGGCCGCCGCGCTGGCCCCGAACACGGCCGCCCAGACGCCGATGGCCCTGGCTCGGGCGCGGGGCTCGACGAACACGCCGGTGATGGTCGACAGCGCGTTCGGTTGGAGCAACGCCCCACCCATGGCCGCCACCGCGCGCAGCGCGATCAGGCTGGCCAGGTTCGGCGCACAGCCGCACATCAGCGACCCCACCCCGAAGATCACCAGGCCGGCCCGAAACATCCGGCGCCGCCCGAACCGGCCCCCGAGTGCACCGGCCAGCAGCAGGAACGTCGCCAGAACCAGCGTGTAGGCGGTCGATCCCCGTCCCGGTCAAAGGGATCCGCGTCAGCCAGCTCTGGCACCCACGCCACGACGCCGACCCCGCCCATGCCTGGCTCCGGACCCGCGTGGCGCCGACAGCCCAGGCTGACGCGTGACGCGTGACGCGTGGGTTTTCGGGTCGGCCTGCCGTCAGCCGTGCCGGCGGCGGAGGCGTCCGCGCACCGCGAACCCGGCCGCGAACCCGGCGACGCCCACGAATCCCACCGCGGCGGCCCGCCGGGTCGCGGATGGGGGACCGGGCAGGGCGGCGGCGACGGCGGGTTCCACCCGACGGCTGCCCACGGTCAGGCCCCCGAGGCGGGAGTCGACGTTGGCCCCGATGGTGACGAGTGGACCGGCCGGCCCGTGGATCTCGACCGTCATGCCCTCGGCGGCGAGGAGGTCGGCGACGTGGCGCAGACCGGCGCGTCCGGTGGGTACCGACGCCGGCAGCGTGCCGGCCGGGAGGGCGGCAAGGAGATCCCCCGCGACCGACCGCAGCCGGCCCGGCTGACGAGTGGTGATCCGGATCCGGTCGCCGGACGCCTCGAGGCGCCCGCCGACCGACCCGGAGCCGTCCTCGACGCTGAAGGCGACGTCACCGGAGAATCGGGCTGTCACTAGCGCGCGGCGCCGTTGGCAAAGGCGCCGGGCGAGTCGTTGTCCGAGGTGACGATTCGCAGCGTGCCGTGCAGGCGCCAGGTTGCGCGTGCGGCGTCGGGCCCGGTGTCCCGCGGAACCTCGACAAGCATGTCTACAAACTGGTAATTGATCGCGGCGCCCTTGCCGGTCAGGTAGGACCACAGGTCCTTACCCAGATCCGTCCAGTCGATGACCGCGCGGTCCTTACTGGTCTGCGTCATGTTTGCGCTCCCGTGGTTGTCGACCAGGCGCGGAATTCGCGAAGCTCGCGCCCCCCTCGAAAGTACGACGGCCGATCCCGAACCGCATCTTGACGTGGCTGGTCGAGGCGCTGTTCCCGCATCATCGCGGCGGAAACCGGTATTCGCCGGAGAACGGCGAGCACGGGGACTGTGACATAGCGGGACTGTGACCCAGCGGGACTGTGACATAGCGGTCGACCACGCGAAATGGGTCGGTAGAGCCGGCGGTGGGATCACGCGGGGTCGGGCGGGGAGGCGGCCACCGCCGCCCAGCCATGCTCCAGCAACGCGAAGATCCGCGTCAGGGCGGCGACGTCGGGGTGCCCGCCTGGCTGGGGGTCGGCGTCGATCTCGGCCGCGGGGTCGAAGCCGGCGTTGCCGGCGTTGCCGGTGGTGCTGCCGGTGCGCGTCGCGGCGAGGCCGGCGGCTGCCAGGGCGAAGTGGGCGAGGGCCAGGCACGCGGGGTCGTCCGCGGGCAGCCCGCTGGACTCGGCGATCGCCGCCGACAGCGCGGTCTCATGGCGCAGCCACATCCGGCGGGAGTGCTCGCGCAGCTCAGGCGTGCCGTCGACCAGGGATTGGAAGCCGCGCAGGCGCGGGTCGGCCCGGCGCTCGGCCGACCGGGCGCTGGTCAGGTGATCACGCAGGGCCTGGGGGATCGGCTGGCCGGCCGGTCGGTCGCGGACGGCGGCGACGAGAGCGGCCTCCCGGTCGGCGTCCTCGTCGAACAGCAAGGCCACCTTGCCCTCGGGGAAGTGCTTGAACAGCGTCGTCACCGACACGTCCGCCGTCTCGGCGATCTCGCGGACGCCGACGGCGTCGAATCCACGCGCCAGGAACAGCTCCAGCGCCGCGTCGGCCAGCGCCTGACGGGTGGCCGCCTTCTTGCGCTCCCGGCGTCCCACCGGCGGGGTCGTCTGCTCCACGCCGCCACAGTACCTCATGGTTGAGCAGCTAAAAATATGAAGCGGTTGCACTTTCTGAGTCGTTCTGCTTTTCTGGGTATGTCCGGAGACGCGGACCGGCGCCAGTGGCGGGGGCGGATCGCTGCCAGCCCCGCCCTTCGCGCGCCGCTCATCGACATGACAGGAACACGATCATGGAAGTGTCTGCTCATCCCACCCAGATCGCCGTCGTCGGCGCGGGCCCCGGCGGCCTGACCTGCGCCCGGGTCCTGCAGCGCCACGGCATCGACGTCACCGTCTACGACCTCGACGCCTCTGTCGACGCTCGTCCGCAGGGCGGCAGCCTCGACATGCACGCCGACTCCGGCCAGATCGCGCTCGCCGCGGCCGGCCTGCTCGACGCCTTCCATGCGCTGGCCCGCCCGGAGGGGCAGCAGATGCGCATCCTCGGCCGCGACGCCGGCGTGCTGCTCGACCTTGTTCCTGATCAGGGGGACGACGGTGCC
Organism: Frankia sp. AiPs1; assembly: GCF_023716945.1. Lineage (GTDB taxonomy): Bacteria > Actinomycetota > Actinomycetes > Frankiales > Frankiaceae > Frankia. The sequence continues at coordinate 8,238 of NZ_JAMQQF010000109.1, read as the reverse complement.
CCGGAGATCGACCGCGGTCAGCTCCGCGGCCTCCTGCTGGACTCACTGGTTCCCGGCACGGTCCGCTGGGGTCACTCGGTGAGCCGTCTCGAGCCGCTCGGCGGCGGTGTCCACCGGGTCCACTTCGCCGACGACACGTTCGCCGAGCACGCCCTGGTCGTCGGCGCCGACGGGGCCTGGTCCCGGGTCCGGGCGCTGCTGGGCGGGGCCGTCCCGGGCTACTCGGGCGTCACGTTCGTCGAGGCCCACCTCGACGACGCCGACCGGCGCCACCCGGGGGCCGCGGCCCTCACCGGCCAGGGGCTGATGATGGCGTTGCACAACAACCGCGGGCTCATCGCCCAGCGCAACAGCGGCGGCCACATCCGCGTCTACATCGCCCTGCGCGCCGCGCGCGACTGGCACGAGGCGGCCGGCGTCGAGCTCGCCGACACCGGGCGCGTCCGCGAGGTGCTGCTGGCGGAGTTCACCAGCTGGAGCCCGTCCCTGCGCACGCTCATCACCGACAACGACGGCCCGTACATCAACCGACCGATCCACGCCCTGCCCGTCCCGCACACCTGGCCGCACGCACCCGGCCTGACCCTGCTCGGCGACGCGGCGCACCTCATGTCGCCGTTTTCCGGGATGGGAGCCAACCTCGCGATGCTCGACGGCGCCGACCTCGCCCGGGCCGTCGCCGCCCAGGCCGGCGCCCCGAACCCGGACGGCCCGAGCACCGGAGTCCCGAGCACCGGAGTCCTGGGCGGCGGTGATCTGGAGGCCGACCGCCTGGACGCCGCCGTTCGCGCCTACGAGAGCGTGATGCTGCCACGATCCGTGGAGGCCGCCACCGACGCCGCGGAGGCGATCGCCGCGGCCATCGCACCCGACGCCCCGGCGGGAATCCTCATCCATCTGGCGTCCCGGCGGTAGCGGCCTCGGTTTCTCGCCGGCCTGGCGGGCGTATCGCCCCGGCCAGGAGACTGCCGAGTGCGCCGATCGTGACGCCGGGGTGGTGGCGAGTGCGATGGCGAGAATGGCTGTTCCGCCTCAGTACCTGGCTTCGCCGCCCTGCTGGCGAAGCACCTGCTGGATGGCTTTGATCACCCGATCGATGCCGAGGTCGAGGAACTCCTCCGTCCGCCCGTCGATGCCGACGCCGATGGTCAGTTCGATACCCACCCCGCCCGAGGTGTGCAGCTCGAACTTTCGGACCCTTTCGGCCTCGAAGGCGATGAACGCGTCTTTCTCGTCGTCCCACTTCTGTATCGCGTTGTTCTCCTCGTCTATCTTGGCGGAGCTTTTTCGGATGGCCACCACGTGCCGATAGAAGATTCCGGTCCAGGACGGATCCTGCCAGGTGCCGTCCGTCAGACTGAGCTCGCATTCGTAGACGCCGAGCTTGAATCTCGTCGGACAGAAGATCGCGACCTGGTACCGGTCGAGTCGCAGCCGACCATCCCGACCGACCGCCAGCCGGCAGGGGTTGCCCGCCCCGAGGACGATGTACGGCTCCCGCGCGGGTGGCCGGCTGCGGTCGAGTTCCGCCAGCGGTGAGGGGTCGTCCTTCTGGAGCACCAGGTCGTCGCTGGTGATGTGGAGCTCGCGGTACGCCTCCTGCACCAGATCGGCGAGATCGTCGGCCAGGATGCGATCCACTTCCTCGTCTGCTGGCCGACGCCGCTCCTCCCGGTAGGTCATCTCCCGGCGGTACCCGATGTACGCCATGATCCCGGCGGACGCGAGCAGTGCGAGACCGACAAGAATCGACTCGCCGCCCTGGCCGAACTCCGTGAAGGCGAGGAAGGCGACTGTCACGGCGGCGAGCGAGAAGTAGATCGCGTGCTTGCGTGGAGTACCGTCGATCTTCCGGCGGAAGTACTTCTCTACTTTTGTTCGGCGAGCAGGTAAGCTCAAGGTGCTACTGATTTCTGTTCCCCCGATCGTGATGTTGCGAGAAGCCCCTCCCAGACTGGGTTGCCCGGCGATCTCAGATACGTGATGATCTCCCGTGCGTGCTTGGGTTCGACTTCGGACAGGAGGTCCGAGACGTCCGGTGAAAGGGCGACGCCCCCCGCGGGAGAGCGCCAGTCGTAGCTCACCAGGCACCAGGCGATCCTGGAGTGTGGTAGCCGCGCGGCAAGCTGGAGGTGTCTTTTGAGGGCGTCGAACTCGTGGTGATCCATCTGGTTTCCGCGCCGCCCGGCCATCATGCAGAGCCCAAGGTAGTAATGGAGCTCGGGATCGTCGTCCCGGCGGATCGCCCGAGCGAACTCCGTGGCGGCCCGTTGGTAGTCCCGTGCCTCGAGCGCCGCCATCGCGGTGTGGGTCCGGTCGGTACTGGTCCGACCCGCACCCGCACCCGCACCCGCACCCGAGCCCGTACGCGTGCCCGCGGAGGCACGCGGCGGCGTCGCAGTAACGGAGTCCCGCCGCCCGTGATCGGGCCGTCGGGTCGGCCTCGTCCGACCATGCACCGCACGCTTCACCCCGGCGAGGAACAAGTCCCTGACCATTGCATCTGACATCTCGGGGTCAAACACGTCGATCGGGACGATCTGGGCCATCGCCCAGGGTGCCGAGCATTCCTCGACCCGGACCGGTATCAGTCGGCGTGCGACCCCGACCTGATCCTGACGCCAGGCCTCCTGCCACTCGTGCTGGTTCGTCGTCGATCGGGCGTAGGCCGCGGAGAGAACCACGATGGTCCGGGTCGAGCTCTTGATGGACGTCAAAAGATTGCTCACCCAGTTCGAGCCGGGAACGTCGTCCCAGTGCGCAAACCTGATGCGGTAGCCCGCTTGCTCCAGCGTCGAGGCAAGCCACGTGGCCCAGGCGAGGTCCGCTTGGTCGTAGGAGATGAAGAAGTCCCATTGCGCCGTCATCATCGACCCCCCGAATGTGCGCATCACCAGGGTACAGACTTCCCTGGCCGGGTTATGGCAGTTTTACCGGGGTTGCCGGCGCTGCCGGGCAAAGGCGAATCGTCGCCGATGCCGTCGGTGACGGCCCTGGTGGCGACGCCCACGCGCTCCGGTCGATGACCGAAGGTTTCAGGGGGAGTACTGCTGGTGCTGGTGGCGGTGCGGCGCGCGCGGGTGGGGCGTTCTGGGAGAAGGTGGAACCAGCGCGTTCCGATCGGCGGGCGCTGCAACTGTCAGGAGGCGGTCACCATGATCCGGTTCAGTGTGCTGTACCCGAGGACCGAGGGCGCGACGTTCGACCACGACTACTACCGGGACAAGCACATCCCGCTGGCCAGCGCCACGTGGGGCATCTCGGAGATCGAGATCGACCGTGGGTTGGACGGCCCGTACGTCGCCGCCTCGCACTTCCGGTTCGCGTCAATCGAGGAGATGAAGGCGGCGATGTCCCGCGGCGACAGGGCGGCGATCGTCGCTGACGTCGCGAACTTCACCACGATCACCCCGGTGATGCAGACCAGCGAGGTGACGGGCTGAGCATGGCGACGCCCGGCACCGACTCCGAGCGCGCCCAGGTCCTCGCCGACGTCTTCGCCGCCACCTTCGGTGCGCTGATGGCGGCGGAGCCCGGGGCGTTCCGGCGGAAGTTCCGCAAGATGGCGGCGACGCCGTTCGCCTTCTACCGGGGCTCGGCGGCGCTGTTCTACGCCGACGTCCACGCCCTCGACGACCCGTTCCTGGACGAGCGGACCAGCCGGATCTGGATCCACGGCGATCTGCACGCGGAGAACTTCGGCACGTACATGAGCAGCAACGGCGTGCTCGTCTTCAACGTCAACGACTTCGACGAGGCGTACGTCGGACCGTTCACCTGGGACCTGCGGCGCCTCGTCGCGAGCCTGGCTCTGCTCGGGCGCGCCAAGGCGCTCAGCGACGCGGTGATCACCCGGCTCGTCGAGGCGTGCGTGGGCGCCTACGCCGACCGGATCCGCGAGCTCGCCGAGGGCGGCGACGCGTCGTCGTCCGACCTGCTGACGCTCGCGACCACCTCGGGAGTGGTCCACGCGTTCCTCCAACAGGCGCGGCGTTCGACCAGGGTGGCGCTGCTCGACGAGCTCACCGTGGTTGAGGGCCACGACCGTCGGTTCGCCCGGGGCGACGGCATCAGTCCGGTGGACGAGGCCACCCGGGCGGGCGTCCTCGCCGCGTTCGAGCGCTACGTGCACACGGTGCCGCCGGACCGGCGGACCCGCCCGGTGTCGCTGACCGTCAAGGACGTCGTGCTGCGCCGCGGGGTGGGCATCGGCAGCGCCGGCCTGCCGTCGTACAGCCTGCTCGTCGAGGGGCAGACGGAGGCGCTGGACAACGACGTCGTCCTGTACATGAAGCAGGGACAGGTCCCGGCGCTGAGCCGGTTCGTCCCCGACAGTCGGATCGCCGAGTACTTCCTGCACCAGGGGCACCGCACCGCGCTGTCGCAGCGTGCGTTGCAGGCGGACAGCGACACCTGGCTCGGCCACACGGAGCTCGACGGCGTCGGCCAGCTCGTCGCCGAGGCGTCGCCGTACGCGCAGGACCTGGACTGGTCGGAGGTGAACGAACCCGAGCAGATGCTCGCCCTGGTCGCCGACCTCGGCCGTTCCACCGCCCGGATGCACGCCGTCGCGGACGATGACAGCGAGCACGACCTGGTGGACTTCTCCACCGAGGACGCGATCCACGGCGCGATCGCGCGCGACGAAAAGGCGTTCGTCGCCTCGCTGGTCGACTTCGCCCACGACTACGGTGCTCAGGTCCACCGCGACCACCAGCTCTTCGTCGACCTGTTCCGCAACGGCCAGCTCATCGACGTGGACTGAGCGGACCGTGGCGCACGACCGGCAGTGCCTCCTGGACGAGCTGCTCGAGGCGCTCAGCCAGCGGACGCCTGGGCCGGCTGGGAGGAGCAGCCGGCGGACGTGCGGGCACTGTATGCCAGGTGGGTCTCATGCCAGGTGGGTCTCCCGGCCGCGGCGTGCCGGCGAGCGACGCCTGCGGGCCGAGACGACCGCCCACCACGCCGCCCACGGGGCGCTGGACACCGGCCACATCCCGGCCGCGAGCAGCCTCTCCTCTGCCGGGGGTCGTCGCTTACGCGGGGCTGGCGCGCACGTACACGTTGTCGGAATAGGAGCGGGCCCGGACGTCGAACGGTCCGCCGCAGGTGATCATGACTAGCTGTCGTGGGCCCTGCGCCCCGGCGAATGCCGCCGGATCGACGCCGCCGGCCTTGGCGCGGGCGGAGACCCGCCTGACCCGCCAAGCGGTCTGCTGCCCGCCTGCGTCGCTGGTGTACACGAGATCTCCGGCGCGCAGGTGGGCCAGCCGTCCAAACGCGAACGGTGGCATCCCCCGCCAGTTCACGTGCCCGACGAGGGTCACCTCCCCGGAGTCGGCGTCCAGCGCGGCCGAACCGGACCACAGCCCGACCTCGGACGGCGCCAGCGGTGGAGTCAGGACGCCCCTGTCCTCGGTCGCCCGGCCGATCCTGGCGGTGACGCCGAGCGCCGGTATCCGGAGGCTGGATGCCGGCAGATCGGACTGGTGCCGTGGGAGGGCCGTGCGCGCCCCGCCGGATCCGGGCGACGGCTCGGACAGGTGCGGCCCGTCGACCTCGGGCAGCGGGGCGGCCACCGGGGCAGGTCTGGCCGGCCATCCCAGGACGACCAGCGCGATCCCGGCCAGCATGATCCCGGCGAGGGTCAGGGCGCCGAGGACGGGCAGTGCGGTGGCCGGGTGTCTCCTGATCAGGGGTGACCCACAGCGGTCGGCCGCCTGGCGATGCGTTGCACCGGCGGTCGCCTCAACGCCGGCGTCTGGTCCGCCGGGCGCCGAGTGCCCCGAGCGCGGCGAGCGCGGCGAGCGCGCAACCGGCGGTGACCGTGCCGAGTACGACCAGCTCAAGACCGCTGCGCCCGGGTTCATCGGGCTGCCCCCCCGCCACGGCCACCGGCGGATGGGCATCCTGCTGACCCCCCGGCGCCGGCGACGCACCACCGTGGCGATGCGAGGAACCGGGCTCGGCCCGGCCCGGGCCGCCGCCGGACCCGCTACCCGGGCCTGTGCCGGACCCGCTACCAGGGCCGGAACCGCCTGCGACCGCGCCGCCGCCGACTACGGCGCCGCCCACCACGGGGCCATCAGGACCGCGGCCATCGAGTCCGGGGCCATCGAGTCCGGGGCCATCGAAGTCGGGGCCATCGAAGTCAGGGTGATGGGGAAGACCGCCGGGGAATCCGGGCAGCCACGGCGGGGGCGGGAGGACGACGATCGGCTTGACGGGCGGGATCGGCACGCTGGCGGAGGCGGCCGGCGCGATCACCTGTCCACCCTGAGCGGCTGCGGACGCGTGCGCCACGTTGGTGATGACGCCTGCCGCGACATCCGCGGCCGTGATCGTGTGATCAGGAACAGTGCAGGTCGTTGCCTGCTTCGGAAGGAGCGACGTGGCGGGGCAGCGGACCGGTCCCGCCGTGGGATCGTGCACGGTCACCGCGGACACCACCGTGTTCCCGGTGTTCGAGACCGTGATCGTCCAGTGCACCCGGTCACCTGGACCGATCCTGCCGTCCCTGTCCGTGTCCACCGCGGTTCCGCGCTTGGTGGCAGCCAGCGCGGGCGTTCCCAGGACGATGAGGCCGACGGTGGTCTGCGCCGAGCCGCTGTCCGCCCTGGCCGGCAGTCCCGGCAGAACGGCCATCATCGCCAGCAGCACGGCCGTCGCCAGCGCCGTCGCCAGCGGCCGGTCAGGGAGGCCCTTCGGTGTCGCCGGGCCGGCCGGGCGGCGACGGATCGGCCGACGGCCGATCATGACGTCGTGGCCGCTGTCGCGCCCGCCGAGTCCAGCGACGGTCCCGTCATCACAAGCTCCCCACCCAGCGTCATGGAATGTTACTCAGAGTAATCTGACGCGGTCGTGGGCCGTGGTCAAATCGTGGTGCCGGGGCGGCGGTCGAGGCCAGGTCTGGCGCCGTGGCGCAGGAGCGGCTGGCCTGCGCAGCCGTGTTATACAAACGTCGGCGCTGTCCAGATATCGGTCGATGTGGCGGGGTGCGGTTGGGGGACGAGGAGCTCGTGACGGTGAGGGCCGCACCCCACGGGGGTCCGGCACCGGGTCTGACGTGATCGTCGATCGGGCACAGGTCGCCGCCGCCCTGCCCGGCTACGAGCTGGGCGACGTGCTGGGCCGGGGCGGGTTCGGGCTGGTGCTGGCCGCGCGGCACCGCGAACTCGGCCGCCGGGTCGCGGTCAAGGTCGTGCCGGCGGCCTCCACGGTCGAGGCGCAGTTGCTGGCCAGCATGGACCACCCGCACATCGTCCGGGTCCACGACTGCGTCCGCGCGGGCGACCTGTGCCTGATCGTCATGGAGCTGCTGGGCGGCGGCACCCTGGCCGGCCGGGCGGCGATGGCGCCCGGGACCGCCTGCGCGGCCGGCCTCGCGGTGGCCGCGGCGCTGTCGGCCGCCCATGCCCAGGGGGTGCTGCACCGCGACATCAAGCCGGGCAATGTGCTGGTCGACTCCGCCGCTCTGCTCAAGGTCACCGACTTTGGCATCGCGAAGATCGTCGAGGGGGCGGCGGGTACCGCCAGCGTCGCGGGCCTCGGCACCCCCGCTTATATGGCCCCCGAGCAGATCCAGGGCGGCCGACTGGGCCCGGCCACCGATCTCTACGCCCTGGGCGTGCTGCTCCACCAGCTCCTGACCGGCGCGCCGCCGTTCGATCCCACCCTGCCGGTGCAGGCGCTGTGGCAGCACCACCTCACCACCGTCCCGGCCCCGCCGGCCGGGGTGCCTGCGCCCGTGGCCGCGGTGATCCTCGCCGCCCTGGCCAAGGACCCCGCTGCCCGTCCGGCTTCCGCGCACGCCTTCGCCGTCGAGCTCGCCGCCGCCGCGGCGGTCGCCTACGGGCCGCGCTGGACCACCCGCTCCGGCCTGGTGCTGTTCCTGGACGACGACGTCCGCGCCGCCGCCGACGGCAACCGGCCCGCCCTCGCGGACGCCTATCCGACAGTCCCGCCGGATCCCGAACCGATCGCCGCGTCGGATCACGGAGCGGACGTCCCGCCGGGTCGCGACATGGAAGACCCGCTGGACACGCGCCGGACGCCGCCACCGCACCGCGTCGGTGGAGAGGTCCCGCCGCGCCGGCGGGACGCCCGCGCAGGACGGCGCCGGTTGGCGTTCGGCAGCGGCGTGGTCGCCCTGGTGCTCGCCGCCGTCGCCGCGGCGGTCGCCCTGACGCCCGGCCGGAATTCCGCCGCCTCGGTCGACCCGACGGCGTCGCCCACCAC
>NZ_JAMQQF010001099.1 GCF_023716945.1 Frankia sp. AiPs1 | reverse complement strand
ACCCACACCCGCCTGTACCGGCAGGTGCTGGCGGACGCCCGCCCGCGGCCCCGATGACCGCCACCCCGGCCAGCGTCTCCCCGGCCAGCATGATCCCGGCCAGCGCGGGTTCGGCCAGCGCGGGTTCGGCCAGCGCGGGTTCGGCCAGCGCGGGTTCGGCCAGCGCGAGGCCGACCAGGGTCGCCCCGTCGGGCGGCCCGGAGATCGGCGAGATCCTGTTCGTCGAACTGCTCGGCGGCATCGGCGACCTGCTCATCGCCCTGCCGGCCATCCACCTGCTCGCCGACAGCCATCCCGACGCACGGCTTCGGGTGCTCACCTTCACCCCCGCGGACGAGCTGCTGCACGGCGACCCACGGGTGGCCGAGATCCTTCCGCTGACCGACCACGGCGCGCCCGCCGTGCATGCCGCCGTCCGCGACGCGATGACGCGCCGGCCCGATCTCGTCGTGACCACGACCCGGCACAGCGACGTGCCCGCCACGATCGAATCGGGCCGGCCCCGCTTCGCGGTGACCGACCTGTGGCGTGGCCCCGGCCCACACGAGCCGATCGGCGACCGGTACGTGCGGCTGCTCGCCGCCGACGGCTGGCTCCGACCCCCGCACCGCGCCCGCCGACCCGCGGTCTGCCGGCGCGGGCCCGGCCAGACCGGCGATCTCCCGCCGGGACGCGTCGCCCTGGACGCCGCCGAGCTCGCCGAAGGCCGGTACCGCCTCAACGCGCTCGGCGGCACCGAGCCCGCCGGCACCGGGCCCGCCGGCACCGGCACGGGCGCCGCCGGGACCGGCACGGGCGGTCGGGGCG
>NZ_JAMQQF010001098.1 GCF_023716945.1 Frankia sp. AiPs1 | reverse complement strand
GCCCGACCGGGCTCGCCGAGGCGGCCGCCCTGGCGGCGCGCTGCGTCGCCGAGTTCCCCGGCGTGCGCGCGTTCGTCGTCGACGCCCAGCCCTACCACCGGGCCGGTGGCAGCGACGCCGAGGAGCTCGGCGCATCGCTGGCCACCGGTGTCGCCTACCTGCGCACACTCACCGACGCCGGGCTGAGCCTGGCCGAGGCCCTCGGGCAGGTGGAGTTCCGGTACGCGGTCACCGCCGACCAGTTCTCCTCCATCGCGAAGCTGCGGGCCGCGCGCCGGTTGTGGTCCCGGGTCGCGCAGGTGTGCGGGGCCGAGCCGGCCGAGCGCGCCCAGCGCCAGCACGCGGTCACCTCGGCGGCGATGATGACGCGCCGCGATCCCTGGGTGAACATGCTGCGTACGACGCTGGCCTGCTTCGGCGCCGGCGTCGGCGGCGCGGACGCGGTGACGGTCCTGCCGTTCGACACCCGCCTCGGCCTGCCCGACGACTTCTCCCGGCGGATCGCCCGCAACACCCAGACCCTTTTGCAGGAGGAGTCGAGCCTGATCCGGGTGATCGACCCGGCCGGCGGTTCCTGGTTCGTCGAGTCGCTCACGGCCGAGCTCGCCGAGGCCGCCTGGGCCTGGTTCACCGAGATCGAGCGGGCCGGCGGGATCGTCGCCGCCCTGCGCTCGGGTCTCGTCGCCGAGCGGATCGCGGCCACCTGGGCGAAGCGCGCCGAGGCGATCGCCCACCGGCGCGATCCCCTCACCGGCGTCAGCGAGTTCCCGAACGTGGCCGAGACCCTCCCCACGCGGGCCCCGGCCCCGGCC
>NZ_JAMQQF010001097.1 GCF_023716945.1 Frankia sp. AiPs1 | reverse complement strand
CCTTCCCGCCGACCAGGCGCGCCGCCGGCGGGGCCGGCGCACGCTCGCTCGGCGACCCGCGTGCCACCCGGCGCCGATGGTGCTGCTCGGCGTCGTGGGGGTGGCCCTGTTCCTGCTGGGGTCGGCCGTCCGTGCCACGATCAGCGCCGAGCACGGTCAGCACGGCCCGGCGCCGGTCTCGGTGGGCCAGACGCCGGAGGCGATCGCCCGCCGGCTGGACTACCGCCCGTACCTGCTGCGGGCGCTCGACCAACGACACGATCCCGATGCCCGCCAGGCGGTCGCCCTCGCCGATCAGGCCGCCGGCGCCGTGCCCCGGTTCCTCTACCCGGACAAGCCGCCGGTCGACTACGGCCACGCGGTGAGCTACGCGGTCTTCGAGCTTCCGCGCGAGGTGCCCACCTTCTCGACCATCACCGCCTTCGGCGACGCGGCGCTCAACCTCGGGCTGGGCGGAGCGACCCTGCTCCTCTTCGGCTGGATGCTCGCCCTCGACTTCTGCTACCGGCGGTGCGCCGCGACGACGGTACCCATGGTGGCGATCCGCATCCTGCTGATCCAGATGGCGTTCGACGTCGGCAGCCCGCCCGTGCTCGCCACCGTGACGCTGGCGCGGTCCGTCGCTGTGCTGGGCATCGTGCTGATCACGATCCGGGTGGCGACGGAGCTGCTGCCGCGGCGGTCCCCGAGGTGGTCCCCGCGCCGCCCTACCTTCGCCCGCCCCGGGCGGTCGGTCCCGCTGGGCCGACCGGCCGCAGGTCGCCGGTGGCCGACGTGGCTTGCCGGTCCCGCTGTCATGGCCGCCGAGGCGG
>NZ_JAMQQF010001096.1 GCF_023716945.1 Frankia sp. AiPs1 | reverse complement strand
GCACACGGCGGTGAACGCCCGGCTGCTGCGGGTGGCGCCGCCGGCCCGGCCGGTGCCGGAGCGGGTGTCCGTGATCCTGCCGGTCCGGAACGAGGCCGCCCGCCTGGACGGCTGCCTGGCGGCCCTGCTGGCCGCGCGGGACGTGCCCGACCTGGAGATCGTCGTCTACGACGACGCCTCCACCGACGCCACCGGGCGGATCCTCGCCGACTGGGCTCGGCGAGACGGGCGGATCGTCGCGACGGGTGGCGCCGGCCCGCCGCCCGGCTGGCTGGGCAAGCCGCACGCCTGCGCCGGGGCCGCGGGCGCCGCGACCGGCACCGTGCTGGTCTTCGTCGACGCCGACGTGATCCTCGCCGCCGACGGGCTGGCCCGGGCCGTCCTGCTGCTGCGCGACAGCGGGCTGGAGCTGATTTCGCCGTATCCGCGCCAGGTCGCGGTGAGCCCGGCCGAGCGGCTCATCCAGCCGCTGCTGACCTGGTCCTGGCTGGCCCTGCTGCCGTTGCGCGCGGCCGAGCGGTCCCCGCGTCCGTCGCTGACCGCGGCCGGCGGCCAGTTCCTGTGCGTGGACGCGGCGGCGTACCGCCGGGCCGGCGGGCACGCCGGGGTCCGCGACCAGATCCTCGAGGACATCGCCCTGCTGCGGGCCGTGAAGCGCGCCGCGGGGCGCGGGGTGGTCGTGGACGGCACCCCCCTGGCGACCAACCGGATGTACGCCGGCTGGGCCGAGCTGCGCGACGGCTACGCCAAGTCGCTGGCCGCCGCCGGTGGTAGCCCGGCGGCCAGCGCCGCGCAGGTTGGCCTGCTGTGGTGGCT
>NZ_JAMQQF010001095.1 GCF_023716945.1 Frankia sp. AiPs1 | reverse complement strand
GCGCGGCGCGGCGCGCTCGCGGGTGGAGCCGCCGGGGGCGCGGCGCCGGAACCGCTCCCCAGGTCGGCCTCGGGACCGAGCCCCGCGGCCGAGATCGCCCCGATCTCGGTCCTCCCACCGATGCAGTCCGCGGGGACGGCACAGCCAGCGCGGACGGCACAGCCAGCGCGGACGGCGCGATCCGGCGATCGGACCCGGGCCGCCGGGCCCGCGCAGACTCCCCCGCGGCTCACCCCGCCGTCATCCCGTTCCGGCAGTGAAGGCGGGGAGGCGAGGCCGCCCGGCGGCCGCCACAGTACGGCTCGCGCGACCAGCCATGGCGGCGCCCAGACCCGAAACGGCACACAGCCCCGAAGCGCCACCCAGACCCGAAGCGCCACCCAGACCGATGGTGGCGCGCAGGCCCCCGGCGGCGACGGTCACGGCTCCGGGACCGGCCTCGGCCGGGCGATCAGGCGGGCTGACCCGTTCGGACGGACCCGCTCTGCCGCGCGGCGAGGGGAAACCGACCGGCACGGGGACGCCGGACGGCGCGGGCAAACCGACCGGCGGGGCGACGCCGGACGGCGGGGGGACGCCGGACGGCGGGGGGACGCCGGACGGCGGGGGGACGCTGCCGAGGGTGGCTTCCCGGAGCTGCCCCACCTGTCCGAGGCCGACCTCACGCTGCCTCCGTTGCAGACCCTGCCACCGCCGCCGGTACTCCCGCCGACGACGCCGCCGTCGCAGCGGCCGTCTCAGCGGCCAGCGCAGCGCAGTCCCGGCAGGTCCACCGCGGCGGACCGCGCGGAGCCGAGTGCCGGCCGCACGCGTTCGACGCTGATC
>NZ_JAMQQF010001094.1 GCF_023716945.1 Frankia sp. AiPs1 | reverse complement strand
GGCGACGCCGGCGCCGCGCCCGACGCGGTCGTGCTGCCCGCGGATCACGACGAGGTGCTCGCGGTGCTGCGGCTGGCGAGCCGGGAGCGCATCGTCGTCGTGCCGTTCGGCGGGGGCACCTCCGTCGTCGGTGGACTCGAACCCGCCGGGCCCGCCGAACGGCCGGTGGTCGCCCTCGATCTGGCCAGGCTGGCCGCGTTGGGCCGGGTGGACCGGGAGTCCGGCACCGCCGAGCTCGGCGCCGGGCTGCGCGGACCGCGCGCCGAGGCGCTGCTCGCCGAGCACGGTCTGACCCTCGGGCACGTCCCGCAGTCCTGGGAGTACGCCACCATCGGCGGCTTCGCTGCCACCCGGTCGAGTGGCCAGGCATCCGCGGGCTACGGCCGCTTCGACGACCTGGTCGTCGGGCTGCGGGTGGCGACCCCGGTCGGCTCCTGGGAGCTCGGCCGGGCGCCGGCATCGGCGGCCGGGCCGGACCTGCGCGAGCTGCTGCTCGGCTCCGAGGGTGCCTTCGGCGTCATCACCCAGGTGGTCGCGCGGGTCCGGCCGCTGCCGGCGCGGCGGATCTTCGAGGGCTGGTCGGTGCCGGACTTCGCGACCGGGACGCGGCTGCTACGCACCCTCGCGGCGAGTGACCTGCGGCCCACCGTATGCCGCCTGTCCGACGAGACCGAGACCGTCGGCGGGCTCGCCCGTCCGCCGCGCCAGGGCGGGCCGGCGGCAACGACCGACCGGGTATCCCAGCCGGCCTCGTCGGCGGCGGCCGGGGCTGTCGGGGTGACGGGGATCGATGCGGCGGCCGGCGCTGTGGCGGCGGACAGGATCGGTG
>NZ_JAMQQF010001093.1 GCF_023716945.1 Frankia sp. AiPs1 | reverse complement strand
GTGCGCTGCTTCGCCGCCGCGGCGGCCGTGCCGGTGCAGGCCGACGGCATCGCCGCCCTCGGCGCCGCCTCGGCGATCCTGCTCGGCCTGGTCGCCCGCAGCCGGGGCCGGGCCACGGGCACACTGACGACGACGATGCTTGCGACCGCCACCCACGCCATCCTCGACCAGGTCGTCGACTATCCCGGCAGGCCGGCACCGCGGGAGGTCGACGACGACGCCTGGGGCCTGTCCGCCCTCTACCGGATCTACCCGGCCGCGTCCGGCTGGGTGTTCCTCGCCGCCCCCGCAGACAAGGAGTGGCCACGCCTGGCCGCGGCGCTCGCCACCCACGACGGCCTCGCCACCCACGACGGCCTCGACGCCGACCCGAGGTTCGCGACCGCGACGGGCCGGGCCGAGCACGACGCCGCCCTCGCCGACGTGCTGGCCAAGACGTTCGGCACCCGCCCGGCCGGCGACTGGGAACGCGACCTCACCGCGGCCGGCGTCGGCTGCGTCGAGGTCGCCGAGCGCTCCCAGCAGACGATCATCCAGGTGGAACCGGCCGTGGCGGACGAGTACTGCGTGTCGGTGCACAGCGACGTGTTCGACGAGCACCTGCGTCCCGGTCCCGCCACCCGCTTCTCCCGCTCCGCGACGAGCCCGAAGGGCTTCACCTACGCCGGCGCGCACACCGACATCCTGCTCACCGAACTCGGCTACGACGCGGCCGCCATCGCCGACCTGCGCGAACGCGGCATCGTCGGCGGCTGACGGCCCGGCCCCCGCACCCGCGGGTGCGCTGCCAGGCCGGGTGCGCTGCCAGGCCGGGCGCACTCCCGCAGGC
>NZ_JAMQQF010001092.1 GCF_023716945.1 Frankia sp. AiPs1 | reverse complement strand
CCGGCGCTGCCGGCGCTGCCGGCGCTGCCGGCGGTCCTGCCGGTCGCGGCCGGGCCGACGCTCGCACCGACGGCGGTGCCGGTCGCCGCCGCACCGGTGACGCCGAGGGCCGCGGGTCCGGGCGGCCGGTAGGCGAGACCGGTGATCGTGCAGTAGCCGTCCTCGATGACGCCCTCGCATTCCGGCTCGGGACACCGGATCGTCTCGGTCACGCGAACTCCTCGTTTCGGGCGGGCGCGGCTGCCAGCAGGGCGTCCGCGTAGGCGCGGACGAGCTTCTCGGCCCGGTCCAGGTCGATCGGGGCCGAGCCGAGCGCGGCGAGTGCGGGGGCGTAGTGGGTCTCGAGCGCGACGGACTCGAGCAGGCCGGTGCGCCCGGCCTTGGCCCGCAACGCCCGCAGCAGCCCGCGCAGCTCGTCGCGGCGGCGTACCGGCGCCGCGTTCGTCTCGGCGATCGTCGTCGCCGTCGCCAGCGTCGCCTGCGCGGCGCGCCGCCAGGCCGGCAGGCCGTAGGCGACCAGCCGCCAGTCGCCGGCCTCACCGGCTGTGCTCAGCCGGTCCAGCCACGGCCGCAGGCCGCGGCGCGGCGCGTCGAACCACCCGTCGGACAGCCGCAGGAGACCGTCGGCATGACCGAGGACTCGTTCCATGGCCTCCCGGGCCCGGCGCTCGCCGGTTTGGGCAGCCTCGATAACCTGCGCCAGCAGCGCCTCGGCCGCGGCCAGGTCCTCGGCGAGATGGTCGTGTGCCCGCGCGAGCGCGGCCACGGCGTCGACGGCCGGGGCGAGCGCCTCCCCGGCCGCGGCCAGCAGTTGCGCCGGCAGGTCAAGCG
>NZ_JAMQQF010001091.1 GCF_023716945.1 Frankia sp. AiPs1 | reverse complement strand
GCGTCGAGGCGGGCGGGGCCGTCACCGGCGTGCGCATCCGCGCCGGCGCCGGCTACGGCGACCGTGCCGGCGACAGTGCCGGTGCTGGCGACAGTGCCGGTGCTGGCGACAGGGACAGCGACAGGGCATCGACGGTGCTCGCCGCGGACCTGGTGGTCGACGCCAGCGGGCGCAACTCCCGCTCCCTGGACTGGCTCGCCGCCGCCGGGCACCCGGCGCCGCCGACGTCACGCGTCACGGTGGACCTCGGCTACGCCTCGCGGCTCTACCGGCGCCGCCCCGAGGACCTCGACGGCGACCTCAGCGTCATCATCTCCACCACCCCCGGCCTGCGCGGCGGGGGTGCGGCCGCCATCGAGGGCGACCGCTGGATCGTCACCCTCGCCGGCCTGCTCGGCGAGCATCCCCCCACCGACCACGAGGGGTTCGCCGCGTTCGCCCGCCGGCTGCCGGCTGCGGACATCGCCGACCTCATCCGCGGCGCCACCCCGCTCGGCGACGCCGTGCCGTACCGGTTCCGGGAATCGGTGCGCCGTCATTTCGAGACCCTGCGCCGCCCGCCCGACGGCCTGGTGGTCGTCGGTGACGCCCTGTGCAGCTTCAACCCGCTGTACGCGCAGGGGATGACGGTCGCCGCCCAGCAGACGCTCGTCCTGCGCGACTGCCTGCGCGCGGGACTCGGCGGGCTGCCGGGCCGCTTCTACCGCGCGGCCAGCCCCGTCATCGACGTCGCCTGGGACATGGCGACCGCGTCGGACCTGCGCTATCCCGAGGTGGCGGGCCGCCGGACCCTGCGGGGCCGGGTCACCGGGAGCTACGCGGCGCGGGCGCAGCGC
>NZ_JAMQQF010001090.1 GCF_023716945.1 Frankia sp. AiPs1 | reverse complement strand
GCGAGGGTCTGCCCGTCGGCGGCGGGGGCCATCAGGGAGGCGGACCGGCCGTCGCTCGACGTGCCGGCCCCGCGCAGCACCGCGTAGATCCGGTCGCCGTCGCGGCGGGCGTCGGCGAGCCGGCGCAGCACCAGCATGCCGACGCCCTCGCCGATGAGGATGCCGTCGGCCCGCCGATCGAACGGGCGGATCGCCTCACTCGGGGACAGCGCCCGCAGCAGGGAGAACACGCTCCAGAACGACGGCTCGTGGACGAGGTGGGCACCGCCGACGATCATCGTGTCGGTGCGGCCGGCACCGAGATCACGCATCGCCATCTCGACGGCGATGAGCGACGACGCGCAGGCCGCGTCCACCGTGTAGGCGGGGCCGCGCAGGTCGAGTCGGTTCGCGATGCGGGACGCGGCGAGGTTGGGCACCAGACCGATCGACGCCTCCGGGCGGGCCGGGCCGAGCTGCGCGACGAACGCCTCGCGGACGCGTTCTACCGCGTCGGCGGGCAGGTCCGGCAGGACCTCGCGCAAGGTGGTGACGAGCTGGCGAGAGGTGCGCACCCGCTGCTCGAGCCGGGCCACCCCGGATCCCACGTAGCCGCCGCGACCCAGCACGACGCCCACTCGCTCGGCGTCGCCGAGCCCATCGGGCCCACCGGCGTCCGTGATCGCCTCGGCGGCGAGCCGCAGCGCCAGCAACTGGTCCGGCTCGGCCCAGTCGACGGCGTTGGGCACGATGCCGAACGCCGTCGGGTCGAACGTCGCGAACTCGTCGACGAAGCCGCCGCGCCGGCAGTAGAAGCCGTCCGCCGCACCGGCTGGCGCCGCGCCCGCGCCCGCCTC
>NZ_JAMQQF010000108.1:262-14567 GCF_023716945.1 Frankia sp. AiPs1 | reverse complement strand
GCGCCTACCTGTGCGGGCCGCTGCCGTTCCTGCGCGACGCCCGCGCGGGCCTGCTGCGCCGCGGCGTGCCGGCGCAGCGCATCCGCTACGAGGTCTTCGGCCCCGACCTGTGGGCCGGCTCCCCGGCCTGACCATCTGCGGAGTTCAGACCGCCCGAGCTTTCGGCCGGCGGCGGCGACCGCACCGAACCGGCGCAGGTCGCCCACGAGCCGTCAGCGGTCGAAGGTCTCCCGGACGGGTGTAGGGAGACCGAACACGGCCAGCCGCTCGACGATCCGCCGCGGCGGCCAGCGCAGACGGTAGGAGGCGACGAGGATCTCGGCTCGAGAGAACGGACGATCGACATAGCGCCCCCGCGAGTCCCGGAGCATGGCGACGACCAAAGCGTCGGCGCCGTCGACGAAAGCGTCACGCGCCGACCCCGCCAGCGACGGACCCGCATAGCCGAGCGCGGCGAGCCGACCGAGTACCCGCGCCGGTGTCCATCGCAGATATCCGGCTGCGGCGATCACATGCGCCAGCGGAACCGGTCCGCGGCCAAGCCATGGTCCGCGACCATCGAGCCGCGCGCTGAGCAGGATCGCGTCCCGGGCAGTCGGCTGCGGACCGCCGCCCGGCCGCTGCCCGGACCCCGCCGCGAAAGCCTGCCCATCAAGATCGAGATCGAGGCCGGTGAACAGCGCCATCACCTCGTCGGGCGACCTGCGGGTGAACTCCGCGACGCCGAGAACCTGCGCGGCCGAGATCGGCTCGGACACCGGTCCGGCCGCGTCGGTCCGGAAGAAGGCGACCGTCACCGCGGTCCGCGCGTCGCGGTTGATCTCCCGCAACTCGTCCGGCACACCGAAGCCGAGCCGGGCATACCGGTCGCGGACCTCGGCCACATCACAGCCGAGCACGCAGGCCGCGTGCAGCAGGTGGGCCCGCGGCAGCACGTGTCGGCCCGGCAGCCAGGGCGACTCGCCGGTCAGCCGCCGGGCGAGAAGGACGATGTCCACGGCGTCCACCCCGGGAATGTCCGCCATCCCGGGCGTTCCCCGAAATCCCAGCTCTCGCAGCCGGGCGGCGAGGTCTGCCGGCCGACGACCGGTGAGTCCGGCGACGGCCAGCAGGTGGCCGTAGGGCACAGGTCCATCGGCCAGCCAGGGCCCCTGTGCGTCGATGTCCACACTCAGCAGGTCGAGATCGTCGCTGTCGACCGCGACGTCGAGGTCCTGGTTCCAGGCGAGGCCGGGCGCTTCGGTTCCGCGGGCCGCAAGCCCGAGGTCGACCAGCCATCGGGCGAGATCGCGTGGCTCGCGACCGGTCGCGTGCGCGGCCGCGAGCAGTGCCGCCCGGCTCGGATCGCTCCAGCCGGCCGCTCCGGTGACCGGATCGACGACATCGAGCAGATCCACCAGGAGCCGGGCGTCCTCGCCGGTCGGCGCGACGTCGGGTACCGGCTCGGTCGCGAAGCCGAGCGCACCGAGCCGGCGCGCGACGTCCGCCGGGGATCGGCCGGTGCGGGCCGCGGCCACAAGCAGGTGGGCGGTGGGGACGGGACCGTCCGGCAGCCACGGCCCGTCGAGAGTGACATCGCGGGCGAGCAGCGCGGCGTCCTCGGCGTCGAGCGGAGCGGCGTTCCATCCCGTGGGGTCGGCGATCGCGATGCCGAAATGCCGGACGCGGGCAGCGAGCTCCCCGGGGTCTCGCCGCAGCCGGCCCGCGGCCGCGAGTAGGTGGGCAATCGGAAACGATCCGCCTTCTGATATTTGCGAGATGTTTGTGCTGTCCAGGGTGGGGCTGAACAGGATTTTGTCTTCCGTGGTCAGGACGGCGTCGGTCAGCTCGGGCACCCCGACGCCGAGGCCGTCCAGGAGGCGCGCCGTGTCCGCCGGCGTCCGATTCAGCGAGGCCGCGAGGGCGAGCACGTCCTCAGGCCCGATCGGGTGCAGGAGCCACGCCCACCCGCGGTAGTCCGCACCGGTGACCGCGCGTCCCTCGGCGTCGGCGCGGCTGTCGAGGTCGGCCACGGCGAAGCCGTACTTGCGCAGCAGTGAGGCGACCTCATGGCCCGGCCGGGACGTCTCCTGCGCGGTGAGCCATACGGCCGGCCGGGAGATGGGCTCCCCCACCTGTAGGAATGTCCTGCTCAGGTTCCTCGCGAACATCTCGGACTCCTGCTCGCCGAGGTGAGCGAGCCGGCTTCCGCTCAGCGCGACCGGGAAGCCGAGCTCAGCGAGCAGGTGCGCGACCTCCGGCGGCTGAACGGACGCCCGCGCCGCCGCCATGAGGACGAATCCGGCGGGCACCAGGCGCCGACCGAGATCTCCGTCCTCGTCGAGGTTGAAGATCCGCGCGGCATCGATTCCGGACGACCTCGCCGCCTCGGGCGCGAGCGGGGGTACTCGGTAGCCGAGGGCCGCGAGCCGATCGCGGATGGCGGACGCAGGCTGGTCGGTTTGCAGAGCGGCGCGCAGCACGTGCGACAGGCGAACCCGACTACTGCCCAGCCATGGCGATCGGCCGGTCAGTCCCGTGCTCAGCAGCACGAGATCGAAGGGGTGCAGCGCCGGCACGGCCCTGCCGGCGGGGCCGACCGCCAGGCCAAGGGCGCGAAATCGCCGGATGGACTCCTCGAGGCCGAGTCCGAGGCGCTGGGCGGCCAGCATCGCGTGCCCAAGCGGCACGGTATTCCAGTAGACCTGATGTCGTCCGTCCAGATCTTCAGTGACCAGGAGCCGGTCGGTCCGCGTCACCTCCGCCACCGTCGCGGCAGGTGCTTCGGCGGGGCGAAGACCCAGCTCCCTCAGACGCCGAGCGATCTCCGCTACCGGCTGCCGAAGACGGCCCGCGAGGAACAACAACAGCGACATTGAGACCTCGGCGCGAACGCCGGAAAAGCGGTCGTTCCACCAGCCGGCCAACACGAAGTCGCTCGGCAGGGACGGGGAAGCGGAAGGGGAGGGGCCGTCCCCGGCGGCGACAGTCGCGGCGGACCAGGCCGCCAGGCGCCGAAAGATGATCGAATCGGGTATCGACCGATAGCTGATCCCGTGGCTGACGCGGGCATGCGCCGCCACCGGCAGTAGCTCCCCGTCGAGAGGGAAGCATCCCACCTGCTCGATGGGAACCACCGTCCCGCCGGCCGCCGGCCACGTCCGGCCCGGGGTCGCGAGCAGCGCCCGCAGAACGGCGTCCGCGACCAGTGGCAGGTCGCGAGCCAGTGCGGACAGCCACTCCTGGGTGATGTCGAAGGCGCCCGCGGCCAGCAGGGTCGGCACCGCGGTCGTGATCCGGTCGTCGATCGCCGCCTCGTCGACGAGCTCCCGGATCTCGTTGCGGTCGACCGAGAGCTCCGGCGTGAGCTCGCCGGTGAGGTTCACGACGAGGCCGAACACCATCCGGCCCACCCACAGGCCGTCGGCGAGGACGGCGCCTGGGCCGTTGGCCCACCAGACGCCGTCACCGCCCGGGACGATCGGTGCCGTCCAGCGGCGGATGGGGGGGCCGGCCAGCGGGTCGTCGTCACCGACGGGGGCGGAGTCGGCGAGCTCGCCCGGTGGCCAGTGCGCGCGGGCGACGCCCTCGGTGGCCTCCGTCTCGAATTCGGCGACCCACAGGATGCGACGGAGCAGATCGACGCAGCTCACCGTGGCCTTGCCCACCTCGCGGCTCAGGTGCAGCCGCACGTTGGTACCCGCGGCGCTGCCGGGGCCCAGGTTCTGGACCCGGAAGAGGTTCCCCGGCCCGGCGATCGTGACCCGGAAGCGGTCACCCGGCCGACCGTCGAGGCCGAGCCGGCAGGTGTCGATCGTGATCTCGTCGGCAATCATGAAGTAGGACAGCACGCCGACGCCGAAACGGCTGTTGGGGTGGAACTCGATCGGCGGGTCGCAGGACTTCCAGGCGACCATCTCCTCGACGACCTCGGGCAGGTCCACCGAGCGGGTACCGGCCTCGGCGAAGACGTCGGTGAGCTCGCGCAGGCCCATGCCGATGCCGTTGTCGCGGCATTCGAGGTAGGCGCCGCCGTCCGGCTCGAATCCCTGGGTGAAGGTGATCCGCCCCGTCCAGGTGGTGGTCGCCCGGCCTCCGGCGCGGATCAGGTACTGCTCGCGGGCCCGCCGGTAGCGGCAGGCGTCCAGGGCGTTCTGATAGAGCTCGCGGATCGCCAGTCCCCGGTTGGCGTAGAGCTGCTCGCCCATGAGCAACTCCTGCACCTTGTCCTCGGCCAGCCGGAACTGCGCGCCCGCCGAGCTGTAGGCGGGCCGCCCGTCGACCTCGACGGCCCGCACCGCCTCGGCGGTCGCGTGGGTGGGCAGGTACGCCAGCGCCGGTATCTCCCCGGCGGCGCGGTGCGCCTCGGCGAGCAGACTGTCGAGTTCGGCGGTGTGGCGTTCCAGGGCGACCTGGACGGCCTGGTGCTGGCAGCGGGCGGACAGGGCCCGGCTCGAGCGCCCCCGGTGCTGCCACTGCGCCCCGCGGATGGTCTCACCCAGCAGGCCGAGATCGACCGGGTCGCCCACGCCGAGGTGTTCGACTATGACGTCCGGCAGCGCGGCGGGTTCGAGGGCCATCCGCTGGCCCACGGTCACCAGGTAGCCGACGAGGCGCTCCCGCAGGGTCATCTCGTCCCCGGTCGCGGGTGCCACCGTCACCAGATCGCGCAGCGCTGCGGTCTGGCCGGGCCGGTTGAGATGGGCGGGATCGGCGCGTATCGCGGTGAGCAGCGCGCTCGCCCGCCCGGCGGTGAAGACCTCACCGGCGGGTGTGTCCGGGTCGATCCCGACCAGCAGGCCGGCGAGGGCCGGACCCCGGTAGGAGGCCGGCCGCCGAGCCACCCAGCGGTGCGCGAGCCACCAGCCGATGGCCTCGGCGGCGCCGGTGTCGCCGGTGCGCCGGGTCCGGTCGATGCGGCGCAGCAGCCGCGGATGCAGCCTGGTGAAGTTCTCGAACTCCGCCCGGTCGACCTCGTCCCGGCCGGACAGCCGGTTGCCCGGCCCGGGGACGCCGGGATGGGCGACGGTAGCCCCTGCGACCAGGGTCGTCCACAGGGTCTCGTGCAGGAATGGCACCACGATCAGCAGGCCGGCCTCGGCCGGTGAGAGCGGCGGCGGGTCGGCGGGCAGACGACGGACGAGAAACTCGATCCGTTTCATCAGCCGGAGCGCGAGCATCGAGTCGAGCCAGGAATCGGCCTGCAGTGCCATGGCGGCATGGTCGCGCGCGGCGCCGAGCCGACCGACGAGATCGACGGTCACCGTCCGCAGCTCCTCGGCGGCCGGACTGTTCGCCACGAGCGTCCACGCGACGTGCCGGTCGGCGGCACGCCGCCAGGGATGCTCCGGGGACGCCGGTGAGCCCGGGGAGGCCACGGCCGGGAAAGGGCGAAACGCGCGCGGGTCGCAGTGCAGGACGGACCGCAGCGTGCAGGGCACCGGTCCGGCAACGGGGTCCCCCGACCCGTCGATGGCCAGGCGGTGGCGAAGCCTCTCCGCCAGCGTCTGCACGTTGGCGGGCACCGCGGGGGTGGACAGGACATCCAGCAGGGCTCGCAGCAACGGCGATCCAGCACCCGTAGGCGGCGTCTCCCGGATCAGGTAGGCGACGTCGGTGCCCGCCGCGGGGGCGAGACGGCCCGTGGCCCAGCCGTCGCCGGCCACGGCCGCCCGCACCTCGGCGTCGGCGAAGTCGTCGGCGGCATCGACGAGTACCAGCACCCGGCCGGCGGCACTGCGGGAAATCTTCGCGGACCAGTCCAGGGGCACGCACAGGTCCCAGAACGGCTGGTAGCCGAGGTCGGCGTCAGCGGGGACGAGGAAGTCGCGACCGTCGTGGTGGACCCCATGACCTGCCAGGACCAGCAGCAGCGTGTCGTCGGCCGCCGCGTCGCGCAGAAAGGCATGGATCGCCGACTTGATCGCGCTGTGACCGAGCCGCGACCGGTCGTGGACGTCGGCCCGGTAGCCGACCCGCTCCAGTGACTCGGCTGTGGCATCAATGAGCGGCGCGAGCCACGGCAGCGAGGGCAGCTCCTCGTCGTCGTAGCCGGGCACGCCGATGAGCAGTGCGCGGCACTCCCCCGGCGTCTCGGACCCGGACGGCACGACCGACAGACCAGTCGGCGTGATCGGCGTGATCGGCGTGGTCGGCGGGCCGTCGGCAATCCCGGGAAAGATCGGCGCCCGGCGACCGGTCGACGCCTTCGGCGGGATGGGTCCGCCGCCCGGGAAGTGGGGCTCGGCGGGGGGCTTCGCCCGGCCGGAGATCGCCGCCTGCACGGCGTTGTGGAGAACGTCGCGGGCGCCGTGCGCGGCCAGACCGAACAGGTCGACGGACACCCTGGAGCCGAGCACGCCGGGGCGCTCGCAGTTCTCGATCCGGACCGGGAGCAGGCGGCGGGCCGCGCCGTCCGGGTCGGCGACGAAGGCGGCCTGCCACTCCTGCCTGCCATACACCGAATCCAGGTAGGCCTCGGAGAGCACCGCCAGGGTGCGGGTGCTGTATCGGATGCCGTCCTGCATGGCGGCGGACCAGTTGGAACCCGCCACCATGTCCCAGGCCTGCACGAGCACCCGGAAGTCCGCGGCCTCGAGCTGCCAGGCGATCCACTCCGCCCAGGCCCGGTCCCGCGCCGTGTAGGAATGAAGAAATCCCACCGGCCGTCGCTGTACGGCCGGTCCAGTCCCCCGGTAGCCATCCCCCAAATTGTGACACGAGGCATCAGACCGGTCGCCCCGCGCACACTGCCCGCCTCGCCCCGTCGAAGTGGCGGTCAGGCGAGACAGAGGCCGGCAGGCGAGACAGAGGCGGTCAGGCGACGGGCAGAGGCGGTCAGGCGACGGGCAGGAAGGAGCGGAACGCGGCCGCGTCGCCGCCCAGGGTCGCGGCCCGCTGGGTGGCGTCCTGGTCGTGGGGCTGGCCGAGGTCGGGCCGGCTGACCTCGTCGAGGCGGCGGTACTGGGCCTCGTCGAGGCGGACGTCGAGCGCGGCGAGGTAGTCGTCGAGCTGCTCGATCGTGCGCGGGCCGATGATCGGGACGAGGGCGGTCGACGCGCGGGTGGCGTGCTCGCGCAGCCAGGCGGTGGCGACCCGGGCGGGCGGCACGCCAAGGTCGGCGGCGACGGCGAGCAGCGCGTCGACGACGGCGGTCTTGCGAGCCTCGTCCTCGATGTGGACGAGGCGGCCGAGGTCGGTCAGCCGGCCCGCGCTGCCGGTGCGGTACTTGCCGGTGAGCAGGCCGCCGCCGAGCGGGGACCACAGGGCGGCGCCCAAGCCCAGCGCCTGCGCCATCGGCAGGATCTCGCGGTCGGCGGTGCGTTCGACGAGGCTGTACTCGAACTGGACGCCCGTGAGGGGGGCGAGGCCGCGCAGCTCGGCCAGCGTCGCGGCCCGCGCCGCGCGCCAGGCCGGGAAGTTCGACAGGCCGCCGTAGAGAATCTTGCCGGCGCGGACCAGGTCGTCGAACCCGCCCATGATCTCCTCGACGGGGGTGACCGCGTCGGGGAAATGCACCCACAGCAGGTCGAGGTAGTCGGTGCCGAGCCGGGCGAGGCTGCCCTCGACGGCGCGGGCCATGCTGCGCCGGCCGTTGCCGGTGCCGAGCACGCCGCCGTCGCCGGCCACTCCAAGGCCGAACTTCGTCGCGATGGTGAAGTGCGACCGGGTGCCGGCCAGCAGGCGGCCGAGAATCTCCTCGGACTCGCCGAACTGGTAGCTCTCCGCGGTGTCGAGGGCCGTCCCACCAGCCTCGGCGAACCGGTCGAGGATTTTGCGCGCCTGCGCGGGCTCGGCGCCGCTGCCCCACCGGGTGCCGAAGTTACCGGTGCCGAGCGCGAGCTCGCTGACGCGCAGGCCGGTGGCGCGGCCGAAGGTCATGTGCTGCATGGGGTCCTCCCGGCGGCGGAACGCGGCGAGGACCGTCACGCCCACCAAGGTAGAACGATCAGTGTACTTCTGTGACGGTAGCAGGGCGCTCGACAGAAGTACAACGACCGGTCTACCTTGACGACATGTCGGACGATCGGGGCGAGGCCACGCCGGGAAGGCGTGGCGGGCGCGGCGCCCGGGAGCGGATCCTGCGAGCGGCGGACCGGCTCTTCTACGCCGAGGGCATCAACGCCACCGGCATGGAGCGGCTCACCGACGTCGCCCAGGTCTCCAAGCGGACCTTCTACCAGCACTTCCCCAGCAAGAACGCGCTGGTCGAGGAGTACCTGCACCGGCTGGACACGATCGCCGCGCCGCCGCGAGAGCGCGCCCTGGCCCGCGCCGACCTGCTCCCCCGTGACCGCCTGCTCGCCCTGTTCGCGGACGACCCCCCGGCTCCCACCGACCCAGCAGACCCGGCAGGCCCAGCAGACCCGGCGGTCGGCGGCCGGCGGCTACGGGGCTGCCCGTTCCACAACGCCGCGGTCGAGACCGCCGGGACGGTCCCGGCGGTCGAGCGGGCGGTGATCCGGCACAAGGCGGCGTTCACGCGCCTGCTGGCCGAGACCGCCCAGGCGGCCGGCGCCCCCGATCCGGCCGCCCTCGGCCGTCAGCTCGCCGTCCTGTTCGAGGGCGCGACGGCGCTCGCGACCTCGCTCAACGATCCCGCGCCGCTCGCCGACGCCCGGGCGGCCGCGGCCGCCCTCATCGACACCGCCCTCACGCGACCGCGGCGGGCCGGCTGACCACCTTGGGCCGATCCTCCGCAGCCCCGGGCGCCGAGCCGGACAGATTCGGGTCAAACCCCGCTGGGTCCTGACGGGACACGGCGATGTCACCCCGGCATCCTCGGCGCGAAACGATGGCGAATCTATTGTTCACCCTGGGGGGACCTCGAAGTCAGCATCGATCCCGATCGGTGCGCATCGCGCCGATTTCGACCGGTGTTCCGGTTCGGCCAAGCCGGTCGCGGGGCGGCGGATCGATCGGCGGCGGCGAGCACGGCGCGGTGGGGCTGGAAACAGGCTGGCGGTGGCCGCGGGTGATATCGGTGCGGGCGCAGGTCGTGCGGTCGGGTGGCCGCAAACAGCCAGGAGGGCAGTCGGTTCCGCCGTCCCCGCGCCGACCCGTCGACGCGACGGTGTGGGGCAGCACTCGGCTCGTCCCGGCCGGGAGGACCGACGCCCCGGGTTTTCCCCCTTGGGACGGCCGGCCGATGTTTGCCATGCTCGATGGACGCTTGAGGAAAGGTGACGGATGGGACGTGTGCCGGTCGGCAACATGCTGGAGGTGACCTGCCGACAGGACCGCTCCCCCGGCCCCGGCCGGCCGGCATGACCACTGGCACGGAATGGGAGATCGAAGCCGCCGACCTGCCGGCGCTGGTGTTGCCGGACGCCGACGGCCTCGTCCTCGCCGGCCTGCCCGCCGCCTCGCCCGCCCCCTTGGCCTGCGCCCCGTTCGGCGCTCCGGCCGGCGAGGCGTGCGTCGAGGTCGACTTCCTGCCGGTGGAACCGGGCGCGCTGCTACGGGCCGCGGTGGACGCTGCCGCCTGGCCGCACGTCGGATCCGTCACCGTGCACCCGCGTCGGCATCCGCCGGCACGGACCCGGCTGGCGTTCCTCATCGGGCGCCAGCTGCGGATCGAGCGGTCCGCGGCCGGCTGGAACTCCCCGGTGGTGATCCTCGGCGCCACCCTGCGACCCGAGTCGGCCGGCGGGCAGGGACTGCGGATGGTCGCCCACCACGCCCGGGTGCACGACGGTGGCGGCTGGAGCCGGCAAACGCTGTGGGAGGTCATGGGGCTGCGCCAGTACGTGACCTGGCTCGACCGCCGGCCGGCGAGCAGAGGGGCGGGTCGACCCGATCGCGCCTGATCGGCGGCGCGGCCGAGGAGAGGCGGCGGCCAGTGAGCGACGGCGGGCAGCGCCGGGAACCGCCTCGGGCTGCGGCCAGCGCCGGGCCAGGCTCGCGCCGCGGGCCGCGGGCCGCGGGCCGATTGTCACAGTCGCGAGCCGATTGTCACAGTGAGGAAGGGCATTCGCGGGTGTCCGGTCTGGTTTGGCCGTGCTGGAATGCGGGACATGGCGGCAGCGAGCACGATGGCCCGGCACCGGGAGCGGCACGGCGCGCAGCGAGCCGGCTGGCTGCGGGCGGCCGTCCTCGGCGCGAACGACGGCCTTGTCTCCACCTCCAGCCTGATCGTCGGCGTGGCGGCGAGCGGCGCGTCGAGCGGTGCGATCCTCACCGCGGGCCTCGCCGGGCTGACGGCGGGCGCGCTGTCCATGGCGGCCGGCGAGTTCGTATCGGTCAGCGCCCAGGGCGACGTCGAGCGTGCCGACCTCGCCGTGGAGCGGGCGGAGCTCGAGGCGAGCCCGGTGGCGGAGTTCGCGGAGCTGGTCGGCATCTACGAGCGCCGCGGCCTGCCGCGTGACCTGGCCGAGAAGGTCGCCGCTGCGCTGACCGAACGTGACGCCCTCGGCGCCCACATGCGCGACGAGCTCGGCCACAACGAGACCAACGAGGCCCGGCCGTTGCAGGCGGCGTCCGCGTCGGCCGGGAGCTTCACCCTCGGCGCGCTGGTGCCGTTCACCGGGATGGCGGCGCCCGCGGGCACCGCCCGGCTTGTGCTCATCGTTGCGGTGACCGTGCTGGGCCTGGCGGTCGCGGGAGCGCTGGCGGCGCGGGCCGCGGGCACCCCGCTGCTGCGTCCCACGCTGCGCGTCGTGCTGGGCGGCTGCGCGGCGATGGCGGTGACCGCGCTCGTCGGTGTCCTCGCCGACGCCGCCGGCGCCTGACGGAGGCTGGGCGACGACGATCTCGTCGATGGCCGGGTCACCGCCGTCCCGTTCGACGACGGTGGACCCGACCTCCGGACGCCCGCTCTGCTCACGGTGGCCACGCAGTGGCCACACGCCTACTCCTTGCCCGCCACCGCGGCGATCTTCCAC
The DNA here is from genome assembly GCF_023716945.1 of Frankia sp. AiPs1. Taxonomy (GTDB): domain Bacteria; phylum Actinomycetota; class Actinomycetes; order Frankiales; family Frankiaceae; genus Frankia. The sequence goes on along the minus strand of NZ_JAMQQF010000108.1, from coordinate 3,705 downwards.
ACAGCGCCTCGGTGGCGGGACGGGCCAGGGCTCAGCCCGTGGCGGTACTCGCAGCGGTGGCGGGCCGGTCGGCCGCGGACACGGCGGTCCGCCCCTGCCGGCGGGCGGGCGCGACGGCAAGGCGTTCGGCGAGCTGACCGAAGGCGAGCGCGATCGTGGCCCAGAGGATGAGCTGGCTGACCACCGAGTAGAAGCGGAACCGGAACAGCACGTCGGCAGGGAATCCCGGGTAGACGATCGTGCCGTTCGGGGCCGTGAGCGGCTGCGGGGTCTCGGTGGCGAAGTCACCGAACTCCGCCCGGTTCGCACCGAGATGCCCGTAAGCGGGCAGCAGGGCCATCGCGACGCCGACGAGCACCAGGAACACCACTCCCGCGACCAGGCTCGCGTTCCAGGCGCCGACCCGGCCCGCCAGCCACCGGCCCACCACGACCGCGAGGCCCAGCGCGACCACCGAGACCCCGACCATCGTCACGTACAGGGCGCTGCGGGCGCCGATCGTCTCCTCGTGCCCGATCGCCGGCGGGTTGGCCGGGTACTTCGCGAACGGGACGAGGTAGAAACCGACGAACCCGGCCCCGGCGAGCAACGCGGCCAGCACCCGCGGCCGGATGTTCGGACAGCGGCGCGAGACAATCAGGTAGACGACGACGAACAGGCCGCCCACCGCCAGTCCGAACAGCGCCATCCCGACGCCGATGCCCAGGTTGCGCTGCACCGAGCGGCTGAAGACCTCGCCATGGTCGTGGGCGCCGGCGGCGAGACCTGCCGCGGCGTCCAGTGCCTCCTGCGCCTCGTGCCGCCCGTCCTCGTAGTCGATCGCGTCCTGGATGAGCGGCTCGGCGAAGATGCGGGCGAAGACGAACGCCAGCAGCCCGCCCAGCAGGCCGACCCCCAGACCGCGGTAGATGTAGCGGAACTCCATCTCCTCGCCCCGCTCAGTGGCAGGGGAAGCCGAGGAAGTGGCGCGCGTCGTGGACGAACTCGTGGATGTGGGTATCCGAGCCGAACAACGACGTGGCGCCCTGATCGACACCGATGAAGTAGAGCAGCAGCAGCGACAGCAGCGCGGTGAGCCCGAGCGCCACCCGGCGGGCGGTCAGCGGCAAGGAGATGGATCGCTGCCGTGGCTGGGCAACGGGTGTGGTCATGTAAGCCCCCTGAGGGATCGTGCGTCCCGGTTGTTCGGACCACCTGCGCTCGGGTCTGGCTCCCGGTACCGCCGCCCTCACGGACAGGCAGACCGGTCACAGTGGCGCGACCGCGCCGGATTCCCACCGGCTTCCTCACACAGGCGATCGGAGTATGCGGTTCGCGCCCGGCTCCTGTCAACGAGGACGAACCGCGCGAACCACGCGATTACCCAGGTAGCGGACCGATCCGACGCAGGGCGTCCACCTGCCCCAGCACCCAATATGGACCATACGGTAAACAATGCGGTAGCATCGATCGCATGGCGCGACCACGCACATTCGACGAGGATCAGGTCGTCTGCGCGGCGCGTGACCAGTTCTGGGCGACCGGCTACACCGCCACCTCGCTCGACGACCTGACGGCGGCCACCGGGCTCGGCCGAGGCAGCCTGTACGGCGCCTTCGGCGACAAGCACGCGCTGTTCCTGCGCGCGCTCGACAGCTACTGCGACGAGTCCACCGCCGCGATTCGGGCCGATCTGAGCGCACCTGGCAGCCCGCTCGAGCGGCTGGCGGGGCACGTCCGCGCGATGGTGTCGATCATCGCCGGCGACGTCGACCGGCACGGCTGCCTGATCGCCAAGAGTGCCGCCGAGCTCGGTGGCGCGGACCCCGAGGTGGCGCAGCGGGTGAATCGGGTTGTCACCGAGGCGCATGCCTTGCTGACCGAGTGCGTCGGCGAGGCGCAGCGGGCCGGCGAACTCGCCGCCGGCCACGATCCCGCTCGGCTGGCCGGCCTCGTGCTGGTCGTGCTGCGCGGGCTGGAGGCGGTCGGCACCTGTGGCGCCCCGCAATCGATGATCCGCGATGCCGCCGAACAGGCCCTCGCCCTGCTCCCTCGCCCCGCCGCGGGCTGATCCCCTTCTCGTCCCTGACCGGGATGACCACTGCGGCTATGGCCAGGTAAAGAGCTGGACAGGTCGTCGTTGGCCATTCCTCTGGTGGGGACCGCGGTCATGCGACGAAACGATGCCCGTGCACCCGCGGGAACGACGCCGCCAGCGACCCCGGCCGGCCGGCCGCAGGCCTGATTGCGCCGAGAGGCGGACCGCTCGGGTCCGCTTCGGAAAACCCGGCCGGCGACGGTGTCGGCTATACGTCACCGACGGCGCCCGGCCGCCCGCCGGTCCGTTGATTCGTCCGTAGGCAGCCGAAAAGAACCGCACATTTGCCCGATTAAACGGGACATGCGCCGCCGGATATGTCCGGGCGCCGGTTCGACACGCGCTACCGCGCCTTCCTGGACACCGCGAAGCCGACGCCATACTTTCGATCTGCACCAGTCATTCATCCTTACCAGGCAGTTACCTTTCCCGAAACACAGCTCAGCGACGCAACCAACCCCTGTATCAGCTAAACCAGTCGCGAGCGTGCCCGCCGACACACCAGACCACGGGAGCGGGGTCGCACGGACGATTCGAAATTACCTGCCTGGAAGGATTGTCCGCCCAGCGCGACGCTTTCACGGAAGCGGCGTTGGAACATTTTCTCATCGATGCAAGGAGCAACTCATGAAGAAGACGAATCTTCGTCGGGGTCTCGCCGTCGCCGTCGGCGCAGTGGCCGCCGCCGGCATCATCGCGGCCGGGCAGCCGGCCAGTGCTGCCACCGGTGGCGGCGGTGCCACCAGCGGGTCGACGAGCGCTCCCGCTGCGCCGGCGGGCGGGATCGCCGCCGCCGGCATCACGACGAAGGCCACCCGCAACGGCGGCGGTGTCAGCGCGGCGCACGTGGACGGCCTCTGCAACCTGTACAGCAACGGTGACGGCGACCTCTGCCTGTGGTACCTCTCAAACTTCGGTGGCAGCCACGCGGACTTCTTCTTCGCCGACAGCAACCTGAACGACAACAGGTTCAATTCACCTGGCGCCGGCCAGGGTGCCATCGTGGGCAACAACTCGGAGTCCGCCTGGAACTACGACCGGCACCTCACCGCCAGGGTCTACAACGGGGTGAACTACACCGGCCCCTCGGGCACCATCAGCCCGAGCAGCGGCGGCAACTTCACCCCCACCTTCGCCAACAACGTCGAATCGTTCCAGTGGACCTGATCCCCACTCGTGGCCGACTCACCGGCCGGACCACTCGACCCGAAGCAACCATTCATCCATAGCTCAGCCGCACCCGCAGCACCAAATTACCCGTAATACCGCTCCGCCGACGACGTGCCGTTTCAGGGCCGGTCCCGGTCCCCCTCGGACCGGGACCGGCCCTGACCGGCCGGGCGGGCGGCCGGTCGGTGGACCGAAA
>NZ_JAMQQF010000108.1:0-252 GCF_023716945.1 Frankia sp. AiPs1 | reverse complement strand
GCTCCCCCCCACCGCACCAAAAAAAGACCCGAAAAGCCGCCCCCGCGGAGGCGTACGGTTTGCCGGCCCGGCCCCGCCCCCCCCCCCCCCCCCCCCCCCCCGGACCGGCCGGCCGGCCGGCGTGACGGTGGACCGACAGGAGCGCCGATGCCCGAGCAGGTGGGTCACCGCGATCACCGGGCCGTTCGCCGGCGGGGCGCCGCGCCTCGGCCTGGCCGAGCCACCCGCCTGACGTTGGCGGCGGCGCTGGTC
>NZ_JAMQQF010001089.1 GCF_023716945.1 Frankia sp. AiPs1 | reverse complement strand
GGCCACCACCGCGTAGGCGCAGCAGGCCGCCGCCGGCGCGGGCAGCGCGGCCAGCCAGGTCAGCAGCGCGGCGACGCAGATCCAGCCCATGGCGAGGTCCAGGCAGACCGCCGCGGACGACGTCCACCCCGGGCCGTGCCGCAGCGCCAGCGCGATCGTCACCGCCGTCAGGGCACCGGCCACGGCGACGGCGAACCAGCGCCCGGCGCGGGCGTCCCACAGCAGCCCCCGGCCGCGGGCGGAGGCGGCGATCGCGTCGACGACGCCCCCGGCGAGCCGCGCGCCGTCGACGGCCGGGCCGCGCGGCGCCGGGATCGTGGCGGTCATCGGTCGGCCCTCCCGGTCTCGATCCTGGTGCCGACCGCCTGGTAGACGCCGGCAGTGGACCCGGTCGGCAGCATCCGCACCGAGTCGGCCCGGCGGGCCAGCCAGCGGGCGTAGTCGACGAGCGAGGGGCGCAGGCCGCCCACGACCGTCATCTCGATGCCGCAGCCGCCCAGCGCGCGGGTCAACCGGTCGGGCGCGACGAGCAACCGAGGATCGTGGATGCGCGGCGGCGGCCCCCCGGGCAGGCGCTCGGCGACGCCCACCAGGGCCACTCGGCAGAACAGCGTGTCGGCGAGCGTGTCGATGACGAGCGTCCCGCCTGGGGCGAGCACCCGCGCGATCGCCGCGCAGGCGGCCTCCAGATCCTCGAGGTGCTCGAACAGCTCGCCGGCGACGACGCAGGGGAACTGTCCGTCCTGGAACGGCAGGCACCGCACGTCGGCCCGGATCGCCGCGACGCCGTGCGCGGCGGCCTGCCGCAGCGCCGGTGCGGACAGGTCGACGCCGACG
>NZ_JAMQQF010001088.1 GCF_023716945.1 Frankia sp. AiPs1 | reverse complement strand
GGGCCGGGTCGCCTCGCCGGCCGCGGACGCTGCCGGGTTCGGCAGGTAGCCGACCGGCGTCACCTGTCCGGCGTGGGCGAATCCCCAGTCGAGCAGGGCGCGGGCGTCGGTGCCGTAGGCGGGGGCCGCGCGCAGCAACGCGACGATGAGTGTCCGACCGCCGCGGGTGGCGGCCCCGACGAACGTCGCGCCGGCCGCCACCGTGTACCCGTTCTTCACGCCGACCGCCCCGTCGTAGGTGCGGAGCAGCGAGTTGTGGTTCTGGATCTCGAAGCGCTGGTCGCCGCGCCCGGTGAGGGATGCCCGCGGGATGGTGAGGTATCCCCGCACGCTCGGGTCGTTGAGCGCGGCGCGGCCGAGCACGGCGAGGTCGTAGACGCTGGTCACCTGCCCCGGGCTGTCCAGCCCGGTCGGATCGCCGGCGACGGTCTCGCGCGCGCCCAGCGATGCGGCCAGCGCGTTCATCCGGGCCAGGACCGTCGCGGTGCCGCCGGCGGCTTCGACGAGGGCCACCGTCGCATCGTTCCCACTGGAGATCATCATCGCTGTTGCCAGATCCCGGACGGTGTACCCGACGCCGGGCACCAGCCCGACCTTGGTGCCATCCACCCGAGGGGCGTTGTCGTCGACGGTGATGACCCGGTCCGGCGGCAGGCCGGGAAGCACCGTCAGCGCGGTGAGGATCTTCATGGTACTGGCCGGCAGATCCGGCGCGTGCGGGCGGGAGGCAGCGAGGACGGCGCCGCTGCCGGCATCCGCGACCAGCCAGGCCTGCGCGGTCAGCCCCGCCGGTGCGGGCGGGGCGGGGGAGCCCTCGGGCGCCGGTGGGGGGACGAC
>NZ_JAMQQF010001087.1 GCF_023716945.1 Frankia sp. AiPs1 | reverse complement strand
GCGCGGGGCTGCTCGCGCGCCGGCTCGTCGACGCCGGGCTCGTTCACCCGCTCCCGCCGCGTCGTGCCTCGTCGGCGGGCACGGTCGCCGGAGTCATCGAGGTCATCGGGGTCGCCGGGGGCCAGCCCGGCGTCGCCGGGGTCGCTGAGGTCACGGGGGTCACGGCTGTCGTCCCGGTGCGGGATGGGGTTGGGCGCGTCGGTGCACTGGTCGGCGCGCTGCGTGGGCAGTGCGCCGAGGTCATCGTCGTCGACGATGGCTCCCGCGATGACACCTCGGCCGAGGCCGCCGCGGCCGGCGCCCGGGTGATCCGGCACGACCAGTCCCGCGGCCCCGCCGCGGCGCGTACCAGCGGCGCCCGGGCCGCCCGCACCGAGACGATCGTCTTCTGCGACTGCGACGTCCGGCCCACCGCCGACTGGCTCGACCGCCTCGTCGCCCACCTCGCCGACCCGGCGGTCGTCGCCGTCGCGCCCCGGGTCGCCTCTCCGGTGCCGGCGGCGTCGCGGGGGGGCCTGCGGGAGCGCTACGAGGCGGGCCGTTCCCCGCTCGATCTCGGGCCCTGGCCGGCGGCGGTGCGCCCTGGCGGGCGGGTGTCGTACGTGCCGTCGGCCGCGCTGCTCATCCGGCGGGAACACGCCGCGTTCGATCCGGAGCTGCGTTTCGGGGAGGACGTCGACCTGGTGTGGCGGCTCGTCGGCGCCGGCCACACCGTCCGATACGAGCCGGCGGCGGTGGTGCACCATGATCCGCGGCCGTCCTGGCGGGCCTGGGCGCGCCAGCGCCACGGCTACGGTTCGTCGGCGGCGCAGCTCGCCCGGCGGCATCCCGGCCCGCTG
>NZ_JAMQQF010001086.1 GCF_023716945.1 Frankia sp. AiPs1 | reverse complement strand
CCCGACGGCCGGCCCGCCGGCTCGCCCCGCACCGACGGCTCGCCTGGGCCCGACGGCTCGTCCGGTATCGGCGGCTCGCCCGGGCCCGACAGCTTGCCTGGTGCTGGCGGCCCGGACAGTGCCGGCTCCGCCGCGGCGACGGACGGGCGGGGCTCAACCCGCCCGCCGTCCCACCGGTGACGGCCGGGAATTCGGGGGCGCAGGGATCCGGGAACAGCGGGGCGGGCGGGCGTGTGGACCCAGGGCTGGCCATTGTGCGCCAACCCGGGGTGGAATCCGCCCCGGACGGCGCACCGAGCCGGGCTGGAGCGCGCTCGGCGTCCTTGGCGGGCGGGCCGGCAGGGCGGGGTACGGCGGCTCCCGCACCGGGGACCGCCACCGCTGCCTCCGCTGAGGTCGCTGCCCCCGCTGAGGTCGGTGCGATCGGTGCCGCCGGTGAGATCGGTGTGGCGGATGCGAGTGGTGTGGCGGATGCGAGTGGTGCGGCGGATACGGCCGCGGAACGGCTCGTGGGCGGGGAACGGCTCGCGGGTGGTGAGTTGGCCGCCGGGGGGGCAGGGGCGTCTCGCCGGGGCGGCGGATGGGCCCGCTGGCTGGTCGGCGGCCTCGCTGTCGCGTTCGCCCTGATCGTGGGCCTCGCCGGCTGGGTGGCCGTCCGCGGTCTGATGGCCCGCTCGCAGCTCGACGAGGCCCGCACGCGCATCGTGACGCTGCAACGGCAGGTGCTGGCCGGGGACGTCCCGGCCGACGGCGAGCTGCGGGTACAGGTGGCGGGGATCGCCGAGCGGGCCCGGGCCGCCCGGTCACTCACCGGCGACCCGGTGTGGTCGGCCTTCGGC
>NZ_JAMQQF010001085.1 GCF_023716945.1 Frankia sp. AiPs1 | reverse complement strand
GCCTCACGGTGCCGGCGCGCCTGCGCGCGGCCGCCCTGGCGCCGCTGGTAGGCGTCCCGGTCGGCGCGGGCACGGGCGGCGTCGGAGGCGCCGAGCAGCCGGCGGTACTGCATCGCCGCCTTCAGCGGATCGTCGGGACCAGGGTCGAGATCGCGGTCTGCATCGGAAGCTGGATCGGCGGGGATGGCCGTGATCGCAGCCGCGTCCGGCGTCGCCGTCGCGCCGCGCTGCCACGACCCGGCGATGGACCAGGCCTCGGGGGTGTCCAACGGCTCAGCTCCCGCCATCATCGCGCTCCGTCCTCCCCCGGCCCCGGCCGGCCGGGCGGGCCCCGCCTCGCGGCGGACACCCACCCAGCCGACACCGTCTGGATCTTCCTGCCCGATCGCCACCGGCCTACCCCCGCACCATCGGCGCGAACGGCACCACCGTGCGCGGCTCGGACTGGATGTGCCGGTCGAACAACACCGCCCGGTTCGGCATCGTGCCGCCGGCCACCGGGCGGTGACCCGCCAGGGCGAACAGGTCGCTGCCGGGCACCCCCGCGGCCGCCCACGCCGCGATGTCGTCCCGGTTGACCGGCCCGAGGTCCTCCGCCATCCGGGACACTCCGCGCCACCAGCCGACCAGGTGGACACGGGTGGCCGGACCGCGGCGGGTGACCGTGCGCAGATCGTCGAGGCCGGTCCGGCGCGACGCCGGGTCACGCACCTCCAGGGCGGCCCGCCCGGCGTCCATCGCGAACACGACCACCAGGCGCAGGGGCGGTTCTGGCCCGGCGGTGCCGGCGAGCGCCGCCTCCTCCCTGGCCCGCGTCTCGTCCGCGGCGGCGGCGAGCAC
>NZ_JAMQQF010001084.1 GCF_023716945.1 Frankia sp. AiPs1 | reverse complement strand
CGACGAGGTCGAGGCCCGGCTGCTCGCCGCGGTCAGCCCGGACGAGCAGCGCCTGCTGCGCGCATTGCTCACCCGGCTCGCGGACTCCACGGCCACGGCCGGCCCCTGCCTGTGAGGCCCGGACTTCGGCGGCCCGTGCGGCGCGGATGCCAACCGGCTGGTCGGCGGCGCAACTGCCGCGCCTGCCGGGCCTGCTGCGTACGGTGGTCCTGACCGTCTGTTGCCGCCGGCTCGGATGCCGGCATCCCGTCCGGTGAGCAGGAGAACAGATGACCGTCGGCAATCCGTCCCTCTCGGCACCCACCGCCGCCACCACCGCCACCGCCACCGTCGGCCCGCCGCCGCCGTTCGACCCGGAGCTGGCCGCGGCCCTCGAGCCGCTCGCGAAGTTCCTCACCCCGTCGATCACCGCCGAGATGCTGCCGCGGTTACGGGCCGCCTCGGCGGCGCCGTCCGTTCCGGACGAGGAGCTCCACCGCGGCGGCGCGTTCACGGTGCAGGAGCTGTCGGTGCCCGGGCCAGCCGGAGCGCCCGAGGTCGGCCTGCTCGTCTGCCGGCCGAGCGCGGCCGCGACGCCGGCGGCGGTCGTCTACCACATCCACGGCGGCGGCATGATCATGGGCGACAACCGTGCCGGGGTGACGGAGATCCTCGACTGGGCCGAGGCCCTGCACCTCGTCGTCGTCTCGGTCGAGTACCGGTTGGCCCCGGAGCATCCGCACCCGGCGCCGGTCGAGGACTGCTACGCGGGCCTGCTGTGGACGGCCGCGCACGCCGGCGAGCTGGGCGTGGCCTCCGGGCGGATCGTCCTCGCCGGCACCAGCGCCGGCGGCGGCCTCGCGG
>NZ_JAMQQF010001083.1 GCF_023716945.1 Frankia sp. AiPs1 | reverse complement strand
GGCCTCGACCGGGTCGCCCGCGGCCGCCGCGGCACTACCGGCCGCCGACTCGGCCATGGCCGTCCAGGCCATGCTGTCGTGGAACGACGCCGCTCGCCGGGCCGACTCGGCGAAGGCCCGCGCTCCCGCGGCGTCGCCGGTCCGCGCCAGCGTCTCCGCGCCGATCGGGTTGAGCAACAGACCGCAGCTGGCGCAGTCGCCGTAGCGGGCCGCGGTGCGCGACGCCGCCCGCACCGACTCGACGGCACCGTCAGGATCGTCCCGCTCGAGTGCCGCCAGCGCAGCCGTGGCGTGCAACCGCCCCCAGGCGTGCCGGGCAAGCGGGGTGACCGCCGCGATGGCGGACGCCCGCTTGAGGTAGGGCTCGACCTCGTCGAAGGCACCCGTGCAGATCGCGAGTTCGGCCCGACGCAGCCAGGGCAGGGCGACGGACCGGCTACCCATCGGCGCGTACAGCTCGCAGCTTCGGTCCAGGCAGGCGGCCGCGGCGTCCCAGTGGCCGCGCAACAGCAGCGACTCGCCGAGCAGGCACCAGGCAAACGCCTGCACCGCCACCGCGTCGGCCCGCTCGGCCAGTGCCAGCGTCTCGCGCGCGTACTGCTCGACATCGCCGGCGAGGGCGTCCTCGTAGAGCTGGTACTGCCCGATGCAGTGGTTGATCTCGAAGAACCGGCTGACCCGGCCGCCCAGGTCCACGGCCGCGAGCCGCGGCATCTGGACCTGCAGCGCCGTGCGCCAGGTGCCCTGGATGTGCGCCAGGATCGCCTGTTCCTCGAGCGCCTCGGCGACGGCGTCGGCGTCCCCGTGCGCCACGGCCGCCCGGTGCGCCCGGTCGGCCAGCTCACGGG
>NZ_JAMQQF010001082.1 GCF_023716945.1 Frankia sp. AiPs1 | reverse complement strand
TCCGCGGGCCGGTGGCCGGCGGGTCCTGATCGGCGGGTTCGGCGGCGGCGGCGGACGGACGACCGTGGCCGCCGGGCTGGGCCTGGCGATGGCTGCGCACCATGGCCACCGGGTCGTCGCCGTCGACGCCTCCCCGGACCAGTGCGGGCTGCTCGCGCATCGGGTCGGCCTCATGCCCCCGGGGGTCGGCCTGCGGGAGCTGGCCGGCGCCCGCCCGCCGGTCTCCTCGCTCGAGGACGTCCGCCAATTCCTGGCCTCCGACGGTTCGGGTGGGCTGGAGGTACTGGCCGGGATGCGCGACCTTGCCGGTCCCGGCCTGCTGCCCGAGGAGCTGGCCTGGGCACTGGATCTGCTCGGCCACTGGTATCCGGCCGTCGTCGCGGACGCGCCGCCGGGCTGGAGCCAGCCGGTCCCCGCCACCCTGCTCGCCCGCGCGGACCTGCTGGTGCTCACCGTCCGCGCCGGGGAAGCGGAGATCGCGGGCGCGGACGACGCGCTGACCGCGCTTACCGCGGCCGGTCGCGGCGACCTCGCCGCGACCGTCATCGTCGCCATCGTCGAGACCTACCCGTCCCGGCTCAGCCGCAGCGCCCGGATGCGCCTGGACCATCTCGAGGATCGGGCGTACATGACGGTGCCGGTGCCGTTCGACGCGGCGCTGGCCGACAGCCGTCCGATCAACTGGTTCCGACTGCGCCGGCGAACCCGGTTCGCCTTTCAGCGCCTCGCCGGGGCGGTCGCCACCGCCCCGCTGCCCGGTTCCCAGCCGGCGGCGGTCCTCGCCCGCCCCGCTCTCGCCGCCGCCGATCCACCGGCTCGCCTCGCTGCCTGGCCCTCGGGGGCCTGACG
>NZ_JAMQQF010001081.1 GCF_023716945.1 Frankia sp. AiPs1 | reverse complement strand
CCGACTAGCTGACCCACCACGGGGCCGAGGGGAGGTGGGGCGGGTTGTGGATCGCCGGTCAGCGCGAGCGCCCCGCCGGAACGCACGGTCACCGGGCCGACCTGCCGGCCGCCCGGGCCGACGCACAGCGACTGGCCGGCGGCGACCGTCAGGGGACCGGTGCGCGTCGTCGTGACGCACGGCTGGCTGAACCCGACGGTGACCTCGGTGGATCCGGCGGTGGTCCCCGGCGCGAAAGCCGGGTCGCCGCCGTAGCTGGCCGTGATCGCGTGGGTGCCGGGCTGGAGGCCGCTGATGCTGGCGCCGGCCTGCCCGCCGCTGAGCGACGCCGTCGCCAGGGTCGTGGAGCCGTCCAGGAAGGTGACCGTCCCGCCGGGAGTGCCGGCGGCCGGGTCCGCGCCGGTGACGGACGCGGTGAGGGTGACGGTCTGGCCGAACAGCGGCGTGGCCGTGCTGGCGGCGACCGAGACCGAGGCGCCGTACCGGAACGACACCGTCGCGCGACCGTTGCCGTGGTTGACGCCCCCGACGAGCGCGGCGTCGGTCACCGTCGGCGCCGCGAAGCCGCTGCCGCCGCCACCGCCCGCGCCGTAGAAGTTGCCCGGGTCACCGCCGCCGGAGCCGCTGCCACCGCCGTAGTAGCCGCCGCCTCCTCCGCCGCCGCCGTTGCCGCCCCCACCGCCGTTGCCACCGGAGCCGCCGCTGCCCGGATTGGGCTCGCCGGTCGAGGGATCGATGTCGCCGCCCGGGGTCCCCGGGGCGCCCCTGGCCGAGTTCGGGCTGCCCGTGCCGGGCGCGGTCTGCGTCGCGCCGCCGCCGGCGACCCCGGAACCCTCCGGGCCGCCGCCCTGGCC
>NZ_JAMQQF010001080.1 GCF_023716945.1 Frankia sp. AiPs1 | reverse complement strand
GTCCCGACCCCGGCGCCGTCGACACCCCGTCGCAGACGACGGCGAGGGTCGCGACCGGCGGGTCGCCCCCGGGCCCGGCGAGGACACGCAGCGCGAAGCCGTCCTCGTTGGTGCGGTGCACCACGCCACGGTCGGACACCGCAGCGGCACTGCCGAGATCGAGGTCGGCGCGGTCAGCGGGCGGGCCCCCCGGACGCAACCCGGCGCCGCACCGCTCGCAGAACCGATCGTGCGCAAACACGACCGCCGCGCACGCCGGGCACCGCCTGACGCCCAGCGGGGTTTCGCCGCCACCCGGGGTTTCGCTGGCACCCGGGGTTTCGCTGGCACCCGGGGTTTCGCTGGCACTGGGGGTTTCGCCGCGACCCGGGGTTTCGCCGGCACCCGGGGTCTCGTTGGTGCTCAGGGTCTCGTTGGTGGTCGGGGATTCGGCGACTGGCGTGGCTTGCGGCCGCGGGCGCTGTTCGGCGGTCACACGAGCGTCCGTGGACGGACGCCATTGGCGAGATCGACCAGGGCGTACCGCTCGTCGGGCGTCGCGGCCAGGCGGGCGAGCGTCCGGTAGGCGCGTTCCAGGCCGAGGCGTAGTGCGGCGGGCCGCAGCGGCGAACCGGCGATGCGCACCTGGGGGTCCGCCGCGAGTGCGCCGGAGGTGACCAGGTCGAGCGCGCCGGCCAGCAGGTCTCGGCGCAGGGCTGCCTGGGCCGCCGGATCGAGGTCCAGATCGTCGAGGATCGTCGACGCCGCCAGCAGGCCGGCCTGATCCGGGGCCCCCGCGGCGGTGACGGTGCCGAGCACCCGGGCCAGGCGTATTCGCGCCTCGACGCCGGCCGCGGAGGCCGCCGGCACCCGCCGGTAGGCC
>NZ_JAMQQF010000107.1 GCF_023716945.1 Frankia sp. AiPs1 | reverse complement strand
GCGGAGAAGGCCGCCGGGACCGTGCGGGAGAAGGTCGCCGAGAACCCCCGGCTGGCCGCCGCGACGGAGCGGACGATCGGCGCGCGCGACCGGGCCGTCGGCACCGTGCGGGAGCGGCTCGCCCAGCACCCGCAGGTGAACGCCACGGCCGAGAAGACCCTCGCCACCAGCGGCAAGGCGGCCCGTTCCGCCGGCCAGCGGGCCCGGAACAACCCGCGGGCCACCGGTGGCGTACTCGCCGGCACCGCGCTGGTGCTGCTGGTCCGCCGAGCCCGTCGGCGCCGCCGCCGCAGCGCCGACTGAGCACCGCCTGTCCGGGGTGGTTGGGTCGTCGTCCCCGTCCTCTTCCTCCGGTCTGTTCCCGCCGGACCGGAAAAGAGCGCGCATACCGGTGTTTATGCCGATCGGGTGCGGGGACAGATGACTCAACCACCTCGGCAGGGAGAATAAAATGGTCACATTCGTCGTCGTCATGATTCTGCTCGGTCTGGTCGCTGGCGCCGTCGCTCGCGTGGTGCTGCCCGGACCTGATCCGATCGGCATTCTCGGCACCATTGTCGTGGGCATCATCGGTTCTTTCGTCGGCGGCTTCCTCGGCTACGTTCTGTTCAACAAGGATGTCGGTGAGGGCGCGCTCCAGCCGTCCGGGATCATCGGCTCCATCATCGGTGCCATCCTGGTGCTGCTGATCTGGCGCAACGTCGGTGGCCACAGCAACAGCCGGTCGCGTGGTCGCAGCCGCCGCTACGCCCGCCGGTGACCGAACTGACCGTCGGTCACGGCGACACCCATCGGTGATCTCCGGGACTGCCGAGAAGCCGACGGCCGCGAGGTCGGCGCGGGCCAAAGCCCGCCCCGCGCCGACCTCGCCCGCCGCCCCCGCCACCGGGTCCGTTCCCCAAGGACCCTCCCGCGCCAACCCGCACCAGACTTCGCCGCCGGCACCCGCCCCGGCGGCTTTTCGCTGTTCCGGGTCGTGGAGTATCGACTGACGGGCTGGCCGGCGGTGTCAGGTGGGCGGCAGGGCGAAGATCGCCGCCAGGTGGACCGGTTCCACGAACCTGCCGTCCGGGCAGCATGCGCGCAGCGTTTCGGTGATCTCCTTCTCGAAGGAGGCTCGCCGGTCTCCCAGGAGTCGCCTGATCGGGAACGACGTCGAGTACAGGTAGCCGACGACCTGGTCGAGCGTCCACTGCCGCTCGAACTCGTAGACGATCCGTTCCGCCTGCCGGAAACGAGATCCGCCGAGGACGAGCTCATAGGACTCTGTGGGTGGCACGAAGACGCCGCTGCCAGCCCGGCGCACGGTCCCGAGAAACCTCGCCTGGATCTCCTCGATCGCCCGCTGCCAGTCAGTCACGGGACGGACGAGGCAGTTGTCATTGACGATGACAAGGCCGCCAGTCGGCGTGATCATGTCGGCGAGCGTTGCCAGCACACGGTCCCGGTCCATCCAGTGGAACGAGCGGCCCATACGGCCCGCAGCCGAGATCGAGGAGTCGGCCTGTCCCGGCGAGGGAGAATCGCCGCGCGACCTCTGTCAGGAATGCCTGCGGGTAGCCAGGTCGGTGGCGAGCGTAGTACGCAGCGGTTCCAGTGAACAGATCGCCGATCATGCCGCCAACCTATTGGCCGTCTGCGGGTACGTCCTTCCCTTCCGGGAGGTTCCGCGGAACCGCGTCACGCTGTCCGAGACCGCCCGGCGCGACCTTCGTCGATCTTGGTGTTCCGCGGAACCGCGCCACCGGCCCCGGCTGCAGCCGACTGGTCGATCATGCACGTCCCCGGGTGCTGGACGCCACCCGCCGGATGCGGGACGGCGCTACCGGTCCTGGCGCCGGGGTTCGCGGTCGCCGGCGGTGGTGTCGCTGATGGTGGTGTCGCGAGGAGTGGCGGTGTCGCCGGTGGAGTTCGGATCCCGCGTGGACCGCTTGTCGGGGCTTGGGTCGTCGCGGGCGTCGTCGCCGTGGTGGTCCGGGTCGGGCGCGTGGTCGGTGGTCTCGCTGAAGTCGCGGGCCCGCTGGGCGGCGTCCGCGCTCGCGCCGGAGAACAGCCGCGCGTCGTCGGCGGCGTCGGCGTGCGGGGGCTGGGGGCCGTCCGGGGCGTCGGCGGTCTGACCCGGGCCGGTCGAGCCGTCGGGAGTGCGGGGCGTCGGGGGGCGATGGCTGCCGCCGCCGTCCCGGGTGGACAGGGTGATCGTGGTGATCGGCTCCCAGTCGCGGCGGGCGCCGTCGCCTTTGCGGAGCCGGTCGCTCGGCATCCCGCCGTGGTCCTCACGCTCGCGCACCAGGGTGCCGATGGCACTACCGTCGCGGTCGCCGGCTCCGTTCTGGCGGCTGGTGACACCGTTGGGGCCGGCACCACTGTGCTGCTCTTTGCGGTACCGGCCTTCGTCGCGGCGCTCGTCGGCGAGGTGGGCGGGGCCGGTGAGGTGGGCGGTGGCGTCGAACTCGATGCGGGTCCGCGGCAGCGCGCGGTGGTGGTTGCGCTGCAGCCACAGCACGAGCGCCTCCCGCATGTGGCAGCGCAGGTCGAAGGTGGTCGGGCCGTCCTTGCCGCTGACCAGTACCCGGATCCGGATGTGGTCGCCGACGGCGTCGGTCACCTGCAGCACGCAGACCCGCTGGTCCCACAGGTCGGTGGCCGCCAGGACCCGGTGCATCTCGGCGCGCATCTCCTCGAGCGGGACCTCCCAGTCGAGGTCGAGCTCGACCGCACCGAGTACGGCGGACTCCTTGCGGGTCCAGTTCTGGAACGGCGTCGTGGTGAAGTACGTCGACGGCAGGATCATCCGCCGGTCGTCCCAGATGTGGACGACGACGTAGGTCAGCGTGATCTCCTCGATCCGGCCCCATTCCTCCTCGACGACGACCACGTCGTCGACCCGGATGGCGTCGGTGAACGCGAGCTGCAGGCCCGCGAAGACGTTGGCGAGCGAGGTCTGGGCGGCGAGGCCCGCGACGATGCCGACGACGCCGGCGCTGGCGAAGATGCTGGCCCCGGCGACGCGCACGCCCGGGATCGTCATGAGCATCGACGCACCGGCGATGATCGAAATGATCGCGACAGTCATCCGCCGCATCAGCGTGACCTGGGTGCGCACCCGCCGGGCGTGCCGGTTGTCGACGACGTCGACCCGGTAGCGCGCGAGCGCGAGCTCCTCGAAGACGAACGCGAGGACGGCGACGCACCAGCCGATCCCGGCGATCAGCAGGATGTCGCAGACGTGGATTGCCGGCTGGGTCCAATCCTGTTCGTGGGTGGCATTGAGGCCGATGAGCAGCGCGAGCAGGATCAGGGTCAGCCGGACGGGCCGCCGGCCGCGGTGCGCGAGGTCGGCGACGATCCGGGAATGCCGGCCGATGCGCAGCGCGACCCGGTGCAGCAGCATGGCGGCGGCGACGGCGACGACGACCGCACCGACCAGGACCGTCAGCACGGCAATCGTCGACTGCATGTTGGAGAAGGACAGATCAGGCGCGGCGCTTACACGCACAGGCAGGCTCCTCGTTCCCTGGGGGCATGGCTCCCCGGGTGCCCTGCCCCTGATCCGGCGGCTCATGAAGTGATCCGCGCCATAATTGTGCGGAGGTGTTAACCGGCCGAGGGCATGCGCGCCGGTCCTGGTAGGCAGGCACACCACTTCGGGGTGAAGGATCGCGGATCGTGTGCGGCTGTGTGCGCTGTGGACGATGATGGGAGCGGAGCGTACGGATCACACGGATCGTCGACGCGATGGAGTCGGACGGGCGACCGCGACCGCGACCGCGACCGCGGACGGCAACGCGTCGCGGCACGCTCACCGGAGGCGGGTATGGGTTCCTTCCCGACCATCATCAGGCAGGTACAGGAAAAGGATCTGGCGGCCCTCGCCGGGTTGGACGAGCTGATCTTCGGCCATCTTGCCTATCCCTACTTCGTCCTGAGACAGATCTTCGACGTGCATCGCGGCGAGCTGCTCGTGCTGGAACAGGCGGGCGGAATGCGCGGATACTCCATCGCGGTCCGCTCGACGACCCGCGGCCTGGCCTGGTTCCTGGGGCTGGGGGTCGAACCGGACAGCCGGGGCCGGGGGTTCGGCCGGCGGCTCGCCGGCGCCTCCCTCGACCGCCTGCGAGCGCAGGGTCTCGATCGGGTCCGGCTCACCGTGGACGGCGAGAACGCCGCCGCGGTGCGGCTCTACCGCCGGCTGGGCTTCGTGCGGCTCGGCGAGATCGCCGACTACCTCGGCCCCGACGAACCTCGCCAACTCCTGGAACTGGCGCTCAAACCCGCGGACCGGGATAGGCCCACGTCCCCCACGGTGGGAGGTCAACGCGACCCACTCGGTCCGCGAGCCGAGAAGTTCCACAACAATGCAGGACCGACATCTGGGTAAGTGACATCGACAGATCGCTACCGATTGCCGCGCGGATCGCGCCTACCACCCGCCGTGAGCAGGGCGGCATAGCTGTGGGGTTGACCGGAGGCGGGGGTGGGTGCGGCTGTCGCCCGCGCAATCGGGAAAAATACCCCCTGATCGGATCCGGGGATCGCGGCCGGCCTCGCGTACTGGTGTGTCGGTCGCCGTCACGTCCGTTCGGAGTGGGACCGTCCGACCGAGGGATGTGACGGGAAGCAGAGATGTCCGCCACCGGTGCGAACTGGTCGGGTCGCCACCCCGGCTACCTTCGAACCTTTTCGGCCGTGCCCGGAATTTGATAGCGTGAATCCAAGAGGTGTATACCATGTCGGAGCCGCAGATGGCCCAGGTTGATTCTCGTCACCGGCCCGGTACTCGGCCGACCGGTCGCGGTGCCGACGGGGAGGCGCTGGAGCGGCGGCCCTCCCCCGTCGACGCGCCGCGTAACGCCGACTTCCCCTGGGACGAGTTCGACACGACCTCCTACCTGCGCCATAACTATCGCAGCCTCCGGCCGGACGACCGGCAGATCCTCGAACGGGTCCGGGACTTCTTCGCGGGCTCCCTGCCGGCTGGCGGGGCCCGCGGGCTCGATGTCGGATCCGGACCGAACCTGTACCCGGCGCTGGCCATGCTGCCGTTGTGTCGCACGATCACGCTGTTCGAGCCGTCCATCAGCAACGTGGCGTGGTTGCGGGACGAGATCGGCGACTACGGGCGCTCGTGGGATCCGTTCTGGGAGTTGTTGTGTGCACGGTCGCGCTACCGGCGGGTGGGCGACCCGCGCCAGACGCTCGCCGACCGGGTGTCGGTGCAGCAGGGCAGCGTGTTCGAGCTTCCCCGGCGCGGGTGGGACGTCGGCACCATGTTCTTCGTCGCCGAGTCCATCTCGGAGCGACCGGAGGAGTTCGAGGACGCGGTCCGGCGGTTCCTCGAGGCGTTGCGTGCGGGTGCCCCGTTCGCCGCGGCATTCATGGAGAACTCGGACGGATACGACGTCGGCGGGCGCCGCTTTCCGGCCGTCGCCGTTGAGGCGGGCTACATCCGGCGGATTCTCGAGACGGCGGCCACCGACCTGCGACTGGAGCGGATCGGCATCGGCAGCGACGTCCTGCGGGCCGGATACACCGGGATGATCGTGGCCTGCGGCCGGGTGCGGGCCACATGAGACGGGGCCAGCGGTCCCGGAACCGGAGGTGAAAGGTGCGCATCCGACCTCGGCAGTCGCTGCTCGAACTGTGGCGGGCGACGGTCGACTACTCCTACCGCGACGGGGTGTGGACGGCCGCCGGGCGGGCCGAGCCGAATTCGACCAGTGATGCCGAGCAACTGCTGTGCCTGATGTATCCGGCCTCCCAGATCGCCGCCTTCAAACTCGACCGGCCGGACGAGACGGCCCGGGATCTGCGTGAGGCACTCGCCCAGCTCGGGGACGCGGTGGAGATTCCGCGTCGGCTGATCACGGCGATGCGCGCCTACATGCAGCGGTACACCGCTGGCGCCAACACACCGGTCTTTGCCGGCGGCAGCTACTTCGAGCCGCGGGTGGAAGGCGAAGTGCTCACCCCGGAGCAGCGACGGCTCGACGTCGTCGACTCCTTCTCGATGTCCATCACCCTTTCGCTGGCGACGCTGGGTTTTCTCAACGTGTTCGAGAAGGTCGTGCGGCGCCCGGCACTGCTGGCCCAGATCGCCGAGTTGGAGGAGATGGCCAGCCGCCGGCTCACCGCGGCGATGGTCGGCCTGCTGCGCAGCTTCACGGTGCACGCGTTCGCGCCGGACTCCCCGGCGGGCCGCGTGCTGTGCCAGACGGTCAACCAGCGCGGCCTGCCGCCCAAGAAGATCGTCGCCGAGCTGCACGAGGCGCTCGCCCAGGTCCGCGCGGGTCTCGCCGAGGTCACCCTCGGCTCCGGCGGCGCCGAGGAGCTCGACAACGAGGAGCACCTGTTCGAGTGCGGCTGGTCCTGGGGGGTCATCAAGGACGCGCCGGAGGTGCCCACCGTCGAGCCGCTGGACCAGCCGGTCGGCGTCGCCGTGCGGCGACCGTTCCTCTACTTCACGGTCGTCGCGCTCGACGGCATCCTCGATCTGTTCTCCGAACGGACCCGCATCCTCGACCTGCTGACCGAGGAGCAGCAGGGGTTCATGCGCGCCCTGCAGATCCGCTGGGACCTGACCCAGCAGTACTGGTCGATCCTCGCCGGGTTCGGCGGGGAGCGCTGGCCGCTGGAGGACATTCCCTGGCGGACGACCGACGGGCGCGAGTCGGACTACTACAGCCTGCTCGTCACCTCCGTCACGGTCGAGGCGCTCGTCCAGCGCCGGGCCGTCGACCTCGACCTGGCCCGGGTGGGCCGGGTGCTCGAAGAGCTGTCAGCCCGGGGCCGTGTCACGCGCCGCGCGCTCGAGGAGGACCCGGCGGTCGAGATGCACGTCCCGGGGGTGCGGCTGAACCTCTACGGCGCCGAGGACCTCCCCTCCGGGCTGCGGGGTCCCGAGGTCGTCTGGCCGGTGGCCGACTTCGCCACGGCACTGCTCAAGCGGACCATCCGCGTCGCCTCGCTCGCGGGCGGGACGGAGCTGCGGGACCGGCTGCTGCGCCTGACCGACGACGTCTGGGACCATCTTCATCTGCGTCGGCTGACCGGCGGCCCCGCGGCCGGGCTCTGGGACGACGCGAGCGCCGCCTTCCCGCAGCTCAAGCCGGAGGACCAGGCACCCTCGTGGTACCTCACCGAGCGGGTGATGGAGTGCCTCGTGGTCGCGGCCACCATGACCAACGCGGCGCCGCTGCGCAACGACCGGCTGATGGTCATGGCCCAGGACCTCGCCATCGAGGCCGATCACCTCTACAGCCAGGAGCTACTGCGCGGCGCCACCGACGTGGGCCCCGTGGGCAGACGGCTCGACCACCTGGGCCGGCGGCTCGAACGGGCCCGCGCCGTCGCCGACAGCAGGCCCGGGACGGCGATCGCGATCCTGTTCGAGGTGCTGGGAGAGCTCGACGAGCTCGTCGCGGTGCGCCGATCCAGGCAGGGCGATCCCGAATGATCCTCTTCGCGACCTCCGACAAGGGTGGCACCGGTCGATCGGTGACGAGCTGCAACGTGGCGCTGCGCTGCGCGTTGCAGGGCAACGACGTCTGCTATCTCGACTTCGACTTCGGCTCGCCGACCGCGGGCGCGATCCTGCACGTGGACGCGGCCACCCGCGGCCTCGACGGTGGCCGCGGCCTGCACAGCTACCTGGAGGGTTCGGTCGCGGCACCGGCCGAGCTGGATCTGTGGCGGCACATCGAACGGGCCGAGCTGCGACCCCGGCCGGCGGGCGCGGGCCGGCTGGTGCTGCTGCCCGGAGATGAGGGCGGCGGCGAGTTCCCGGTCGACGACGAGATGACGGACCGCTGCCAGCGGCTGCTGCGGCGCCTGGCGGAGGAGTTCGAACTCGTCATCGTCGATCTCAGCGCCGGGCGTTCCTACGCGCTGCAACTCGTCCTCGAGGTCACCGCGCGGCCCGCCCTGCGGGCGGTCGTCACCCGGTGGCTGGTGTTCCATCGGTGGACCCGGCAGCACATCGTCGCGGCCGCGGGCCTCGCCTACGGCGAGCACGGCATCGTGGACACCGGCGCGGCCAAGGGGCATCACCGCGACCGGCTGCACGACTCCGTCCGGTTCGTCCGCACCGCCGTTCCCGACCCGGACTCGTCCCAGTTCGCCGGTCTGCTGCCCACCCAGGCGGCCTGGTTGCAGGAGACCGACGCGGAGCTGCAGAAGCTCGCCGCGCGTCAGCGAATCGGGCGCAGCGTCCTGCTCGGCTCGGTCCCGCTGGATCCCGTCCTGCAGTGGCGTGAACAGCTCATCCTCGACAGTGATGTCTGGACGCTGCGGATCGCGAACCTGGAGACCAGCACGGCCCTCGACGCCCTCGCCAAGAGCGTCCTGGACGACGAGTCCTGGGAAGGGCTCTGACAGGCGTACTGGCGCGAGGTCGTGTGGGGTGACGGGCGAGACGAGGGCCGACGGGTGGGACGAGGGCCGACGGGCGGGACGAGGGCCGACGGGTGGGACGAGGGCCGACGGGTGGGACGAGGGTGACGGGCGGGACCGGGGTGACGGGCGTGGAGGTCGTCGTCGGGGAGACGGGCGCCACCGATCGGACGGTGGAGATACCCCTGTCCCACCTGTCCGTCGAACTCGGCCACCTGTACATGGACGAACTGGTCGACGGCAGCGTCGATCTGCCCGCCTACTTCGGCCGGATAGCGACATGGACCGGCCCGGACCAGTTGGCGGACCTCGCCCGCGTCCCGCGGTCCCTGCTGCGGGCAAGTACCTGCGTCCTTGTCGACGACTACGCCGCCGCGCCGCTCGGGCCCGACGTGGTGGTGCCCCGGCTGATCGCGGCCGCCCGATCCGCGGGCCTGACCATCGACTACCTCGCGCGTGAATCGGGCTGCGCCGCGCCGATGGACGGTGCGGCTGCGCTGGCCGGGCCCCGGCCGGCCGCCTCCCTCGCCGATCTTGTCGAGGGTCTGATCGTGGCCGACCCGGCGGCGGGCTTCAACGGCAACCGGCCGCCGGCGCACGAGAACGGCTGGCTGTGCAACGGCGTTCGATCGCCGGCCGGTGGCGCCCGGCAGGCCATGCGGGCACCCGTGGCCTGGCAGCCGCCGCTGGAGAATCGGGCGCACCGACATTCGATCTTCCTTGACGTGGAGATCTGGCGGGAGCAGGGATCCGGCCGGCGGTGGTCCTGCCCGTTTCTGGCCACCGTGTGGCAGCTTCTCCGGCTCGGCCAGCTCCGCGTCCTCGGTCAACCGGCCGCGACCCCGGTCGACATCGACCCGGACGACCTGCCGGCCACCTGGGCGCAGTTCCCGACGATCGCCCGGTTACCGGGCCACGCGGCCCCGTTCGCCGCGTACCGCACCCTGTCCGTGCTCGATGGCCAGTTCCTCCCCGTCGAGCACGCGGTCCGGATGACTCTCGGCCAGGTCGCCGTCGACCCGATCGTGGCCGAGCAGACCCTGCGCCGGGCCGGGCGGGAGAACGTGCCGCTGCCGGCGGAGCTGCCCGACCGGGTCGGGCACGTCTTCCTCGGCGGCTGAGATGGCGGCGCAGGGGGAGGCGCAGAGGGCGGACGAGAGGGGCGCGGGGATCATCCCGGCGGCCGGCGCCGGGTCATGTGTGCTCGTGGGCGAGGTGCGGACCGGGCTGCTCGCCCACTCCCGGGCGCTCACGGAGCCGGAGGCCACGGGGATCGTGACCTTGCGGCCCGGGTCCCAGGTGCGGGTCTCGGCGCGGCCCGTGCCCCACTGCGTCTCACCGGACCTGACCCTCGGGGTGCACTGCCCCGTCCCCAGCGCCTCCGGGGCCCGCCGCGACGGCCTCGGCACGGTGCTCAGCCGAGCCTCGGTGACCAGCGGCCGGCTGGTGCAGGCGAGCACCCACGGCCGGATCGTCCTGGGCGGTGCACGGTCGGCCGGGCGTCGCCGGCCCTGGGCCCACCATCTCGCCCACCCCGGGATGATCGAGGTGGGTGGCCGGCTGTCCGTCGACGATCTGGCCGACGGCTTCCTGTCGACCGAGACCGGCGACGGCCCTGGGAGCACCCTCGACCTGGGGGCGGTCTGCGGCCGACTGCTCGACCAGGCGCAGGAAAGCCCTTTTCTAGACCAGAAGCCGCCTTTTCGGGCACGGCGGACGCGGTTCAGGTTCGCGCTTCTTCCGTGCGGCCATCCCGCAGTCGGCGAATCCGCCTCTCGTTCAGAATCCGCCGTCGCTGACACCACGTCTGGTCGTTCGCCGGTGCCGGGTCACGTCTGCCGCGTTGGTTTCGTCGTCGCGGACGAAACCGTACGCACACTGCGTATTCATGGATCCGGGTTGGACCTTGTGAGCGTCGTCGGACTATGCGAGGATCTCGCTCTCCATGATTGGCTTCTCACCACGGTCCAGTATGTCGTCACCGGCAGCCGGGTTCGGGCAGGCGGAGGAGGTCGGTTGCCATCGCAGCTGAAGCCGGTAATAGATCATCTGCTGCATGTGTGGATGCCAGGCGCGCGAATCGGCGAGGAGCTGCTTCCGGTCTGGACAGGTCTCGAACAACGGCTCGGCTTCTCCCGCCAGTGGGAAAGCCTGGTCGGCTGGATTCGCGATCAGCTTGCTCTCGCGCTCCTCGCCAGCCTGGGCGATGGAGCCCGCTAGGTTCGGGGGAACCGTGAACGACCAGATCCGGGTCGGTACGACATCCGAGGTGCTGCGGAAGTCGACGATCAGCGTCCTGACCGGCGGTCTTACCTGGGTGATCGCCAACCTGACGGGGCAGCAGAAGGAATGGGCCCTGCTGTTCTCGGCCTTCGTCGGGTCCGTCGTCCTCATCGTGCAGTTCCTCGTCGACTTCGAGCGGCGTATCAAGCTGGTCGAAGCCTCGATCGAGGCGCACCATGCAAGCATAGAATCCATCGTGCAGCGCCGATTCGCGGAGATCGGCGGAATCGCCGAGTTGTTCAGCCTGGTCGAGACCTCGGCGATGCGCACCGATGTCGTCGTCCAGTTCCTTCGAAACGCGGTCGCGATCGGGGAGTCGCCGCGGCTGCGCTACGATTTCGCCCATGCGGAGATCCATCGGATGTCCGAGTTCCTGCGCGAACTGGGAAGCGGGACGGCGACCTACTTCGGCGAGGACCGGGACTGGCTGCTCGGCCTGACCCGAGAGGCCAGCACGTCCATCGACGCCATCAGCCTGCCCTCGGTCGACGGCGGCGGGCACGGCTTCGCCGACGGTTTCTGGGAGAGCGACCTCGGCCATCGCTACCTGGAATGCCAGCGCGAGGCGGCCGAACGACGCGGCGTGCGGATCCGGCGCATCCTCGTGCTGGATCGGCTGAGCGTGCTGGCCGAGGAGAACCTGCACAACCTGTGTTCCCGCCATTCCAACCACGGCATCGAGGTGCGCACCCTGCACCCGGAATCGATCCCGCTCGGTGCCAGCCGCGCCCTGCTCGACTTCATCGTCTTCGATGACGTCATCGGCTACGAGGTCACGCCCGGAGCCCACGCGGACGCCGACATGCCGCCGACGATCGTCAACACCCGACTCGTGCTGCGGGCGGACGCCGTGCAGGCCCACCGGCACCATTTCGACGAGCTGTGGAAGGTGGCCGAACCGTTCGACCCGTCCGCCCCGCAAGCCGCCTGAGTCGGTTGGGTCGCCTGAGTCGGTTGAGGGGCGGCGGCCCGGGCCCCGCCGCCTGAGCCGGCGCCCGCCGCCTGAGCCGGCGTCGCGACCGCCTCAGCGCGCGCGGGGGGGCAGGAAGCGGTACATGACGTAGAGGTCGACGTTGCCGAGCCAGGGGTGGCGGTACGCGGCGGGCAGCGTGCCGACCTGGCGGAACGCCAGCGACCGCCACAGCGAGACCAGCTTCGGGTTGGCGGCGACGACGTGGACCTGCAACGCCTGGTAGCCCAGGTCCGTGGCGTAGTCGATCATTTCCTCGGCGGCCTGGCGGCTGACGCTCTCCCAGTGACCGCCGGCACGCCCACGGGTGGGGGACACCGGGCCACCGTAGGGCCCGTGATCCTCGTACGGACCGGCGCCGGCGCGAGGTCCCCCCTGGTCGATCCGCTTCGGATCGACCAGCAGCATCGCCTGTGCCACGTGGTTGCCGAGGCCCGGCAGGCTCGGCGTCAGCAGCGCGGTTGCCACGATGGCCGGCGCGCCCGGCGGTCCGTCCGCCGCCTCGTCCGCCTCGACCTCCTCCTCCATGACCAGCACCTCCGCCGGCGGCGGGAGCATCCACAGGGTTCGGGCGGTCTCCTCGCCGGTGTCGGGTTCCCAGGGGCAGGTCTCGCCCTCGATCACGACGGCTCGCCAGACTGGCCAGATCGCGTCCCAGTCCTCCTCGGACGCCCGCCGTGTGCGCACCTGTCCGATCCTGCCCGTTCGCCGCATCGTGCGGGTAACGGCGATGCGACACCGGTGCCCGCGGACGGTGTGAGCGCGGCGAGGTCTTCGGCGTGGACGGGACGAAACAGAAAGGGACTGCGGTCCCTCCCGCCCTGCGAGCCCCACCCGGGCCTGCCGCGCGGCTCCGGCTCCTGACTCGCTACCGTGCGGTCGGCTCCGGGACGAGCGGTCAGCCGCGGGGGACCTCCCGCCACGGCTTGCCGGTGTCGACGCGGACGTCGCCGGGCAGCCGGAGCACCCGCTCGCCCAGCACGTTGCGCAGGATCTGCGACGTCCCGCCCTCGATGGTGTTCGCCCGAGCTCGCAGGAACCGGCGCTGCACACTGTCGGAGGGGTCGTCGTAGGAGTCGTAGAGGGTGCCTTCGGGGCCGAGCAGGTCCATGCAGAAGTCGTAGATCTTCTGGTTGAGTTCGGCGCCGACGAGCTTGCCGATGGACGCCTCCGGTCCGGGCGGCCCGGCGGTGCGGGCAACCCGGGCGCGCTCCCCGGTGAGCCGGTAGGCCTCGGCCTGCGTCCACAGGTCGGCCAGCCGCAGCCGCAGCGCCGGGCTGTGCAGGTCGGGCCGGTCCCGCCACAGCTCCAGCGCGTCGGCGATCGTGCCGGAGCCGCGGCCCAGCGCGGAGTCGCCGATCGCGGAGCGCTCGTTCATCAGGGTGGTCATCGCGACGTTCCAGCCCTGGCCGACGTCGCCCAGGCGCTGGGTGTCCGGGACGCGCACGCCGGTCAGGTAGACCTCGTTGAACTCCGCCTGGCCGGTGGCCTGTCGCAGCGGCCGCACCTCGACGCCGGGGGCGTGCATGTCGACGATGAAGTACGTCAGCCCGCGATGCTTGGGCAGGTCCGGGTCGGTCCGGGCCAGCAGCAGCGCCCAGCTTGCCAGGTGCGCGAGGCTCGTCCACACCTTCTGCCCGTCGACGATCCAGTCGTCGCCGTCGCGCACCGCGCGGGTCGACAGCCCGGCGAGGTCGGAGCCCGCGCCCGGCTCGCTGAACAACTGGGCCCACATCTGCTCGCCGGTGTACAGCGGGCGCAGCAGCCGGGCCCGGTGCTCCTCGCCGGCATGTCCGTGCAGGGTCGGACCGGCCATGCCGACGCCGATCGGGTTGTTCAGGAACGGGTCGGGCCGACCGCCGGCGGCCAGGATCGCGTCGGCGACCGCCTGCAGCCCGGCGGGCAGGCCGAGGCCGCCGAAGCCGACGGGGAAGTGCACCCAGGCCAGGCCCGCGTCGTAGCAGGCGCCGAGGAACTCCGCCGTCGTCGCGGTGGCCGGATCGAGGCCGGCGACCACCCCGTGGGCGGCCTGTTCGACGCGCGCCCGATCATCCTGCGAAGCCCCCGCCGCCGCCAGGGCGTCGGCCGTCTCGGCGCTCATCGCCGTCTCCCGCCTGTCGTCGTCACATCGTGCCGTAGATCGCTGGTGGGTACGTGGATCATCGCTGGTGCGTTCGCGGGTCGGTGATGCGTGCGCGGGTCGTGGGCCACGCCGGTGGGCTAGCGGCCGTCTGCGTCGTCGAGGACGAGCTGGGCCAGCCGCTCCTGGTGCACGTCGGCGCCGCCGAACAGGGCCGCGTCGGTGTAGGCGCGCTTGAGGTACAGGTGCGCGGGATGCTCCCAGGTGAAGCCGATCCCGCCGTGCACCTGGACGGCCATCGCCGCGACCTGCGTGAACGCCGTGGAGCACACCGACTGCGCGAGGCTCGCCGCGATCCGCGGGTCGTCGGTGCCCTCGTCGAGCGCCCACGCCCCGTGGTAGGCCACCGAACGGGCCTGCTCGACGAGCACCAGCATGTCGGCGCACAGGTGCTTGACCGCCTGGAACGACCCGATCGGCCGGCCGAACTGCAGCCGGGTCCTGGCGTACTCGACGGAGAGATCGAGCAGGTACTGGGCGGCGCCGACCTGCTCGGCGGCCAGCAGCACGGCGGCGGTCTCCGCGGTGGTGGCGAGGACGGCCGCGGCCTCCGGTGCCGCGGCGAGCAGCCGGGCCGGGACGTCGTTGAAACTGACGGTGGCCTGTCGGCGGGTGAGGTCCATCGTCGGCGTGGACTGCCGGATCAGCCCCGTGGCGTCGGCGCTCACGGCGAACAGCCCGATGGTGCTTCCGTGTCCGTCCGTGTCCCCGTCCGCGCCGCCGATCGCCGCGCCCCCGATCGCCGCGGCGACCAGCAGCAGGTCCGCCGCGGCGCCGTCCAGCACGTACGCGACGGAACCGCGCAGCGTGTACCCGTCGGTCGCGGCGCCGCCCGGCGAGGGGGTGCCGTCC
>NZ_JAMQQF010001079.1 GCF_023716945.1 Frankia sp. AiPs1 | reverse complement strand
GACCTCGACCGCGGGACGTCCGGAGGGATCCGCCGGGCCCGCAGCCGGCTTCGAGGCGCACCTGCCGCCGGCTCCCGCCGCCGCCGTCGCGCCCAGGGCACCGCAGGACCGGCAACCGCAGGACCGGCAGGAGCCGGACACCCACGGTCCGAGTGACACCCGCGGTCCGAGTGACACCCCGGTCGCGTCGCCCAGCGGCTCCCTGCTCGTCGTCGACCTCACCCCGGCCGTCGACAGCCGTCGGTCACCCGCAGCCACGACCAGCCTCGTCCCGTCCGGTGAGTGAGTCGTCTGTGCTACCCCACGATCCCGGCGCCGCAGGTCGGACGGCCGCCGCGAAACACGGTGTGGTGTCGTGGACACCCCGTGCGAATCTAGAGAAAGAGGGCGCTCTACTCTAACGACGCGATTCCGCACAGGCGGTACGCGACGGTCGGCGCCGCGCAGGCCAACTCGGCAAGAAGGGCTCGCCGACGCCGAGGCCGACGCCGAGGCCGACGGCGCGTGGTGCTGCGGTGCTGCGGTCCGGGACGGATGCCCGGGGCCGGGGCCGGATGGACGGTTCCGGGGACGCGGGAACGATGCGCGGTTCCAGGGGCGGATGGATGTTCCGGGGACGGATGCGCGGCTCCGGGACGGGATGGGCGGGGGAGATGGGGGCGGGCTCACCACCGTGGGCGCGGGTGCCGAAGGCTGCGGTCGGGCCGTCGGCGGATGTCCCGTGCCCGCCGACGCAGTCTCCCGCTCCGATGACGCTCCCCGCGCCGAGGCAGCCCACCAGCCCCACGACTCGGCCCCCCGCGGACCGGCGCGGGCGGCTGCTGTGGCGGCGGCGGTCGGGCCCCGGCGGGCCGGTCGGGCCGCT
>NZ_JAMQQF010001078.1 GCF_023716945.1 Frankia sp. AiPs1 | reverse complement strand
GCCACGTCCCGGCGGGCGAAGCCGGCCGAGACGGCCTCCGACAAGCCGATGACCGCCCCCGCGCCCAGCTCGGCGAACGTGTCGAGGCTCACCGCCCGGTCCAGCCCGAACGGCCCCACGACGGTGCGCCGCAGCGCCGTCAGGTGCCCCCCGCAGCCCAACGCAGCCCCGAGGTCACGCGCGAGCGCCCGGATGTAGGTCCCGCTGGAGCAGCCGACCGTCACGTCGAGATCGCAGCCCCGCTGGTCCGCCGCGCCGTCGGCGCCGCGGCGGGCGAGCAGGTCGAAGCGGCGCACCGTGACCCGGCGGGCGGCAAGGTCGACCTGCTCACCGGCCCGCACCCGGGCGTAGGCGCGCACCCCGTCGACCTTGACCGCGCTGACGCTCGACGGCACCTGGTCGATCGGCCCGGTCAGAGCCGCCATCGCCCGGGCGAGCCGCGCGGGGTCGACGTCAACGGGCCGGTCCTCGAGCGCTTCACCCTCGGCGTCGTCCGTCGTGGTGGTGCGGCCGAGCCGGATCGTCGCGTCGTAGACCTTGTCCGTGAGCGCGAGGTGACCCAGCAGCCTCGTGGCCCGGCCGGCGCCGAGCAGGAGCACGCCGGTCGCCATCGGGTCGAGGGTGCCGGCGTGACCGACACGGCGTTGGCCCAGGATGCGCCGCGCGCGGGCGACCACGTCGTGCGAGGTGAGCCCGGGCGGCTTGTCGACGACGACCAGCCCGTCGACCTGCGGCCCCCCCGCCGGGCGGGATCCCCGTGGGCTCACCGGACGCTCACTGCCGGGCCCCAACCGGCCCGTCCCCGGAAAGGGGTGGTGGCAGCCGGCCCGGCCGCGTCGACGCGCCCGGCGGCGGCGTCGGGGCCGGTC
>NZ_JAMQQF010001077.1 GCF_023716945.1 Frankia sp. AiPs1 | reverse complement strand
CGCCAGCTCCGAGTCGCCGCCGCGCGGACCGGTCCCGTGGCCGAAGGCGCGGGTCAGCCACCGGTCCGGCGCGTCCAGGCGCACCGTGTGCGTCGCTCGCTCGATCGGCCGCGCCGCGCTCAGCACGAGCGTGCGGGTGAGCCCCGGACGCATGCCCTCGCCGGTATGGACCATGGCGGGGGCGCGCAGCGCGGCGAGCAGCCCCAGCACGGCGACGACCAGCAGCAGGGCGCGCCGCGCCGGGACAGCGTCCGCTCCAACCCGTGGCGGGCGGGTGCGATGGCGCGGCTGTGACCGGACCGGCACCTCCCGCCCGGCCGGTGGGTGCGGTGCCGCGGCGGGTGGAGGCGCGGTGGTGGGTGCGGACGTCGGCGTCCGGGTCACCACCGTGTCGTCGCGCTCGGTCATGGTCGCGGGCTCCGTCGACGGCTGGGGGAGTGGAACCGACCTCATCTTTCTGCGGTGCGTCGATTACCTTAGGTGATTCATCTCGCCTCATCGGCCCCATCGGCCTCATCGGCCCCACGGCCCGGCGGGCCGTCCGCGGCGTCGCACGCGTCGCACGCGTCGTCGGTCAGCGGTCGACGGCGAGCAGACCCCAGTTGATGCCAAGATCGACTTCGATCTCAAGACGTCTGTTGTTGATGATGGAGCAGCCGACTGGTCGGGCACTGGTCAGAAGCGGAAGTAGATGAAGGGCGCGACGTCCTGTTGTCCGACGACCGCGTAGATGACCATCATCGAGACGGTCAGCAGGGCGATCTGCGGGCCGAGGCTCACCCGGGCGAACCGGGCCCGCGTGCCGGCCCACCAGCTCGGCGGGATGGCCGCCGTGGCCAGGCCCACCGCGATCGCGGCCAGCACCGCGGGGGTGACCAGCGG
>NZ_JAMQQF010001076.1 GCF_023716945.1 Frankia sp. AiPs1 | reverse complement strand
CCCCTCGACGGCGCAGTACCGTCACCGCGCCCAGGGCCGCGATCGCCGCGGTGCCGGCTCCCAGCACCCCGGTGGGCCAGCCGACCGTGGCGGCCGGGAGGTGGGCGCAGCGGCGCGCGACTGTCACCAACCACCAACAGGGCAGGTCCGCCAGGTGCGCCAGCATTCGGGCCAGCGGGGGCGACACGGCGGCGGCGACCAGAACCAGGACGCCCAGCACGGTCGCCGCGGGCACCGCCGCCACGGCGAGGACGTTCGCGCCGATCGCGACCAGGCTCAGTCCCCCGCCGATCCACGCCAGCAGCGGCGTGCAGGCAAGCTGGGCGGCCGCCGCCACCGCGAGCACCTCGGCGAGCCTCTCGGGCAGTCTCCGCGCGAGGGCGGCGTGCCAGCTCGGCGCAAAAACGATCATTCCGGCGGTGGCCTGGACGGACAGGGCGAAGCCGACGGAGACCGCGAGGGTGGGCTGCGCGAGCACGAGGACGGTGACGCTCGCGGCCAGGGCCGGCAGGACCGCACGAGGTCGGCCGGCGGCGAGCGCTGCCAGCCCGATGAGCCCCATCACGGCAGCGCGCAGGACACTGGCGGAGGGTCGGGCAAGGACGACGAACCCGAGCAGTGCGGCCGCACCGACCGCCGCCCGCCCGCGCAGACCACGCCGGGCCCGTGCCGCCACGACCAGGGCAGATGCGGTCACGACGGCGACGTTGCCGCCGGAGACGGCGGTCAGGTGCGACATCCCGGCCCGGCGGAAGTCGGTGCGCAGGTCCTCGTCGAGTCCGGAGACGTCGCCGACGACGAGCGCCGGCAGTAGGCCGCGCCGCGGTTCGGGCAGGCCGGCGCAGGCATCGCGCAGGCCGGCCCGCAGCCGCCCGGCGAAGCGCTGCAC
>NZ_JAMQQF010001075.1 GCF_023716945.1 Frankia sp. AiPs1 | reverse complement strand
GGCGCGCTGCGCGCGGGGGCGCCGGCGGTCCCGGACGGTGGCCACCAGGGCCTGGGCAAACGTGCGGCCGGTCTGGGGCAGCGAGCGCAGGAAGCCGGGGTCGGTGAAGCCGCCGGCGCGGTCGTCGAAGATGCCGTGCGCACCGGCGTCGCGGTCACCGTCGGCCGGCGCGCGCAGGTTGTCCGGCCGGTCCGGCGCCAGCGGGGCGTCGGTGAGCTGGGACTCCCAGGCGCCCAGGGCCGCGTAGTGGTTACCGAAGCCGGGAGCCACCGAACCGGCGGCCACCAGGGCCTTGTTCCACGACCCGATGATCTTCGAGCGGCGACCGTCGACGGCGGCGCGCACGATGAACTTCGCGCACAGCTCCGGCTGGTAGATCGGCGGGACGGGCTGGGGGTGACGGTCCAGCGAGGTGTGGCACCAGGAGAACTGCGGGGTGTTGACCGCGGGCAGGTGCACCATCGACATCCGGACACCGCTGCCGTCGTGCAGCAGTTCGGCGCGGGCCGATTCGAAGAAACCGCGGCTGGCGAACTTCGCCGCGCAGTACGGGGCCTGCAGCGGGATGCCGATGAAGGCCAGGGCCGAGCCGACGTTGACGATCGAGCCGTGGTCGCGGGGACGCATCCGGGTCAGCGCGGCCATGGTGCCCCAGACCTGACCGAGGAACGTGACCTCGATCGCCCGCTGGAAGTCCGCCGGCGAGGTCTGCGCCAGCGGGGCGAAGCTGGTCGTCATGGCGTTGTTGACCCACACGTCGAGGGGTCCGAGCTGCTCCTCCGTGGCGGCGGCGGCCCGGTCCACGGCGGCGTGGTCGGCGACGTCGGTGGGCAGGACGAGCGCCCGCCTTCCCCGCGACTCGATCTCGGCCGCCGCCGCCTGCAGGCCGGCGC
>NZ_JAMQQF010001074.1 GCF_023716945.1 Frankia sp. AiPs1 | reverse complement strand
GCCGCCGGACGCCCGTAGTCGTCCGGCGGACGGGTTGGCGCGGCCGTGCCCGTGTCCGCGCCGAGGGCGCCGTCGGGGCGCAGCGCGAGAACGAGCGGCAGGGTGATCCACGGCAGCATCGCCGCACCGGCGAGCGCGACGGAGGTCGCCCCGATCTTGCCGAGGAACATCGGCGACAGCGTGTAGGCGAGCCCTGCCAGCACCCGGGTGACGGGAACACCGAGGCGCAGCGCGTCGGCCAGGCGCACGACACCCCACGACGAGACGGTGAGCAGCAGCGCCATCCACAGCCGCTGCGTCGCCCAGGGCGGCAGCCCGACCACCTTGCCCAGGCCGAAGAAGGGCCCCATCGGGAACAGGTAGCCGACGTACTGATTCGGCAGGTAACCGAACTCGGCGAGGGAGTTCCACAGATGGGTGGCCCGGCCCATGAAGCCCCACGGGTCGAGCGGGACGTCGAGCTTGGTGTCCGCGGTCAGCCGGCCGGGCGCCTGGAGCAGGTAGAGCACCGCGAACCCCACCGCCATCCCGAGCAGCGGCCACCGCGATGTGCGGCGGGCGCGCGGCGAGGAGACGGGGGCGGAGGTGAAGGCGGCGGATGACCGGAACGCACGCGGACCGGTCGCCGTCGCGACGGGACCGCGGGCGGGGGAGAAGATCGCTGGCTCCAGGGTCGAGAACAGGTACGCCGACCCTACCCAGGGGGTCGGAACCGGGATGTCTCGCCCCTCCCCGGCCGATAGCACCCGATGCCTGCCGGCGGGGCGATCGCTACGACGAGCGGGCCGCGCCGTCCCGCTCGGGCGCGGGGCGCGCGGGGCGCGGGGGGGGGGCCCGCGCCCCCCCCGCCCGGCCCTGCCGCCCGGCGGGGAGGGGCTCGTGCCTCGCCGCGCCG
>NZ_JAMQQF010001073.1 GCF_023716945.1 Frankia sp. AiPs1 | reverse complement strand
GCGCGGCCCGGGGGATCCACCCGGTCCGCGCCCGCAGGCCGGGCGAAGGCGCAGGAGCGCCAGCGCCGCCCGCCGCTGACCCTGATGGTCGGCCAGGCCATCGTCCGGACCGTCTACCAGGTGTGGATGGCGGCGGCGACGCTGCTCGGCACCATGCTGCGCCGGACCGGGCGGGGCGCCCGCGACCTGCGCATCGATCCCGCCCACCGGCGCGACGGGCTGGGGCTCGCGGCCTTCGGCGGGGCGATCCTCGCCGCCGTCGCGGTCTGGTTCTCCGCAGGCGGGCCCGTGGGCTCCTTCGTCGCCGCCGGCCTGGAGCTGTTCGTCGGTGCCGGGGCGTGGGCGCTGCCGCTGTTCGGTCTGGGGGCCGCCTGGCGGCTCGTGCGGGCGCCCAGCGACCCCGACAGCCGTGGTCGGGTGGTGATCGGCTGGGCCGCACTCGGGGTCGGCCTGCTCGGCGTCGTGCACATCGCCCGCGGGCTGCCCGACTTCTCCGACGGCATCGGGCGGGTCCGCGGGGCCGGCGGCCTCGTGGGCCTGATCGGCGGTCTGCCGCTCGCGGGCGCCGTGACGCCCTTCGTCGCCGTCCCGCTGCTGCTGCTGATCGCGGCGTTCGGCGTGCTGGTCATCACCGCGACGCCGATCCGGCAGGTGCCCGAGCGGCTCGCGGAGCTCGTCGAGCGGCTCACCGCCGGTGTGCGCGATCCCGGGGCGCGGCTCGACGACGGCTACGACTCCGACTACGACCCCGCCGATCCGGCGCTCGCCGACGATCTGCTGGACGCGGACGCCGGCGGCGCCCGGCCGGCCCGGGGCGCCCCGGCGCCCCGGTTCATCGGTCCGCGTGGGGCCGCCTCCTGCTCGGGGGCGGCCCTGACGGGTCACCTCAGTGGGTGGGTTC
>NZ_JAMQQF010001072.1 GCF_023716945.1 Frankia sp. AiPs1 | reverse complement strand
GCCCGCCGGTCGGGTCGCCGGCCGACTCCCGCCGAGCGGGTGGGATCGGCCTGGTCGGGCCGCCGGCCTGCTCGGCTGGTGTGCTCGACGGACGGGCACCCGGAGCGCCGACGGTGGCGAGCGGGGTGCGCAGCGCGGCGAGGGCGAGGGCGGTGGCCGCGACGGAGGCGGTGAGGATGGCGGTGGAGGCGCCTTCGACGGCGGCGGGGTCGGGTAGGGCGAGGCGGGCGATGAGCAGGCTGACGGTGTAGCCGATCCCGGCGAGCAGGCCGAGGGGGACGAGGTGGCGCCAGCGGACGCCGTCGGGTAGGCGGGCGAGCCCGAGGCGGACGGCGAGCCAGGCTCCGGCGGGGACGCCGAGGAACTTGCCGGCGAGGAGTCCGACGGCGACGCCTCGGCTGATCGGGTCGGTGGCGACGTGTAGCAGGGCCGTCGGGGCGAGGCTGACTCCCGTGGCGGACAGCGCGAAGGCGGGGAGGATCACGGCGGCGCAGATCGGGCCCAGGTGTCGCTGGAGCCGGGTGGCCGGGGCTTCGGGTTCGCCGGGGTCGGGGCGGACGCGGACGAGCAGGCCGAGGGCGACGCCGGCGATGGTGGCGTGGATGCCGGCGGCGTGCACGCAGACCCAGGTGGCCGCGGCGAGCGGGACGTGGAGCAGTGGTGAGGTCCAGCGGCGCCGGTGGGCGAGGGCGGTGGCGGTGAGCGGGGCCGCGGCGGCGGCGAGCCAGCCGAACGAGATCGGGGCGCCGAATCCGACGGCGATGAGGAGGATGCCGCCGAGGTCGTCGGCGATGGCGAGGCCGAGTAGCACGGTGCGTAGTCCCGTTGGGGCCCGGCGGCCGGCCAGGGTGAGCACGCCGAGGGCGAAGGCGATGTCGGTGGCGACGGGGATGGCCCAGGCGTG
>NZ_JAMQQF010001071.1 GCF_023716945.1 Frankia sp. AiPs1 | reverse complement strand
GGGCGTGTCATTCCATCCGTGTAAGCCGGAGGTGGACCATGATCGATCTACCTTAGATCGGGTAGGTCGGAAAAGGACACCCAGTGACACAGACCGCGAAAATCCGGACAGACGAGCGGGCGGCGGAGAGAGTCGCTGATGCATTCAGTCCGGAAACGATCGACGCGTTGCTGAAAGACGCGAAAGCGTCGGGTACCCCGATCGATGGCGTCGACGGCCTTTTGAACCAGATGACGAAAGCCGTCCTGGAACGGGTGTTGCAGGTCGAGATGACGGATCATCTCGGGTATGAGAAGGGTGACCCGGAAGGTCAGGGCACGGGGAACTCGCGGAACGGGACGTCGACGAAGACGGTGTCGACGCGTAACGGGCCGGTCGAGATCGAGGTGCCCCGTGACCGGAACGGCTCGTTCGAGCCGGCGATCGTCCCGAAGCGTGCCCGGCGTCTCGGGAATCTGGATGACACGATTCTGTCGTTGTACTCGCGGGGAATGACGACTCGGGATATCGAGGCGCACCTGCGAGAGGTCTACGGCGTGCAGGCATCCCGGGAACTGATCTCGAACGTGACCGACGTCGTCGCCGACGAGATCAAGGTTTGGCAGTCACGACCCCTGGACGAGGGTCTACCCGATCTTGTACGTGGACGGACTCCGGATCCGGGTCAAGGACAACGGCGTGGTCACGACCAAGGTCGCCTACCTCGTGGTCGGCGTCGACGTCGATGGCCGCAAGCACGCCCTGGGCTGCTGGATCAAGGACTCCGAAGGAGCGAAGTTCTGGCAGAAGGTCCTCGCGGACCTGCGAAACCGCGGCGTGCGCGACGTGCTGATCCTGTGCTGCGACGGCCTGTCCGGCCTGCCCGAGGCCGCTGTCGCCGTGTTCCCCGACACCGTCGTCCAGACGT
>NZ_JAMQQF010001070.1 GCF_023716945.1 Frankia sp. AiPs1 | reverse complement strand
GTCCCCGCCCCACAGCCAGCCCCGGCACCGGTTCACGGCGCGATCCCGACGGCGCCGACCGTCGGACCGCCGACGCAGCCCGGCGCACCGTCGCCAGCCGTGGATACCTCGGCGGCACGGCCGGCGTCCGCGCCGCCGGCCGCAGGTCCGACACCTGCACCGCCGGCCGCGGAGCCGACACCCGCGCCGTCGTCCGCGGGTCCGATCCCGCCACCGCCGCTCGCGGAGGCGACACTTGCACCGCCGTCCGCGGAGCCGATGTCGGCGCCCCCGGCCGCGGAGCCGATGCCCATGGCGCCGACCGCCGGCTTGCCGGTCGCCACCTCGCAGGTGCCGGCGGTTGCACCGTCGCCCGACGCGGCGCTGGTGGGCGATGTCGTCGCCGGGCCGGGCTGGTGGACCGCGTTCGTCGAGGCACATCGGCAAACCGCCCAGGTCCAGGCCGCCTATCAGCATCTGATGACCGAGGCGCAGGTGGAGTTCCTGCGGACCACGGAGGCGATGTGCGCACGACTGGCGGGCGCGTCCGCCATGGACGTGTACGCGGCGCCCGGATACCTGCCGGCTGTGTCGGCGGTGAACCCTGCGGCGGTTCCGCCGTCGGCGGCGCCTTCGCCGGCCGCTCCAGCCACGGCGATGCCCGCGGCGGCAGGGCCCGCGACAGCAGTGCCTGCGGCGGCGGTGCCCCCCGCGGAAATGCAGGCGGGGGCCATGCCTGGGACGGCCGTTTCCCCCGTGCCAACGGCGCCGGCGAGCAGCGCGCCCCGGCCGGCCGACCCGGTCCAGGCCGCTGAGGCCATGTCGGCGCCGCCCGCGGTGCCGGTGGCCGATCCGACGGTCGCGCCGCCCGCCTCCGTCACGGCCGCCGTGCCGCCGGTGGTGGCACAGGGCACCCTCGCGGCCATGGCCGCAG
>NZ_JAMQQF010000106.1 GCF_023716945.1 Frankia sp. AiPs1 | reverse complement strand
GGCGCCGACCGCCGCGGCCGCCGCCTCCCCGGCGAGCCGGCCCGAGCGCAGCGCGAACGAGATGCCCTCGCGGGTCCACGGGTCGAGCAGGCCGGCGGCGTCCCCGACGACGAGAACCCGGCCGCGGCGCAGCGGGGAGTCGACGGCCCGGACTCGGGTGAGGTGGCCGGAATCGTGCTGGCGTGGGGCGCCCGCGAGCCCGAGCCGCTCGACGAACCGCTCGTAGTAGCCGCGCAGCGCGGCGCCCTTGGCCCGGTCGCCGATCACCCCCACCGTCAGCACCCGCCCCTTGGGGAACAGCCAGCCGTAGGAGCCGGGCACCGGGCCCCAGTCGATCAGCATCCGGCCGGCCCACCGCTCGGCGAGGGCGGCGTCCACGACGAACTCGCCCTCGAGGCCGACGTCGATCTGATCGCACCGGACTCCGACGTGGGTGCCGCAGCGCCCCGAGGCGCCATCCGCCCCGATGACGACGCGGGCCCGCAGGTCGGCGCCGCCGCGCACCCGGACGTGCACCCAGCCGTCGTCGGCCCCGGGCACCGCGGCGGCCGCCTCGCGCAGGCCCAGCACCTGCACGCCGGTCCGCACGATCGCGCCCGCCGCCTCGGCCGCGGCCAGCAGCGCGGCGTCCAGGTCGGTCCGCATCACCATGGACAGCCAGGGCCGCGCGTCCGGCTGGCCGCGGCTGATCTGGTACCGACCGTCCAAGGTCATCGTCAGCGAGCTGACCGTGGCGCGGACCAGGCCGGCCAGGTCGATGCCGACGTGGTCGGTCGACAGGCCGACCAGCCCGCCGCCGCAGGTCTTGTACCGCGGCATCGACGACCGTTCGAGGACGCATACCCGGGCCCCGGCGGCTGCCGCCGCCCGCGCCGCGCTGCCCCCGGCGGGGCCCGCCCCGACGACGATGACGTCGAACGTGCTGTCCGGCCTGTCGCTCGTGCCCACCGCAATCCCCTCCTGAATCCCCTCCTGTCGGACCACCGCCCGCCTCAGCGCAGAGTGAGGCTGCGGCCGACGAGACCGGCCCGGATTCGGCGTTCCTGCGCGGTGAGCGAGGTCGGGCTCGCGAGCGCCTCCCGGTAGGCGAGCCTCAGCGCGGCGGCCGGCTCCTCGCAGCGCTCGGGCGCGGTGTCCGCGGCGAGATCCCAGACCGGGATGACGATGCCGTCGGCCCGGAAGAAGCCGACGAAGCGGGTTCCCGGACCGACGGTGAGCCGCTCGGCCGCGGCCAGCCGGGCGAGGGCGTCGAGCAGCGCCTCCTCCGAACGGGCGATGTCCGAACCTGCAACGTCACCGCCGTCGGCCGAACCCGTGACAGCCGAACCCGTGGCAGCCGTGGCAGCCGAATCCGTGGCGGCTCCGGCCGGCGCGGCCAGGGGCAGCGCCCAGCGCAGATGCCACCGGTCGCTCGGGTGGCACCAGTAGGCGGCGGGCACGGCGGACAGCCGCACCGTGGGCACCACGGTGGCGTTGGCCCGCTCCAGCATCGCCGCCACCTCCTGGTTGGGCCCGCTGTCGTCGTCCGACGGCCGCAGCCACCACCCGAAGCCGGGGTGGACGGTGATCTCCAGGGGGGCCGGGTCGAGCAGGTCGGTGAGCCGGGGCAGCCCGGCCAGTCCGTCCGGCCGCTGTTCGACCAGGCGCGGGGACGAGGCCGCCGGCACGTCCACCACGTTGCCCGGGTCGGCGTCCAGGGCGGCGAGCAGCGCTCCGGCGATGTCCCGGGACGCGTCCAGCCCGGGCAGCGCGGTCTGCATGGCGACGAGGATCTCCCCGTCCTCGCGGACCAGTGCCGGCGCCGCCTGCGGCAGCATCGTGCAGAGCGTGATGCGCCGGTCGGCATGCTCGGGATGCTTGGCGAGATGGTCGGCGGCGAGGATCACCGGGGCGGTCGCGCTCGGCACCAGCTCGCGCAACGCGACCAGGTCGGGCTCGTCCCGGCGGCTGAGGAAGGGCCGCAGCACCGGCGCCGGCCGGCTCCGCTCGCCATGGCACGCCTTGTAACGACGCCCGGAGCCGCAGGGGCAGGGCTCCCGCGGCCCGACCACGCCGATCGCGCCGGTCGGGTCGATCTCGCCGGTCGGGCCGTCGGGTCCCGGCTCGGCTGAACGGCGGCGGGCGGCGGCGGGCGAACCGGCCGCGACACGGGCGGGGCGGGCGCCCGGACGCTGGGGTGCGGGTCGACGTGCGATCACGGGCTCCTAAGGTCATGACCGTCACGCACGGTCGTGGGCATGGACTGGGTACGGCTGGATTCGGGGTAAGGCTAGGCCATGGGCGGCGCGAGGCGGAAACGCCGGGCGCTGCGGCGGCACCCCGCCCGCGCATTCCGGGAGAACCCCCACCCATCCTGGGTGTTGTCCCGTCGAGCCGGCACCGGCTGCACTCCGGCGTCGGGGATGACAGGCACGATGATGGTGCCTGACCGGCAGGTCGATCCCGGCGGGTGCGCGGAGATGATCGCCACGCTCGGCTCGCCAGCGGCCGCCCGGTCGGCCCCGCGATCCCACGAAAGCAACGCCCCAGGGCGGGGAATGGGGGTTTACCCGCGAGCCGACCGGCGTCGATGTCGAGTCAATGGGGGGATTCGTGGCAAAGGTCGTCGTCGCCGGCGGAGGAATTGCGGGAATCGCCTGTGCGAGTGTGCTGCAGGCCCGGGGAATCACGGTGGAGGTCCGCGACCGGGGTCGGGTGATCGGCGGCCGGATGGCCTCTCGGTGGATTGACGGGCGGATCGTGGACTCCGGCGCTTCCTACTTCACCGTCACCTCACCCGAGTTCGCCGAGGTCGTGAACGACTGGCTGGTCCGGGGGACAGCACGCCCGTGGACTCGGCGGATGTCGGTGATCAGCGGACCGAACGCGACGCTGACCGCCGCCGAACCGGGACCGCTGCGCTACGCCGCGCCCCGCGGGCTGCGGTCGCTGGTCGCGGACCTCGCCTCCCGAGCCGGGGTCAGCGTGGCACAGTCCGCCCCGATCGCCCGGATCACCCCGGGCCCGCTCGTCGACGGCGAGCCGGCGGACGCCGTGGTGCTGGCCATGCCGGACCCGCAGGCGCTGCGCCACCTCGACGAGTCCTTCACCGAGGAACGTGCCCTGGTCGCCGACCGAGCCTGGTCGCCGACTCTGGCGCTGCTCGCGGGCTGGTCGCACCGCTGCTGGACGCCGATGGACGGCGCCTTCGTGCACGACGACGACACCATCGAGTGGATCGCCGACGACGGGCGGCGCCGCGGCGACAACGCACCCGTCCTGGTGGCGCACTCGACGGCCGGGTTCGCCCGGCCGCGCCTGGCCGAGCCGGCCGCGGCCGGTCCCGCGCTCATCGAGTCGCTGCGGCGGCTGCTCGCCGTCCCGGAGCAGCCGCGGTGGGTGTACGTACAGCGGTGGACGTTCGCCCGGCCGCAGCGCCCGCACGAGCGGCCGTTCCACCTGTCCGCCAATGGAATCGGTCTCGCGGGCGATGGATGGGGCCGGCCGAAGATCGAGAATGCCTGGCTCTCGGGCACCGGGTTGGGTCGGGCGATCGCCGACCGGCTGCGATGATCCGCAACGGTGTGACGCACTTCCGAGAATGTTCGTCTAGCAGGGTCGATTGATGTCGTCGGCGGGGGGTACACCTGCCGATATGGAGATCAAACTCAGCCTGTCGTTGCCCCGCGATGAGATCTCCATACCCGTGGTCAGACGAATCTGTACGCAGTCCCTAAAGGTTCTCGGGGTATCCCATGAATGCATTGATGACGTTGAGCTTGCGTTGACCGAGGCATGTGCGAATGTGCTTCTCCACGCGCAGGTCGAGGACGAGTACGAGGTGTCGGTCGGCGTCGACAACGAGGTGGCCGTCATCGAGGTGTGCGACAGCGGCGGCGGCCTGGACACCGCCTTCGAGAGCGTGTTCGATCCGGACTGGGTGACGCGCCCGACCCCGGACGGCACAGCGCCGGAGAACGTCCCGGAGCAGGGGCGGGGAATCTTCCTGATGCGGGCGCTCATGGACCGCGTCCAGTTCCACCGGGTCGAGGGCCCGCATCGGGGCACCCGCGTGCACCTGGAGAAGGGCCTGGTCTGGGAGGAAAGCGCCCCTGGTGCGCAGTTGAGCCGGGCGCGCCGGACGACCGGGCCATGGGGCGCCCCCCACCCCCCGAAGGCCGCCGACGAACCCGTCTGACCCCTACCCGCCCACGACGGGTCCGAGGGCCGATCAACCGGCCTTCCCCCGCGAGGGGAGCGGCTACCCTGACGGAAGTCGATGGAAACCGACGGAAGCTGACGGGCGAGCGGAAGCTGGGTGGGTGCCGGGATGGATGCGGTGGGGACCGACACGACCAGGGCGGCGACCAGGACGACGACCAGGATCGGGGTCGTGACCTTCCCGGGCTCGCTCGACGACCGGGATGCGGCGCTGGCCGTGCGGGCCGCCGGCGCCGAGCCGGTCGCCCTCTGGCACGGCGACGACGACCTCACCGGGGTCGACGCCGTCATCCTGCCCGGCGGCTTCTCCTACGGGGACTACCTGCGCGCCGGCGCGATCGCCCGGTTCTCCCCGATGGTCGCGGCCCTCGTCGCCGCGGCCGCCGACGGCCTGCCCACACTGGGCATCTGCAACGGCTTCCAGGTGCTGTGCGAGGCCGGCCTGCTGCCGGGCGCGCTCACCCGCAATGCCGGGCTGCACTTCGTCTGCCGCGACCAGCGACTGCGCGTCGAGACCGCGGCCACGACCTGGACGCGCGACTACCAGGCCGGCGAGGAGATCGTCATCCCGGTCAAGCATGGTGACGGCCGCTTCGTGGCGAGCCCCGAGGTGCTCGCGGAGCTGGCCGCGCAGGACCGGATCGTCCTGCGCTACGTCGGCGGCAACCCCAACGGCTCGGCCGACGACATCGCCGGAGTCTGCAACGCCGACCGCACGGTCATGGGCCTCATGCCCCACCCGGAACACGCCGTCGACGCGCTGACCGGCTCGGGCCTGGACGGACTGCGCATGTTCACCTCGGTACTGACCGGCCTGCTCGCCCGCGCCTGAGGCGACCCCGCCGGGTCACGCCCGCGCGGAACCGGACTCGGCGGCGGGCTCGTCGTCCCGCGCCACCGACCGGCGCAGCGCCGCGTGCAGTGCCGCCGGGGTGAGCACGCCGACCAGCTCGCCGCCGGCGTGCACGTCGAGCGCTGCGCTGTCCTGCGCCAGCAGCGCGGACAGCGCCTCCCGCAGGGACGCCCCCACCTCGATGCCCATCCGCCCGGCGCCCGCGGCCTCGACCCGGCCGGATCGGGGCGGTTCGAGATCCTCCCGGCGCAGCGTGGTCACGGACAGCCGCCGCAACGCCCGGTCGGATCCGGCGAAACCGGCGACGAAGTCGGTGGCCGGGCGGCCGAGGATGCGCGCGGGCGGGTCGATCTGCTCGAGGTGGCCGCCCTGGCGGAACACCGCGATCCGGTCGCCGAGCCGGATCGCCTCGTCCAGGTCGTGGGTGACGAACACCACCGTCTTGCGGATCTCCCGCTGCAACCGCAGGAACTCCGCCTGCAGCCGGTCCCGCGCGATCGGATCGATCGCGGAGAAGGGCTCGTCCATGAGCAGCACCGGCGGATCGGCGGCCAGCGCCCTCGCGACGCCGACCCGCTGCTGCTGCCCGCCGGACAGCTCGTGCGGGTAACGCTTCTCCACGGTCGCCGGGTCGAGGCCCACGAGGTCGAGCATCGCGTCCACCCGGGCGCCGATGCGGGCGCGGTCCCAGCCCAGCATCCGCGGCACGGTGCCGACGTTCGCGC
The DNA here is from genome assembly GCF_023716945.1 of Frankia sp. AiPs1. Lineage (GTDB taxonomy): Bacteria > Actinomycetota > Actinomycetes > Frankiales > Frankiaceae > Frankia. The sequence goes on along the minus strand of NZ_JAMQQF010000106.1, from coordinate 8,919 downwards.
GCACCGTCAGGTGCGGAAACAGGCCGATCTGCTGGATGACGTAGCCGATGCGCCGGCGCAGCCGCACCGGATCGGTGCGGGCCACGTCCTCCCCGGCCACCAGGATCTGCCCGGACGTCGGCTCCACCAGCCGGTTGATCATCTTCATCGTCGTGGTCTTGCCGCACCCCGACGGGCCCACCAGGCACAGCAGCTCCCCGGCGGGCACGTCGAAGGACAGGTCCGCGACCGCCACCGTGCCGTCCGGGTAACGCTTGCCCACCCCGCGCAACGAGATCATCGGGTCCGCCGAGGTCATCGGGTTCGCCGAGGCGTCGGTTCCGCGGTCATGGGCGTCGAGTCCTCCGTACCGGCTACGGTGCTTCGGTGGCCATCGTCGCGTCCGGTAGCTGTCTCGAACGGAACGCCTGGATCTGCGGAGATTACGTCGAAACCCGCTCGGACGAGCTGTCCGCGGCGCTGCGCGAGCACGTCAGCCTCACGTTGAGCGCGGTGGCGATCGGCCTGGTGATCGCGGTGCCGCTGGTCCTGCTCGCCCGGCGCTGGCGGTTCGCCGTCGCCTGGATCAGCGGGTTGGCGAGCGTCCTGTACACGGTGCCGTCGCTGGCGTTCTTCGCGCTGCTGCTGCCCGTCACCGGCCTGTCCACGACCACGGTGCGGATCGGGCTGGTCGCGTACACGCTGGTCATCCTCTTCCGCGGGCTGCTCGCCGGGCTCGACGCCGTGCCGGCGGACGTGCGCGACGCCGCCCGGGGCATGGGCTACGGCCCGCTGCGGCTGCTGATCACCGTGGAGATCCCGCTTGCCCTGCCCTCGATCATGGCCGCGATCCGGGTCGCGACGGTCTCGACGATCGCGCTGGTCACCGTCGGCGCGACGATCGGCCACGGTGGCCTGGGCGACCTCATCTACGACGGCCTGACCAGTTCGTTCAAGTCGGAGGTGCTGACCGCCTCGGTGCTGTGCGTGGCGCTGGCCGTCGTCGCCGACCTGCTGCTCGTCGGACTGCAGTGGCTGCTGACCCCGTGGCGACACGGCCGCCGGAGCCAGCCGCGCCGGACCCGCGGGAGCGGCGCGATCGGGCCACCGGCCGCGAGACCACCGAGTGCAAGCCCACCGACTGCAAGCCCACCGACTGCAAGCCCGCCAGCCGCGGGCCCACCGCGTCCGCGCGGAACCGCCGCGTGAGCACCCTGACCAGCGCGTTCGACTGGCTCACCACCGGCGCGAGCTGGCGGGGCGACGAGGGCATCGCCCACCGCCTCGGCGAGCACCTGCTGCTCACCGGTGCCTCGGTGGCCATCGCCTGCGCGGTCGCGCTGCCGGTCGGGATCGGCCTGGGGCACCTGGGCCGGGGCGGCACCCTGGCCATCAACGTCTCCAACATCGGGCGCGCGGTGCCGACGTTCGCCGTGCTCGTCCTGCTGGCGATCGGCCCGCTCGGCATCGGCGACACGACCACCGTCGTCGCGCTCACCCTCTTCGCGATCGCCCCGCTGGTCACCAACAGCTACGTGGGGATGCAGGAGGTCGACGCGGGCGCGAAGGAGGCCGCCCGGGGCATGGGGATGTCCGGCGGCCAGCTCCTGCGCCGGGTCGAACTCCCGCTGGCCCTACCGATGATCATGCTCGGTCTGCGGCTGGCCGCGGTGCAGGTGGTGGCGACGGCGACCATCGCGGCGCTGATCGGCGGCGGCGGCCTCGGCCGCTTCGTCGTCGACGGCCTGGCCAACAACCGCCGCCCCGAGGTGGTCGGCGGCGCGATCCTCGTGGCCGCGCTCGCCCTCCTCGTCGACGGCCTCCTGCTCCTGCTGTCCCGCGCGGTGTCGACCGCCCGGCGTCCCAGGTGAGCGCTCCGCGTCAGGAGCCGTCCGGGCCCGAGAGGAAGCGCAGGGCGGCGGCGTTGAAGACGTCCGGTTCTTCGAAGTGGGGCCAGTGCCGGACTTCGGGCATCTCCAGGATCTCCGAGTTGGGCAGGTAGGTCGCCAGCCGTCGGGCCGTGTTCTGATAGTCGCCGAAGTCCTTACCGGACGCGACCAGCAGGGTCGGAGCGGTCAACGTCCCCCACTGCTGCGGCGTGATCAGGTTCCGGTCCCGGGCGGCCGGATCCTGCAGGACCAGGACGTGGTCGATCACCTTCCGGGTCTCGGGGAGCCGATAGATCGCCTGACGAAGGGCGATCAGGTCGGGAAGACGGTTGCGCTCATCAGCGATGAGATGCTCGAACATCGCCTTGATCGAGTCCCAGCTGGGGTCCTCCACCGCGCGGGTCCGCTCGGCCCGGATCCGGGCCATGTTCGAGGGCGTCGCCAGCAGGCCGGCCGGCGACATCAGGATGAGTCTGCGGACCCGGGCCGGCGCATCGAGGGCCAGTTGCGCTGCCACCCAGGCGCCGAGCGACATACCGATCACCGAGAAGTCGTCGACGTCCAGGAGATCCAGCAGTCGCAGCAGGTGGCGGACGTAGACGTTGATCTCGTAGTCGTAGTCCGGCTTCGTGGAGAAGCCGTTACCCAGCATGTCCACGGCGATGCAGCGAAAATGCCTGCTCAGCGGACCGAGAGTCGGTGCAAAGGTTTCCCAGTGGCCACCCGTGCCGTGCAGCATCAGCACCGCCGGAAGGTGCTTCGCGCCGGCCTCCGCGTACCGGGTCGACACTCCGTCCACGTCAATCCAGCCCTGCTGGAAGGGCACCTCGCGCAGGAACGTCCAGATGCTTCGGTACGAAGCCTCTGCGATCTCGACCATATTCGATGCCTGCCTCTCCATCAGCGTTGGGAAAAGGGAGGACAGTGCCCTGCTGACGCCTGACACCGTTGTCCTACGACATCTTGCGGACAGCGTCGGCGCCGCAGAGATCACCCGGACCGGGCGTGAATGTCATCATTTTCGGCACACCGAGTCGTCAGCATCGCGGAGTCGGGCGGCAGCCCGCCCCGCGAGACTGTCCGCCAAAAAAAATTTACATAAGGATGACGGCGGATGCAAAGATCTCGCCGAGGTGACTTTCAGTGATTCGGTGCCATCGTTCTGACCAGGCAGATCTCGGCCGACGGTGACAGAAGGTGCACCCAGGCGCGCGAGACGGGGCGTCAGGCCGCCCGCGCTGCGGCCGACAGCGCCCCGATCGCGTGACGTACGGCCGGTCGGCTGTCGTTGTCGGCGCGCCAGACCGCGTAAATGCTCCGCCGCAGCCGGGGATGCAGCGCCAATACCCGGACACCGGCCGGCACCGGATCCTGACCGAGCCGCGGGACCATCGCGAGCCCCATACCTGCGGCGACCATCGCAAGCTGGGTCGGATACTCCATCACGATGTGCCCGATCCGGGCCTCCGCGCCGTGGGTCTGCATCGTGTGGATCAGCCTGTCGTGACAGGTGGATCCCACGGTTCGACTGATCCAGCGCTCGCCGAGCACGTCCTTCATGGAGATCGAGTCGCGTCCGGGCGTTGCAAGCGGATGACCGGTGGGCAGCGCCACCTGCGCGATGTCCTCCATCAGCTTCACTCGACGGACTCCCTGCGGCAGGGTCATCGGCGCGTTCTCCCAGTCCTGCGCCAGCCCCAGATCCAGCTCACCCCGGACGACCTCCGCCACGGGACTCCGGAAATCCATCTCGTGAACCTGAACGAGCAGGTCGGGGTGCCGTTCTTGCAAAATGTGGTCCGACTCGCTGCGCATTCCATTCCAGGAGTCCTGCGCTGTGTACCGCCGGCAAGAACCGACGAGGATAGTCGGATCCAGCTCGACATCGAGGTTCACGTGGCCACCCTCGGCGCCGTGACGCCGGAAGGAGTCCGCGAACGCCTCAACCAGGTGCTGCTTCCAGTCGAACGCCCGAGAAATATTCTCGTCCGCGCTGCGGAGACGGTCACTGCGCACAAGTAGCAAACCACCCGGGCGCCACCGGGTCGCCCGTTCATCCATGACACGGTGAGGAGCGTGGAGTCATGCCCGCCGACCGCCTGAAACTATTCTGTATCCCCCACGCCGGTGGCACCGCGAGTGTTTTCCGCCCCTGGCGGCGGCGCTTCCCTGCCACCATCGAAGTGGTTCCGTTGGAACTACCCGGCCACGGCACCCGCGGCCGCGAGGCCTTCGCGCAATCCATCTCGTCGGCGGCCGAAGATCTTCTTGAGGCCGCGGAGAATCGCCTGGTGCGGCCGGTGGCGGGCGAGGACGGGCGGCCGAACGGCGACGACGGTCCCGCGCGGCGCACCGCCGAGGTCTCGATCCACCAGGAGCACGGCGAGGTCCTTACCGGGCGGTTGGAGTCGTTGGTGGGCTGAGTTCCGTTCCCGGCTGGTGAGCTCCACCGGCCGGGGGCCGGGCGGGCTCGGCGGCACACGAACCGCCTGCGTGACCGTTTGTCCACCTTGACGCTGTTACTTGGTCCTGTTCTGGTTGCGGGGTCGACCCGTGGCGGAGGAGCGTGTCCCGGACGTCCGGAAGTTGTCGGACCGGGATGGGACGGTGTGGGACAGCCGGGGGCCGTCGCACGCGCCCGACGATCCGAAAGAACAGCCGAAGACGAACGGTGGGGTTCTCGAACGTGACTGACGCAACAGTACCGACGGATCCGCGGCGCCGAAGCGCCCCGCGGTCCTGGCTGCATCACCGTGCCCTGGCGGGCCTGGCCGCGCTGGTCGCCCTCGCGCTGACGGCCGCGGCCTGCGGCTCCGACTCGGACGGTGGCAGCAGCGGCGCCGGGGCCGGCGCGACGACCTCGGCGGGGGGCTCGCTCACGGTCGCCGACGCCGGCTTCACCGAGAGCAAGATCCTCGCGGAGATGTACGCGGCGGTCCTGGCGAAGGCCGGCTACAAGGTCGACCGGACCTCGGTGCAGCAGACCGAGCTCGCCCAGTCGTCGCTGGAGAAGGGCACGGTCGACGCGATGCCGCAGTACGTCGCGACCTACGCCGACCTGCTCAACTCCAAGGTCCACGGTCCGGACGCGGCGTCGGTCTCCTCGCCGGACCTGCAGAAGTCGCTGGCCGCGCTGCGCCCGCTCGCCACCGGCCTCGGACTGTCGGTGCTCGACCCGGCCGACGCGGTCGACCAGAACGCCTTCGCCGTCAGCAAGTCCTTCGCCACTCAGCACAACCTCAAGGCCCTGTCCGACCTGGGCGCCAGCGGGCAGACGGTGAAGATCGCCGCCGGCCCCGAGTGCGAGTCCCGGCCGTTCTGCCAGCCCGGGCTGGAGAAGACCTACGGCATCAAGATCAGCGAGATCGTCAAGACCGGGGTCGACACCCCGCAGACGAAGGCCGCTGTCAAGGACGGCACGGCGCAGCTCGGCCTGGTCCTCACCACCGACGCCACCGTCACCGACTACGACCTCGTGGTGCTCACCGACGACAAGAAGCTCCAGAACGCCGACAACCTCGTGCCGATCGTCAACACGAAGTCGCTGACGCCGCAGATCTCGGCGGCGCTGAACAAGCTGGCGCCGGTGCTCACCACCGCCGACCTGGCCGACCTGAACAAGAAGGTCGACGCCCAGCGGGAGAAGCCCGCCGACGTCGCCAAGGAATACCTCAAGGGCAAGGGCCTGCTCAGCTAGCCGCGATCCGGACACCGGGGTGGCAGTGGCCCACGCCACCCCGGGCCGGCAGCACCGGTCTCCGGGCACAGGGGCCGCGAGCTGGCCCGATCCGCGAGGATGGGGGGGTGACCGGCAACCCGACCGCCCCGGCGGCCACCTTCGAGACCACTGGCAGCGCGACTTCCGGTGCCACGGGCACCACCGAGCAGCCGTACCGCGAGCTGGGACTCACCGACGACGAGTACGAGCGGATCGTGGCGACCCTCGGCCGCCGCCCCAGCGACGCCGAGCTGGCGATGTACTCGGTGATGTGGAGCGAGCACTGCTCCTACAAGTCCTCCAAGGTGCATCTGGCGCAGTTCCGGGACACCCCGTCCACCGACCGGCTGCTCGTCGGCATGGGGGAGAACGCCGGGGTCGTCGACGTCGGCGAGGGCCTGGCCGTCACCTTCAAGATCGAGTCCCACAACCACCCGAGCTTCGTGGAGCCCTACCAGGGGGCGGCGACCGGCGTCGGCGGCATCGTCCGCGACATCCTGACCATGGGGGCCCGGCCGATCGCGGTGCTCGACCCGCTGCGCTTCGGTGACGCCGACGCGCCCGACACGGCGCGGACGCTGCCCGGGGTGGTCGCCGGCATCGGTGGCTACGGCAACTGCCTCGGCCTGCCCAACATCGGCGGCGAGGTCGTGTTCGACCCGACCTACGCCGGCAACCCACTGGTCAACGCGCTCTGCGTCGGGGTGATGCCGGTCGGCCGGGTGCAGACCTCGGCGGCCACCGGGGTCGGCAACGCCGTGGTCCTGCTGGGCGCGAAGACCGGCCGGGACGGGATCGGCGGCGTGTCCGTGTTGGCATCGGCGACCTTCGACGAGGGCGGCGGCCCGGCCCGCCGGCCGTCCGTGCAGGTCGGCGACCCGTTCACGGAGAAGATCCTGATCGAGTCCTGCCTGGAGCTGTTCGACCGTGAGCTCGTCACCGGCATCCAGGACCTCGGCGGCGCCGGGCTGACCTGCGCGCTGACGGAGACGACCGCGGCGGGCCTGGCCACCGGCCAGCCCGGCGGCATGGACGTCGATCTGGATCTGGTGCCGCTGCGCGAGCCGTCGATGGCCGCGCACGAGGTGCTGGCGAGCGAGTCCCAGGAGCGGATGCTCGCGATCGTCACCCCCGAGGCGCTTCCCGAGGTCCTCGCCCTCGCCGAGCGCTGGGGGGTGCTGGCGACCAGGATCGGCACCGTCACCGACTCCGGGCGGCTGATCGTGCGCTGGCACGGCGAGGTCGTCGTCGACGTGCCGCCCGGCTCGCTCGCCGACGACGGCCCCGTCTACGAGCGGCCCCTGCGCCGCCCCGCCGACCTCGACCGGGTCCGGGCGGACGGTCCGACGGCGTCCCGGCTGGCCCGGCCGACCACGCCGGCGCAGCTTCGCGAGACCCTGCTGCGGATGATCGCCTCGCCCAACCTGTGCTCCCGCGCCTGGGTGACCGACCAGTACGACCGGTACGTGCAGGCCGCCACCGTCCTCGCCCAGCCGGAGGACGCCGGTGTCCTCCGGCTGTCCGAGTCGACCGGGCTCGGCATCGCGCTGGCCACCGACGGCAATGGGCGCTACGCCCGGCTCGACCCGTTCACCGGCGCGCAGCTCGCTCTCGCCGAGGCATGCCGCAACGTCAGCGCCGCCGGGTCGGTGCCGATCGCCGTGACGAACTGCCTGAACTTCGGCTCCCCGGAGAACCCCGAGGTGATGTGGCAGTTCGCGCAGGCGTGCGCGGGCCTCGCCGAGGGCTGCCGGCAGCTGGGCCTGCCGGTCACCGGCGGCAACGTGTCGTTCTACAACCAGACGGGTTCCGCGCCGATCCACCCGACGCCGGTGATCGGCGTGTTGGGCCTGTTCGACGACGTCGCCCGGCGCACCCCGATCGGCTTCACCGACGAGGGGGACGCGCTGATCCTGCTCGGCGAGACCGCCGACGAGTTCGGCGGCTCCGAATGGGCCTGGGTGACGCACCGGCACCTCGGCGGAGCGCCGCCGGCGGTCGACTTCGCCCGGGAGAAGCTGCTCGGGGAGGTCCTCGTCGCCGGTTCCCGCGACGGCATGCTCACCGCCGCCCACGACCTGTCCGAGGGGGGACTCGCGCAGACCCTCGTCGAGTCCTGCCTACGCGGCGGGCGCGGCGCACGGATCGTCCTGGACGCTGGCGCCGACCCGTTCGTCGAGCTGTTCAGCGAGTCGGCCGGGCGTGCCGTCGTCGCCGTGCCGCGCTCCGAGGAGCAGCGCTTCACGGACATGTGCACGGTCCGCGGCCTGCCCTGGCAGCGCATCGGCGTGGTCGACGGCGACACGCTCGACGTGCAGGACGTGTTGCGCGTGGGTCTCGACGAGCTGCGCGACGCCCACGAGGGCACCCTGCCCGCCCTGTTCGGCCGCACCGCCTAGGGCCGGCGCCCCGCCCCGTCCGCCCGCGACCGCTCCGGACGGGGCGGGCCGGGCGGACGGGGCCGGGCGGAGGAGTTGGGGCCTGCGGTCAGGAGTGGCCGTAGGGCTCCGGGTCGGCGGCGTCCGCGGGCTGCTCCCCCGGCTCGGCGTCCGCCACCGAGCCGGGGCTGTGGGCGGCGACGCCGATCAGCTCGACGTCCGTCGGCTCCAGGTCGGAGGGGTCCTCGTCGAACACGATCGGTTCCGGGTGCGCCGACGGCGCCACCAGCGCCTCGGAGTGCGCCCCGCAGCCGTGATCGATGGCCGTGACCCGGCCGTCGTCGGGGGCCAGCTCGTTGGCGCAGGCGCCGAACATGCGGCCGAGCGCACCCGCGAGGCGGACGTGGAAACCACAGGTCAGGCACGAGGCCGGGGCGACCTTGGCGATCGAGGCATCCGGCCCGGCGTCGCCGGCGTACCAGCGCTCGACGGCCTCTTCCCGGCCGGTGACGGACAGCACCCGGGCCCGGCCGAGGCCGAGCTCGAGGTAGTCGTCGGTGTCGACGAGCTCCTCGACGTCCTCCACACGCAACGCGAGCCGGGGATCGTCGATCGCCGTGGGCAGCAGGTCGCCGACCCCGACGTCACCCGGCCGCAGCCGCTCCGACCACGGCACCCACGCCGGCGCGAGCATCGCGCCCTCGCCCGGCATCAGCACCACGTCGTCGACCGTGACCTTGCGCACCCGAGAGGCGCGGGTGACGACCACCGTCCAGGCCCAGCCCGGGTAGGCGGGCGAGGCGCAGGCGAAGCGGTGCAGCACGATCCGGTCGCCCTCGGCCTCGATGCCGAGGTGCTCGCCGACCTCGCCCGGATCGCCCGCCTGCTCGACGGCGGCCGCGCGGGCCAGGTCCACGGCGGCCGCGCACACCGCATCCACCGCCGGCTCCCGCGC
>NZ_JAMQQF010001069.1 GCF_023716945.1 Frankia sp. AiPs1 | reverse complement strand
GGGTGGTCGGGCGGGGGCGGCGGGGGCGGGGGGGGGGGGGGCGGGGGGGGGGGGGGCGGCGCCCACGACCAGCGTCCTCGGCGCCGGCACGCGACCCGCTTGTCCCGTCCTCGCACCGGGGAACCGGCGTTCCGGCCAGCCCGTCGGGCATCGGCCAGTCGGCCCGCGCCGGCGAGGCCGAGGAGGTCGTCGTCCTGCGCGGGGACACCCTGTGGACGATCGCTGCCCGTCATCTCGGCCCCACCGCCACGCCCGAGCAGATTGCCGCCGAATGGCCCCGCTGGTGGGCCGCGAACTCCGACGTGATCGGCCATGACCCGAACGTGATCCTTCCCGGCCAACGCCTCACACCGCCATCCGGGCCCTGACCCCGCCCGCCACCATCGGAGCCTGCCGTGACCGCCACCTGTGCCCTGACCCTGCCCCGGCGACCACATTCGGTCCCCGGCATGCGGCTGCTCCCCGTCGCCCCGAACGAACCGCCCTACGACGACGAGATCGAGGCCGCTGCCGCAAGCGGCCGACCGGCCCGCACTCGGATCCGACCCACCCGACGAACCGGCGGCACCGCCGACCGATCGGGCCGGCCCGCAGCCGCTCCCGGTGGGGGCGGCCATCGCCGCGGCGCCAGCGGCGGACGGTCCGCCCCTCCCCTCGGAGGCCAGGCCCCCGGCCGACCGAACACCGACCATCCGAACACCGACCATCCGAACACGGACCGCCCGAACACGGACCATCCTGATACGGATGTGCCCGACACGGCCGTGGACCGCCCGAACGGCCGCCGCAACGCCGAGGAGCAGGCCGGCGGCGGCACCGTCGCCGTGGACCGTTCACCCCGGCAGTTGACTGTGCCGGAGCAGGTTTTCACCGAGGCCGGCCCCACGCTGGGACCGGCCTCGAGCGATCTGCC
>NZ_JAMQQF010001068.1 GCF_023716945.1 Frankia sp. AiPs1 | reverse complement strand
GCTCGGTGGCGCGGCCGTCGGCGAGGTCGACGATCGCGTGCTCGGCGGACGGGACCGGCATCCGGTCGAGGACGAGGGGCGTCCCCCCGGCGTCGCGCACGGCGGCGACGACCGCGGCCCCCAGCCCCGAGGCCCCGCCGGAGACGAGGACGGTCCCGACCTCGCCCGCCCGGCGGGCCGGGGATACCGCCGTCGGGTTCGTCGCCGTCGGGTTCGTCGTCGTCGCGTCGAGGGTCGCGTCAGGTGCCGCCACGGCGCACCGCCTCTCTGATCATCGATGTGGTGGAGCGGCCGGCGAGGTAGGGCAGGATGACTGCCTGCCCCCGCCACGACTCGACGACCGCCGCCTCCGGCAGGTCGCCGGCCGCGTAGTCGCCGCCTTTCGCGAACACGTCCGGGCGAAGCCGCGCCAGGATCGGCGCGGGCGTGTCGTCGTCGAACACGACGACCGCGTCGACGCTGCCCAGAGCCAGCAGCACGGCCGCCCGATCGGCCTGGCTCACCAGCGGCCGGTCGGGGCCTTTGAGTCGACGCACGGACAGGTCGCTGTTCAGGCAGACGACGAGGCAGTCGCCGAGACGGCGGGCGGCGGCCAGGACGTTGACATGACCGGCGTGCAGGAGGTCGAAGCAGCCTCCGGTGCTGACGACCACCCCGCCGCGGGCGCGGGTGCGCCGCACCACTTCCAGGGCCGCCCCCATCCCGATCCCCGTCCCCGTCCCGATCCCCATGCCCGTCCCGATCCCGATACCTGGCCCGCCCCCGCCGTCGATCGCCCCCGGACCGTCGCCGTGGTGATCGGCTGGGGGAGACATGGCCGACACGCCGCCGGCGGCGAGGAAGGCGCCGGTCGCCCTGGTCGCCGCGACGACCGCCTCCGACGGCAGCGCCCCCGCGCCGAGCAGGGCGGCGG
>NZ_JAMQQF010001067.1 GCF_023716945.1 Frankia sp. AiPs1 | reverse complement strand
CAGCCGGGCGACCGCCCGGCCCGCGGCCGCCCGCGCCTCGGCGCTCGCCGTCGCCAGCTCCGGGCGTTCCGGGTAGACCACCCGCGCCTGCTCGGTGCCTTCGACCACGGCGAACGCGACGCCGTCGGGCAGCGCGTCGATCGCCGCCCGCGCCGCCCGCCGAGCCTCAATGATCTTCGACTGCGGGTATTCCATGGAGCCGGAGCAGTCCATGATGATCACCTCGGCGGCGCCGGCGGCGTTCCTGGGGCCGGCGGTGTTGCCGGCGGGGTCGGCGGGGTCGGCGTGGTCGGCGTGGTCGGCGTGGTCGGCGTGGTCGGCGTGGGCGGTCACGGTGATGACCGCGTGCACCTCGCCGGCGCCCTGCGCAAGGAACTCGTTCTGGCTGACCTCACAGCTGAAGGTGATCATCGCTGCTCCCCGGGATATCGATGACGATCACAGTGATGTTGTCGCCGCCGCCGCGGGTGAGGGCGACGGTCGTCAGATGGCGGGCGACCGCCAGCGCCGGCGCCTCGGTCGGCAGGTCGGCGATCCGGTCGGCGAGGGCGCTCGCGGCCGAGAGGTAGTTCCACAGCCCGTCGCTGCACAGCACCACCCGTCCCGGCCCGGCCAGTGCCGTCGCGGCGACCCGGGGGATCGCCGACGCGCTGCCCGTGCCGAGCCAGTGGGTGATCGTGTGGGCGCCGGGCCCGGTCTCGGCCCGCTCCGGTGGCAGCAGACCGGCCCGCACCGCCTCGGCGGCCAGGGTGTCGTCCGCGGTGAGCAGCCGCGCGCCGGACCGGTCGAACAGGTAGGCCCGGCTGTCGCCGAGCCAGCCGACCGCCAGCCGGCCCGGCGTCACGATGGCGGCGACGAAGGTGCACGCCGGCGCGTCGCCCGGACCGCTGATCGACGCGACGGCGCTGCGTTGCGC
>NZ_JAMQQF010001066.1 GCF_023716945.1 Frankia sp. AiPs1 | reverse complement strand
GGCCGGGCCGCCGCGGCGGTCCGGGCCGCCCGGGGTTCCGCGGCGCTCTCCCACCGCGGGTGGCCACTCCCGGGGTCGGGCGGGATAGACTTATGGTGGCGTGTCGTGCGGAGCCCGTCCGTACCTGTATCGGATGTCGAAGCCGTGCGCCGAGTTCCGACCTCTTGCGTATCGTCGTGGACAGCGGCGAGCTCCTGCCGGATGCTCGTCGGCGTATGCATGGTCGGGGTGCGCACCTGCATCCAGACCTCGCCTGCCTCGATCTCGCGGAGCGCCGTAGGGCGTTTACGCGAGCGCTGCGGGTGCCAGGCCCGCTCGGGTCGGTGCAGGTCAGGTTGTACCTGGAGCGGTTTCGCCCCGCGGCAGCCGGATCCCGTTCGCGGGATCCTTCGGCCGCAACGGCTCCGGACGGGGCGAAAGTCGGGTAAAGGTAAGGGGTACGGGTGGTCTGCGGCAGCGGAGCGCCCGGGTCAGACGGGACGGACGCCGCCAGCAACGGCGCCCGGTCCGGGAGGCGGCGCCAGATGACGTCGACAGGGAAGCAGGTCGAGACAGCGATGATCGCTCAATGAGCACCCAGCCATGATCACGACCGGCAGGTAACGAGGTCACGCGGGCACGGACCGCGGGCCGAAAGAAGGAGCACCGTGGCAGGAAAGGCCCGCGTACACGAGCTCGCCAAGGAGCTTGGTGTCGACAGCAAGACTGTGCTCGCCAAGCTGAAAGACCTGGGCGAGTTTGTGAAGTCCGCTTCGTCTACCGTCGAAGCCCCCGTCGTCCGCAAGCTGAAGGAAGCTTTCCCCGCCGAGGGCGGGTCCGCCTCAGGCGGGCGTCCCGGCGGTCGGCCCGCGCCCGGTAACGGCGTCCGGCCGGCTCCGCCGCGTCCGGGCCTCGCGCCTCGGCCCGGCCCCCGGCCG
>NZ_JAMQQF010001065.1 GCF_023716945.1 Frankia sp. AiPs1 | reverse complement strand
GGTCTGCCGGGTCGGGCGGGTCGGGCGGGTCGGGCGGGCGCGGTTGCGCGGGCAGGGCGGTCACCCCCACGATCCGGGCCAGGCTCGCGGTGGCGGACTGCAGGGTGTCGAGGAGGAACAGCGCCGAGTTCACCGGCCCGAACAGGTTCGCGAAGTACAGCGCCGCGGCGCTGGCCGCGCCGATGGTCACCGCGCCGTCGTCGACGAGCAGGAACCCGGTCACCAGGACGGCGCAGAGCCCCACCGCCTCGGCGATGTTGAGCCGGCCGAAGAAGCGGGTGTGCAGGCGGGTGAGCGCGACGGTCGCGGAGATGCTGTGGTCGATCCGGTCCTCCATCTGATCGACATGGGTGCCGGCCAGACCGAACGCGCGGACGGTGGCCGCCCCGCCGAAGGTCTCCAGCAACTGCTGCTGCTCCCCGCCCGCCGCCCGGCGGCGCGCCCCGTAGATCGGGCCCGACCGCCGCACGTACCACCGCGCGGTCAGGGCCTGGATGGGCAGCGCGACCAGCGCGGCGACGGCGAAACGCCAGTCGAGGGCGGTGAGGCCGGCCAGGGTGAGCGCGATGATCAGCGCCGACTGGACGAACTCCGGGACGGCGCCGCGGACGGCCTCGCTGACCATCGCGATGTCCTCGGTGATGCGCGAGGTCAGGTCACCCGAGCCGCCCCGCTCGATGCGCTCCAGCGGCAGGTCGAGCGCACGCTCGACGAACGTTTCCCGGGTCGTCGCGAGGACCTCCTCGCCGAGGCGGGCGACCGCCACCATCCCCGCATAGGCCAACGCCCCCTGCCCGATCGCCGCCGCGGCCAGCAGCAGCACCGGCCTGGTCAGACCGGACGCGTCGCCGTCGGCGGCGAGGTCGACGATCCGCCCGAGCAGCGGGGCCGCCGCCAGGCTGCATGCCGCCGCGGCGAGCAGGCAGGTCG
>NZ_JAMQQF010001064.1 GCF_023716945.1 Frankia sp. AiPs1 | reverse complement strand
AGTGCCCGTTCTGAATCTTGGTTATGTGGGCCGCGTGTGGCCCGTTCCTGATCTTCTCGGTGTGGCGGGCCGGGTCGGCGGGGCTGGCTGGTCAGGGTCCGGATATGGCGCGATCGCACCGGTATCCGTCGGATCTGTCCGACCAGGAGTGGGCCTACGTGCAGCCGTTGCTGCCCCCGGCCCCGAAGGACGGCCGTCCCGAGAAACACGACCGGCGTGACATCGTGGACGCGATTCTCTACGTGACCCACAACGGGGTCGTGTGGCGGGCGCTGCCGGCGGACTTCCCGCCGTGGAAGACCGTCTACGGCTTCTTCGAGCGGTGGAAACGCAAAGGCGTCGTCCTCGTGGTTCATGACGGGTTACGGGACCAGGTCCGCCGCGCTGAAGGACGCAGCGCTGAGCCGACCGCCGGGGTGATCGACTCCCAGTCGGTGAAGGGCGCTCCCACGGTGACCGCCCCGACCCGCGGCTACGACGCGGGGAAGAAAGTCAACGGCCGCAGGCGGTTCATCGTCGTCGACACCCTCGGCATGCTCCTGACCGTGCTCGTCGTCCCGGCCAACCGCCAGGACCGCGACGGCGCCCGCCAGCTGCTGGTCGATCACTACTTCACCATCCCGACCTGTCGTTTCCTGTTCGCTGACGGCGGTTTCGCCGGCCGGTTCGTCACCTGGGCCACCACTGTCGTGAAGACCACGGTCGAGATCGTCCGGAAGAAGGAAGGCCAACAAGGCTTCCAGCCACTCCCGAAACGCTGGGTCGTCGAACGCACGCTGGCATGGATCACCGCGCACCGCCGCCTCGCCCGCGACTACGAACGCGACCCGGCGAGCTCTGCCGCCTTCGTGCACTGGGCCATGATCCACACGATGGTCCGCCGGCTCGCCCGCCGAACCCCGGTCTCCCGCTGGACGCCACGGACAACCAGCG
>NZ_JAMQQF010001063.1 GCF_023716945.1 Frankia sp. AiPs1 | reverse complement strand
CACCGGCCCCCGCCCCCGCCCCCGCCGCGGCCGCGGCGCCGGCCAAGGCGCTCCCGCTTCCCGTTCCCACACTGCCGCCGGGCCGGGTGCTGTTCCTCGGTCGGATCGCGCACCCGGTGCTGCTGACCGTCGCCGACCTCGCCGCGAAGTACCCGCAGCACACCCAGACGGTGACCTTCCAGAGCGGGGCGGGCCCGCAGACCCACACCTACACCGGCCCCCTGCTCTACGACGTGCTGGAGGCGGCGAAGCCGGCGTTCCGCAGCGACGTGAAGAACGACGCGCTGCGCTACGCCGCATCCGTCCATGCCAGTGACGGCTACGAGTCGGTCGTCTCCTGGGGAGAGATCGACCCCGGCTTCGCCGGCACCGAGGCGCTGCTCGCCGTCACCCAGGACGGCGTGTCGCTGGCGAAGGACGGGCCCCGCCTGACCGCCCCCGGCGACACCAAGGGCGGCCGGTACGTCTCCGGCGTCACCGCGGTGACGCTGGTCCGCGCCGGGCTGTAGCTCGCGGGCGCCGGGTGAGTCGGGCCGGTCAGGCCGGCCCGACGAGCCCGGCGACGATGCCGGCGGACAGCACGACCAGCGGCAGGCCGCCGCCGGGGTGGGCGGACCCGCCGACGAGGAACAGCCCCGGCACCCGGGCGGCGTTCGGCGGGCGCAGGAACGCCGCCCGGGCTCCGTTGGACGACCCGCCGTAGATCGACCCGCCCACCGAGCCGGTGCGCCGCTCCAGGTCCGCCGGGGTGATCGTCTCGTACCACCGCAGCCGGGACCGCACGTCGAACCCGCGGGCGGCGAGGACGTCCAGGATGTGCCGGGCGTACCCGTCCGCCAGGCCGGGCTCGTCCCAGTCCAGCCCGCGCGGGCCGGGCCGCCACTTGGCGGGGGCCCGCCGCGGGGGGCACGGCACTGGTTCTCATCGCCCGGCATAC
>NZ_JAMQQF010001062.1 GCF_023716945.1 Frankia sp. AiPs1 | reverse complement strand
CGACCGGGTCGCCGTCGAGCTGGCGGTGGACGGTGCGCTGCGGCCCGTCGCCGCGCCCGTCCCGGACCAGCTCGCGATGACCGCCGGGGCCGCGCGGCCGGTCGGTTCGGCGCGCTCGGGCCCGGTCGGGTAGCTGGTGGCGAGCCGTTCTCGCGCTGCCGGACGCGGGCTCCAACGTGGCCGACGCGTTCGCGCGGTGTTGGGTCGCCCTTGTCTCCGTGACGCCTGTGCTGATGGAGGCGGTGCTCGCGTTGTTCGTTCGTGACGCGGATGCGGCTGCGACAATGCGCAGCGTTGCCCAACGGGTGCCCACATCGCCGGGAACGAGCCCGGACGGCCCAGTTCCCGGCAAGTTGCCCCGGCGGGAGCAGGAGCCTACCTAAGCTGGACCGGGGGCCTTGGTCGGCCAGGCCCGAAACCGGGTATGACTCGGCTCCCGACCTGCGACGGGAGGTTCGCCGTGAGTGGTGCGCAAGCACCGGGACGGCACGGTTGCGCCCGTCCGCGTCCGGGGCACGGCCGGCTCGTCGCCCGTCCGGGCCCGGGGCGGCTCGGCCTGGCCATGACGGGCGGCCTGTTGCTCGCGGTTCTGGTCGGCTGCTCGGAGCCCGGCTCGACGGGCGGGGACGTCGCCGCCCGCTCGGACACCTCGGCCAACGCCACCCCCTTCCCACCGGACCAGGGCACGTCGGCCGTGCCCGGCACGACCCCGCCGGCCGCCGGGGGGGCCACCGAGTCGGCGAGCGCCGCGCCCGACGGCGCCACGGCCGGCGGTGGGTCGTCCGGCGCCTCCGGGGGCACTGGCTCGGCTGGTTCCGGGGGAACGGCTGGGTCTGGGGGAACGGCTGGGTCGGGGGGCTCGGCTGGGTCTGGAGGCTCGGCTGGGTCGGGGGGCTCGGCTGGGTCTGGGGGAACGGCGGGCTCGGCCGGGTCGGGCG
>NZ_JAMQQF010001061.1 GCF_023716945.1 Frankia sp. AiPs1 | reverse complement strand
GGCGCAGATCGGGGACAGCGGGCGCGGCGGGCGTTTCGCCGGGCTCGGGCCGCGGCTGCGACGGCTACGCGTCGGCGGCCGGGTCGCCGCCGGCACCGGGCTGTTCGTGCTCGGATTCACCTCGGTGTTCGTCTCCTTCGGCGCCGCCTTTGGCGGACTCGGTCAGTGGTTGGTCCGCCATCAGGTCGGGATGAGCCAGATCCTGGGGGCGTTCACCATCGTCATGGGCCTGGCCTTCGCCGGGATGTTCTCCCGGATGTCCTGGGCGAACCGCGAGTGGCGCATCCACCGGCTGCCACGCCCCGGCCTGCTCGGCGCGCCGGTGCTCGGGGTGCTGTTCGGCATTGGCTGGACCCCCTGCCTCGGCCCCACCCTGGCGGCCGTGCAAGGGCTGGCGGTGTCGAGTGCGACGGCCGGCCGGGGCGCGTTCCTCTCCGCTGTGTACTGCCTGGGACTCGGGCTGCCCTTCCTCGCCGTCGGGCTCGCCTTCCGGCGCGCTGTCGGCGCCCTGCACCTGCTGCGGCGACACACCCGCGCCCTGACCCTGTCCGGTGGCGTGCTGCTCGTCGCGGTCGGGATGCTCCAACTCACCGGGGAGTGGACCGACCTGATCGCCAACCTGCGGCCCTACGCCCCCGGCTTCTCGGAGACGCCGCTGTGACCTCTTCCACTCGTCCCCACCAGCCTGCCGGCACGGCCACCGGCCTGGCGCCGAAGCCGGGCCCCGACGGCCCCGACGGCCCCGACGCGCCGGCCGCGGCCGATTCGGCGGGCACCATCGACGACGAGACGGTCGGGTTCGACCCGGACTCCTCGGGTGGACGCCGCTTGCCCGACGGGCACGCCGACGCCCGGGTCGCGGTCGCGCCGGACGCGTTCGCGCCACCCGGACCCAACCGAGCTGGCCGAGCCGACCGAGCTGGCGGGCTGGGCCCGGAC
>NZ_JAMQQF010001060.1 GCF_023716945.1 Frankia sp. AiPs1 | reverse complement strand
GCACCGCCCAGCCCGCGGGCACCGCGCTGACTGGCGGCACCACCCTGACCGCCGGCACCGCGCCAGCTGCGGGCACCGCGCCAGCTGCGGGGAGCGACCCGGCTGCGGCCCTGACCGCGCCCGTGGCGGACGCCCAGGCGCTGTCGGCGATCTGCGCCGACGTCGCCCTGCGCGACCTGAATCTGGTGGACTCCCTGCTCTCCCAGCTCGAGGAGATGGAGGCCCGCGAGGAGGACGCCGAGCGGCTCGACGAGCTCTACCAGCTCGACCATCTCGCCGCCCGGCTGCGCCGTAACGCCGAGAACCTGCGCATCCTCGCCGGGCGAGACGCCAGCGAGACGGCGTCGGAGACCGCGGCGATGGTCGACGTGATCCGCGCGGCCATGTCCTCCATCGACCACTACTCCCGCGTCGTCATCGGCCGGGTCGTCCCGCTCGGCGTGGTCGGGTTCGCCGCCGAGGACGTCGGCCGGCTGCTGGCGGAACTGCTCGACAACGCCACCAAGTCGTCTCCGCCGAGCGCACCGGTGCGCGTCGGCGTGCACCTGACCGAGCAGGGCAGCGCGCTGCTGCGGGTCGAGGACGAGGGCATCGGCCTGCCCCCGGAGCGGATGCGCCGACTCAACGAGCGGCTGCGCGCCGGTCCGACCCTCGACGACGACTCCGTGCGGCACATGGGGTTGGCCGTGGTCGGCCGGATCGCCGCCCGACACGAGATGCGCACCTGGCTCGACCGGCGCCACCCGCACGGGACGACCGCCTCGGTGCTGCTGCCCGCGGCGCTGATCTGCGAGTTGCCCGAGGCGAGCTGGTCCGGCGCCCAGACCGTCACCGTCGCGCCCGCCGTCGCCGCCGTGCGGACTGTCGGGTCCGCGACGCAGATCCCGACGGTCGCCGGGCTGCCGGGACGCCGGTCCGCGCACCTGGCCCGCCCTCGCC
>NZ_JAMQQF010000105.1 GCF_023716945.1 Frankia sp. AiPs1 | reverse complement strand
GTGCCCAGGATCGCGAACGCCGGGATGACCAGCAGCGACGTCGCCGCGCCGAGCGACAGCGCGCGCCGCAGCCACCCGCGGTCCGGTCGGATCTGATGCGGCGGCGCGACCACCGGCTCCTCCCGGTCCACGCCGGCCGCGCCGGTCTCAGTGGCCGCCGCGGTCTCAGTGGCCGCCGCGGTCTCGGTGGCCACCGCGGTCTCGGGGAGTTCCGCGGCCGCCGCCGTCTCGCCGGCCTCGAGGGCCGCCGCGGGCTGCGGACTCTCGAGACCGGCCACGGCCTCGCCGCTCTCGGTAGTCGCCACGGAATGGCCGTTCCCGGTGGTCTCCGCGACGGCGTCGTCGCCGTCCCGCGGCGATCCGTCCCCCTTGGCCGGCCGGGCCGCGGGCGGTATGTCCCCCGTCTGGGCCGGACGGACGTCCGCCGGCCGGGCGGACCGGGACGACGCGGGCAGGGCCTGCTGAGGTATCAGAGCGGTCGCCGCCACCACCAGCACCGCGGTCGCGTCGGCCGACGTGACCCGCGCCTCGGCCTGCTCGCCGGGGACCGCGTCGGCACCCGGAACAGCCGCGCCGCCCGGAGCATCGCGGCCGCCCGGAGAGGGATTCACCCCTGATACTTGGCCGGTTTCGGGTGAGTTCGTCCGCTGGCGCGGGGCCATCGCGGCGGTGTCCGGTCCGACCGCGGTCGCGGCCAGCGCAGACGTCGCCGCGACGGGCGAGGCGTTCGCGGGGTGCGACGGCGTCCCCGAGGCCGAGGCCGCCGCGCCGGGCGAGATCTCGCTGCCAACGGGCCGGGCCACCGTCTCCGGTGCGCCCTCGCTCCCGGGCCGGCGCCCACCCGCGGGCTTGATGTCGAGGTCGCGTTCGGACTCGGCCCTGGGCATGTCGTCGGCGTCAGCGTCCGCCTCGCCCTCGCCCTCGGTCTCCGCCGCCGACTCCGACTCCGACTCCGCCGCCGCCGACTCCGGTGCGGGTTCGGACTCAACCTGCGCGTCCGACCCTGCCCCGGCCTCAACCCGCGGCTGCGGCCCCGGCGCTCCCGACGGGTCCGACTCCGCCTCGGGCTCAACCTGCGGGCCCGACTCTGCCGCAGGCGCTTCCGGTGACCGCCGGGGATCGTCAGCGACCAGCGCGGCGGCGGGCAGCGGGCCGGTGGTCAGCGTTCTCTCCCGGGATGTCTCCGCCGGGGATGTCGCTGCCCGGGATGTCGCCGCGACGGCGCCGGCGGCGTCTTCGGGCGGTCCCATCACATCGTGTGCGGGGACCGGCCGCGGATCGTCCTCGGGAACACCCACCATGAGGTGCTCGAGCAGGTCGACGGCGCGGGGCCGGCGCTTGGGGTCCTTGCGCATCGCGGCGGAGACCAGGTCGCGCAGGTCGGGATCGAGCATCGACAGATCGGGCTCGGCGTAGACGGCACGCTGGAGCAGGGCACGCGGCGTGCCGGCGCCGAACGGCGGTTGGCCGGTCGCGGCGAACAGCAGTACGCCGCCCCAGGTGAAGATGTCGGACGCGGCGGTCACCGCCTGACCGAGTGCCTGTTCCGGACTGATGAACGCGAGCGTCCCGACACCGGACGAGGAAGTGCTCGAGTTGTCTGCGGCGACCACGTTCAGCACTCGGGCGAGACCGAAGTCGACCAACCGCAGCCCTCGCCCAGAAAGCACCACATTGGTTGGTTTCAAATCGCCGAAGACAATTCCCTCGCCATGTAGCGCGGACAGTGCCGCAGCAAGCCCCACGGCGAGCCGGGCGGTGTCGGCCGAGTGCAACGGACCGTCGTCCTCGACGCTGGCCGCCAGGGTCGGCGCGTCGATGTACTCGACGACCACGTAGGGGGGGCGGGCCAGCGTATCCAGGTCCAGGATCGCGGCGAGGCAGAACGGGGCCAGCCGGCGTAGGTGATCAAGGTCGATGCGCAGCCGGCGGCGGAACCCCGTGTCCCGCGCGAACGGCGCCGTGATCAGCTTGATGAGGACGGGGCGTGCGAGATTGTTACGGGCAAGAAACACCGGTCCGGTCCCGGCATCGACCAGCTTCCGTTCAACCGTGTACGGACCGATAGTCCTGGGATCCAGCCCGGCAAGAGCCTGGGGAGTCCGCCGGGCAATCGCCATACGACGAAACCTCCTACGGCTGCACAAACCGGCAGCGTGCGCACGCCGGCGGATCTGGTCTACAAAAGCATGCTATCGGCGCGGAGCGAGGGTGGGGACAACATCCATTCGCCCGCGGCGCGGTGTCAGCCGGGAGGCAGCGAAAGGAGCGGTCCGGAACGGACGGTCCGGTGCGGCTGGGCAGCCGATCCGACGCTACTCAGCCTTGCCAGCACGACGAAGCGTGAGGTACCGGAAGCGGATCGGAGCGCGCGGTCCGGTCCCGTCGCCCGCCCGCGACGAAGCTGTGATGTGACCGACACAACGGACCGCCACGCGCCGGTGGTCCCCCGGGCGGGCACCCGCGCTACCCCGAGCCAACCCCGGCCCGCCGAATTCCGACCCGACGGCACCCCGACCCGATGGCACCCCGACCCGATGGCACCCCGAACCAGCGGCACCCCGAACCAGCGGCACCCCGAACCAGCGGCACCCCGCTCAATCCGACGTCCCGCGCCCTGCTCGCGGGCAACCGCGGCGAACCAGGCGGACGGAGGCGAGGGCGGACGGGCGCTCAGGTGTTGTTCGAGCGGGCGAAGGGCTGCAGTCGGGCGACCAGACCGCGCACCTCCGCGCCGGCCGCGGCGATCGTCTCCTCCGCGGAGCTTCCGCCCCCGCCTTCCAGCAGGACGTCGAGCGCGATGAGGCGTTCGGCGACCTCGGTCATCAGGTCGAAGTCCCGGACCCGCTGATGAACCAGCTCGGACAGCCGCTCGTTCTTCTCGAACAGCTCCACGAACACGCTGACCTTGGCCCGCAGCAACCACGGGTCGAAGGGCTTCGCAATGTAGTCGACCGCGCCGACAGCGTAACCGCGGAAGGCGTGGTGCGGCTCCCGGTCGATCGCCGTCAGAAAGATGATCGGGGTGTCCCGGGTACGCCCGCGCTGCTTGATCCGATGCGCCGTCTCGAATCCGTCCATCCCAGGCATCTGCACGTCCAGAAGGATCACCGCGAAGTCGTCGACCAGAAGGCGTTTGAGCGCCTCCTCGCCCGATGACGCCGTGACAAGATCCTGGTCCAGCGAGGCGAGAATCGCCTCCAGCGCCATGAGATTGTCGGCCCGATCGTCAACCAGCAGGATCTTGCTGCGGGGTCGTTCCGCGGCCGGCCCGCCCTCGCCGTCGACGGAACCGCCGCTCCGCTCGGTCACCCGCCCGCCTCCTCCTTCGCGATCGCCTTGCCGGTCCATGGTGGGTGTCGCCACCCCACCACCATCGCCGATCGCTTCCGACGGCATCTCACCGCCCCACCGATAGACGCCCGAATGCGCACCATACGCGATCTGATCAATACAGATACGACCGCATCACCCCGAGGAGGTGGTCGAGATCCACCGGCTTGGTGATGTAGTCCGTGGCACCGGCGGTGATGCTCTTCTCCCGGTCCCCGGGCATGGCCTTCGCGGTCAGCACCAGTATCGGCAGGTCGGCGAAGGCGGGCATGTCCCGGATCATCGAGGTCGTTTCGTTGCCGTCCATGCCGGGGAGCATGACGTCCATCAGCACGAGGTGCACCGGCGCGGTGTCCTGCTGGAGGGTGCGGATCGCATCGTGGCCGTTGTCGGCGTAGAGCACCCGCATTCCGTACATCTCGAGGGCGCTGGTGAGCGCGAACACGTTGCGTACGTCATCGTCCACGACCAGGACCGTCGTGTCGATCAGCGGGTCGGAGTCGTCGACGTCTCCCCCGGTCGCCCGGGTGGCGGTGTCGGCCGGCTCGGTGAGGAACGGGATGCCCACCGCGGCATCGCCCGAGTGCCAGTCCGTGGTGTAGGCGGTCGCGGCCGGTGGCGAGACCCGGTACTCGACCGGACCGGCAGGCGCCGCAGCCCCACTCGACCCGCTGGCCCCGCCGGGGACGCCTGCCGCGCCAGAGCCGTTGGCAGCGCCCGAGCCGCTGCCCCCACCTGCGCCGCTGCCCCCACCGGAGCCGTTGGCAGCGCCCGAGCCGTTGGCAGCGCCCGAACCTGATCCACTCACGGTGGCGGGGACCGGCGTGGGCACGCCACCGCGCTGACCGACGACGCCGCCGACCCGGTCGGCGACCCCGTTGCGCCAGCCCTGCGCGGCCGGCGAGCCGGCCGGGGCCAGGGCCGGCCTCGTCGAGTCGTTCTGGCCCCAGCCACCGTCCACCCCGCCGACGATCATCAGGACGTCGTCGGGCTCACCCGGCGTGACCCCGAAGGCCGGCAGCTGCGCGAGCGGGGCCGCCGGCAGGTAGAGGGTGAAGGTGCTGCCGTGCCCGACCGCGCTGGACACCGCGATCGAGCCGCCCAGCAGGCGGGCGATCTCCTTGCTGATGGACAGGCCGAGCCCGGTGCCGCCGTAGCGGCGCGACGTGGTGCCGTCGGCCTGCTGGAACGCCTCGAAGATCATGCGTAGCTTGTCGGCGGCGATGCCGATGCCGGTGTCGCTGACCGCGAAGGACAGCACCGTGCCGGCCGAGCGCAGGTGCGACGCCAGGTGCGGCAGGTCGGGGCGGGCGAGGGTGACGTCGAGGCGAACGGTGCCGCTGTCGGTGAACTTCACCGAGTTGGACAGCAGGTTCTTGAGCACCTGCTGCAGGCGCTGCTCGTCGGTGACGAACTCGGCCGGCACGTCGGCGGCGAGGTTGACCTCGAACGCCAGCCCCTTCTCGTCCGCGACCGGGCCGAAGACCCCGGCGACGGCGTCGCACAGGGCGGCGGTGCTCACGTTGGCGGCGTCGATGTCCATCTTGCCGGCCTCGACCTTGGACAGGTCGAGGATGTCGTTGATCAGGCCGAGCAGCTCGGAGCCGGCGGAGTGGATCGTCTCGGCGAAGTCGATCTGCTTGCGGGACAGGTTGCGGTCGGGGTTGTCGGCGAGCAGCTTGGCGAGGATGAGCAGGCTGTTCAGCGGCGTGCGCAGCTCGTGGCTCATGTTCGCCAGGAACTCCGTCTTGTACTGCGAGGACAGCGCGAGCTGCTCGGCCTTCTCCTCGAGGCCGATGCGGGCCAGCTCGATCTCGCGGTTCTTGTCCTCCAGCAGCGCCGCCTTCTCCTCCAGCTCGTTGTTGGTGCGCTGCAGCTCGACCGACTGCGACCGCAGCTCCTGGGTGAGCCGCTGGGACTGGGCGAGCAGCTCCTCCGTCCGCGCGTTCGCCATGATCGTGTTCAGGACGACGCCGATGGTGTCGACGAGCTGGTCGACCAGGGTCAGGTGCAGCTCGGAGAACGGCGTGAACGACGCCAGCTCGATGACGCCGAGCACCTGGTTCTCGAAGACGACCGGGACGACGACGAGGTCGCACGGCGGCGCCTCGCCCAGGCCGCTGCGGATGTTGAGGTAGCCGGCGGGCACGTGCTCGACCCGGATCCGGTTGCGCTCCAGCGCCGCCTGGCCGATCAGGCCCTCGCCGAACAGGAACGTGCCGTCCGAGCGGCGCCGGGGCACCGAGCCGTAGCCGGCGACGTAGCGCAGCTTGTCGCCCTCGATGAAGTCCAGCAGGTAGACGGTGCCCTGCTGGGCGTTCACCGCCGGAGTCATCTCACTGATGATCATCTGGCAGACCGCGTAGAGGTCGCGCTGGCCCTGCATCTTGCTGCCGATGCGGGCCAGGTTCGACTTCAGCCAGTCCTGCTGCGCGTTGAGCTCGGTGGTCTCCCGCAGCCGGGCGATCATCTGGTTGATGTTGTCCTTGAGCTCGGCGACCTCGCCCTCGGCCTCCACCGAGATGGACCTGGTCAGGTCGCCGCGGGTGACGGCCGTGGACACGTCGCCGATCGCGCGCAGCTGGATGGTCAGCGTGGAGGCGAGCTGGTTGACGTTGTCGGTGAGGTCCTTCCAGGTCCCGGCCACCCCGGCGACCGTGGCCTGTCCGCCGAGCTTGCCCTCGACGCCGACCTCCCGGCCCACCCGGGTGATCTCCGCGGCGAACGAGGAGAGCTGGTCGACCATCGTGTTGACGGTGTCCTTGAGCTCGGCGATCTCGCCCTGCGCGGTGACGGTGATCTTCTGGGACAGGTCGCCGCGGGCCACCGCCGTCGTGACCAGGGCGATGTTGCGGACCTGGCTGGTCAGGTTGCCTGCCATCGAGTTCACCGACTCGGTCAGGTCCCGCCACACCCCGGAGACCCCGCGGACGTGGGCCTGCCCGCCCAGCGCCCCCTCGGTGCCGACCTCGCGGGCGACGCGGGTGACCTCGTCGGCGAACGACGACAGCTGGTCGACCATCGTGTTCAGGGTGTCCTTGAGCTCCAGGATCTCGCCCTGGGCGGCAACGGTGATCTTCTGGGACAGGTCGCCGCGGGCCACCGCCGTGGCCACCAGGGCGATGTTGCGGACCTGGCTGGTCAGGTTGCCCGCCATCGAGTTCACCGACTCGGTCAGGTCCCGCCACACCCCCGAGACCCCGCGGACGTGCGCCTGCCCGCCCAGGTTGCCCTCGGTGCCGACCTCCCAGGCGACGCGGGTGACCTCGTCGGCGAACGACGACAGCTGGTCGACCATCGTGTTCAGGGTGTGGGCGAGGCCCGCGACCTCGCCGCGGGCGTCGACGGTGATCTGCCGGGTCAGGTCGCCACGGGCCACCGCCGCCGCCACCTCGGCGATGCTGCGAACCTGGGTGGTGAGGTTGCCGGCCATGACGTTGACCGAGTCGGTGAGGTCCCGCCAGACGCCGGAGACGCCCTTGACCTGTGCCTGGCCGCCCAGCTTGCCCTCGGTGCCGACCTCCTTGGCCATCCGGGTGACCTCGTCGGCGAACGCGGAGAGCTGGTCGACCATCGTGTTCACGGTCGACTTCAGCTCGTGGATCTCGCCGCGGGCGTCGACGGTGATCTTCTGGCTGAGGTCGCCCTGCGCGACCGCGGTGGTCACCTGGGCGATGTTGCGGACCTGGCTGGTCAGGTTGCCCGCCATCGAGTTCACCGACTCGGTCAGGTCCCGCCACACCCCGGAGACGTCCTTGACCTTCGCCTGGCCGCCCAGGTTGCCCTCGGTGCCGACCTCGCGGGCCACCCGGGTCACCTCGTCGGCGAACGACGACAGCTGGTCCACCATCGTGTTCACCGTGGTGCCGATCCGCAGGAACTCCCCGCGCACCGGCTGGCCGGCGATCTCCAGCGCCATGTGCTGGGACAGGTCACCCTCGGCCACCGCGGCGATGACGCGCGCGACCTCGTGGGTCGGGCGGGCCAGGTCGTCGATGAGGGAGTTCGCCGCCTGCGTCATGTCCGACCAGCCGCCGGGGCTGCCCTGGTCCTCCATCCGCAGGGTGAGCCGCCCGTCGCGGCGGATCACCTTACTGACCCGGGCCAGCTCGCCGGCGTGGCGCTCCTGGATGGCGGCCAGCTCGTCGAACTTGCGCACCACCTCGCCGGCGTACCCCTCCCGGGCCATCAGTCGAGTGGAGAAGTCGCCCTCGCACAACCTCGTCAGACCGTGCAGAAGATCGGCGATCAGCTCATCCGACGAGGTGCGCGATGTCCGGGTCTCGTCCACGTCGCGGGTCGCATGGGGGACGATGGTCGCGATAGCGTCACCGCCGGGTGCAACGGGATCACGGCGAGCCGGGGCCTGCTGGTCGTCAGTGGAACTCATCGGTCTCCTACCTGAGCTCGGTCGGCACGATCGTCTCGGACGACGGGCCGGGCGGAGGAGCCCGGGCCAGGGGCGGTCTCCTCGGGGCACCGGCGAGGGCGGGCGTCGAAGGACAGGTGACACCAGCCGCCAGTATCCGCCTCACGATGGACAACGCAGGAGAGACTGAGCGACATGAATGGCGTAGGAGGGGCTCCGACGACGCCGACACAGGCCATCACGCTGCCGCCGACGCCCGATTCCCCCCGGTCCGCGCGGCGCTTCCTGCTCGAGACGCTGCGCGGCCGGCTCGACGACGACCTGCTCGACTCCGCGCTCCTGCTGGTCACCGAGCTGGTCACCAACGTCGTCGTGCACGCGGGCACCGCGGCCACCGTCGACGTCCAGCAGGAAGGTGAGGGCGTTCGCGTCGGCGTCGCCGACCGGCACCCGGTGCGCATCGGCATGGCGCGGGTGAAGAAGGTCGACGTGCCGCGCCCGCCGTCGGCGTTCCCCGAGGAGGCCGACTTCGGCATCGACGGGCTGCGCGAGGACGGCCGCGGCCTCGCCCTCGTCGACGCGCTCGCGACGAGCTGGGGCACCGAGCACCGTCCCGGCGGCAAGACCGTCTGGTTCCGGCTCAGTTCCGCCGGCGTCCCGGCGCAGGACGCCGCCGACGAGGTCGGGACGGTGATCGTGCCGGCCCAGACGCGGCCCGCCCGGCTCATCGCCCGCGACACCGCGCGCGCCCTGACCGCCGAGGGCGAGGTGAACGAGCTGCTCGCGCAGCTCGTCGACGCCCTGACCGTGACCGCCGGGCTGGTGCGACGCCCCGGCCGCGACGGTGGCCGGGTCGAGACCGTGGCCACCCTCGGCGTCGTCGGCGAGGCCGACGAGGCGGTGGCGTTCCCGCTGGACTCGACGCAGTCAAGCCTCGGCGAGCTGTTGTTGTGGCCTGCGCCCGGAGCGGGCCTGACCGGGTCGGGCCTGGCCGGGCTCGACGTCGACCGCATCCGGCTGGCGACCCGGTGGATGGCGCTGGCCCTCGGCGGCGGCGACATGCGCCGCGCCGAGGAGCGCCGGATCGGGATGCTGTCGTTCCTCGCCGAGGCGTCCGACCTGCTCGCCGGCAGCCTCGACCTCGGCCATTCGCTGGCTCTGCTGGCCCGGCTGCCGGTCCCGCGGCTCGCCCAGTGGTGCGCGGTCTACCTGCACCGGGAGAACGCCGATCCGAAACTGTGGTCGGCCGCCCACGCCGAGGAGAGCATGGCCGGCGCGCTGGGCACGGCGGCGGCCGACCCGGGCGGGGTACTGATGGCCGCGGTGCGGTCCGCCAGCGGCGACCGGATGCACTCGCTGACCGCGTTCGGCGGCCCGGCCCTGGTGATGGTGCTCAAGGCCCGCCGCCGAGTGCTCGGGGTGCTCGCCCTCGGACGCCCGGAGGGCAACGCGTTCGCCGCCGACGAGATCGACCTGCTCGCCGACCTCGCCCGCCGGGCCGCGTTCGCCATCGACAACGCCCGCCTCTACAGCCGCCAGGTGGAACTCGCCGGCACGTTGCAGGCCGGGCTGCGCCCACCGGATCTGCCGATGATCGAGGGCCTCGATCTCGGCTCCGCCTACGGCGCCGCGCAGTCGGCCGGTCTGGACGTCGGCGGAGACTTCTTCGACCTGCTGTGGGGCCCGCTGGGCTGGACGATCGCCATCGGCGACGTCTGCGGCAAGGGCGCCGAGGCCGCGACGGTCACCGGGGTGGCCCGCGCCGTCCTGCGGCTGCTCACCGGGCGCGGCACCGACCTCGGCGAGGTACTGCTCGAACTGAACCGGACACTGCGTGACGCCGCCTCCTCGAACCCCCACGGTCAGGGCCGGTTCTGCACCCTGGCCGCGGCGTCGATCACGGGCCCCGCGAGCCCGCCCGACCCGCCCCCGACCGGGGACCCGCAGGCCGCCGGCATCCGCCTGCGGCTGTTCCTCGCCGGGCACCCCCAGCCGGTGGTGCTGCATGCCGACGGGCACGCCTCGCTCGTCGGCCGGCCCGGCACCCTGCTCGGCGTGCTCGCCGACGACGAGGTCTCCTTCCCCGGCATCGACGTCACCCTGCGCGCCGGCGAGTCGCTGGTCTTCTACACCGACGGGGTGATCGAGGCCCGCGACGGCCGCGACCTGCTCGGCGAGGACCGGCTGCTGGCGGCGGTCGCCGGATGCGCGGGGCTGTCGGCGCAGGGCATCGCCGACCGGGTGCTCGCCACGGCCGAGCGCTTCGCCGGCGGCAACCTGCGCGACGACGTCGCGATCCTGGTCGCGCGGGTACCCGGCTGACCGGCCCCGGGTGCTGGCGACAGCCGTCACGGCCGTCCCGCGGCGATCCGGCCGGCGGCCATAACCGCAGGTCCGCCGACTACAACAAGATCGGATGACGAGTGGGCATCGCCCCAAGGGGTGCGATCCGGATTCCGAGGCTTCAATCCGCCCTGAGCGGGTACACGATAAGCGATGTCCTCGTTGTTCAGGCTTGGTGGTAGATGAGCGCGTCTTCGGTTCCGATGGACGTGGTTCGGCAGGCGACCTCCCGTTGCCCACCCGCGACCCACATACTCGCCGAGCTCCCCTATCTGCCCTCAGCCGTCCCCCAGGCCCGTCGGGTCCTGCGGGAGGGCATGCGGATGGCGGAGCTCCCCGAGGACGTCCGCAGCACCGCCGAGCTGCTCGTCAGCGAGCTCGTGACCAACGCCGTCAAGTACGGCCAGCCGCCGTTGTGGCTGCTCATCGAGATGCGCCCCGGGCTGATCCACGCCTCCGTCTCGGACACCTCGACCGTCCTGCCACAGCGACGCACCGCTGCGCCCGACGCGGAGGGTGGCCGCGGCCTGCTCGTCCTCGACGCCCTCGCCGGCAGTTGGGGGACGATCATCGCGGAGTCGGGCAAGTACCTCTGGTTCGACCTGCCGGTGCCGCCCACGCCCGCCTCCGCCGCCGAGGGTGATGGCGACGGCGATGGCGTGCACGCGGCTGCGGGCCGACCCGGAACCGACCTCGGCCCGGCGCCCACGGGCACCCCCGGCCCGGCGGGTTCGCCACTGGCCGCTGCGGATGACGCCACGACCGACGGGCGACCCGCCCGCGCGCCGGCACCCGACCCGGCCGCGCCCGCCGGGCCGCCCAGAGCCGCCCTGCTGGCGCCCTTCAGCCGGGACGACTCGCCGGCGACGACGTTCCCGACGGCCTCGACCGTCTCTCCCCTGGGGTCGCGCCCGAATGCCGGCCGCGCCCGACCGGGCATCCTGCATCCCAACGACCGCCGGCCCGGCGCCGCAATCATCAGCCGCCCGTTCTGACGCCCCTGCGGGTCGGCCTCGCCCGGCCGGATCGCCGACGCTCGGACTCAGCACGTTTCGGGGGGAGTTTCCCGGCAACGGGCCGGAACTCTTCTCGACGGCGCGACTCCATGACTCGATGACTCGGACTTCATGACGCGATGACTCGCGGCGGGTTCTCCTGCTTGGCGACACCGATTCGTCACCGACACCAGGGGCTGGGAGCTGCCGCTGAGTCTGGTGGAAGGCAGCGAAGATCCCGTCGAGCCGCCACCCGGAAACTGGAGCCGGGAAATGGAGCCGGGAGCTGGAACCGGGAGCTGGAGGAGGAGTCCGGCTGGTGGCCGGGACCCTCCTCAGGGTCGTGGCGCTGCTCCTCGACGACGGGTGAACGCTGGAATAGCGAGTGCCGGAGATCAGGCGTATCGCGGTCCACGGTCGGCGGATTCCCCGAGCACGACGCGGTCGGCTCGGGGGTGGCCGAGGAAATCCGCGAGGGCGAACTCGTAGCCGTAGGCCCCGGCCAGCGGAAAGACGACGACGTCACCGGGTCGGACCGGACCCACCGTGATGTCACGCGCGAGGGTGTCCTCCGGCGTGCACAGCTCACCCACCACCGTCACCGGTCGCCCGTCCGTGTCGACGGCCTCGGCGTCGGTCGTGATCGGAGCGGGTCCGGCGACGACCGCGAAATTGTGCACGATCTCCCAGGAGGTCGGCAGGGCGAAATGGTGGATGCCACCGCGCAGCACGACGAAATCGGTTCCGTAGGAGCGTTTGACGTCGATCACCTCGGCGGCGTACCAGCCGCAGTCGGCCACCAGCAGCCGACCCGGCTCAAAGATCACCCGGACGTCGGGCGGGATCGGTAACCGCGCGAGGCCCTCCCCGAACCGGTCCAGGTCGAACGGACGCTCGCCGCGGCGATCCGGCTCGAACGGCACGCCGAAGCCCCCGCCCACGTCGACCACCTGCAGGTCGATCCCGGCATCGGCGGCCGCCCGGTCGGCGAAGTCGAGGCACCAGCGGACGTAGTCCAGATGGGCGGCGGCGTCGAGGTTGCCCGAGACCGCGTGGACATGGAATCCGGCCACGTCAAGGTGCGGCAGCCGGCTGGCCAGCTCCAGCACGGCCGGCACCTCCGACTCGGGCACCCCGAACGCGCTCGGCCGCCCGCCCATCTGGAGGGAGCCCGCGAGGGCGACCCGTGCCGGGTTCACCCGCACCGCCACGGTGACTCGCCGGCCGACCCGCGTCGCGACCGCCTCCAGCCGCCGTAGCTCACCCGGGCTCTCGACGTTGACGATGGACACCCCCGACTCGACCAGCGCGGTCAGCAGGGTGGTCGACTTCGCCGGGCCGGACGCGATCAGGTAGGGCGGTCGGGTCGGGGCGACCCGACCGTAGGCCGCCAGGGCCAGGTGTGCCTCCCGCGCCGACGAGACCTCGAAGCCGTCCACCCCGCCACGGCCGGAGCCGACGACGCTCGGGTCGGGTCCGCGAACCTGGACGTCCCCGTCCGGCCAGGCGACGGGGGCGCCCCGCAGCAGCGCGTCGAGGACTGGCGGGAAGCCGTTGGCCTTCACCGCGTAGCAGAGTTCCGCCCAGCCGGGCAGGCAACCGCGCAGCGCGGCGGCGTTGCGCGCGGCTACGGTCGGGTCGTAGAGGTAGGCGCTGATCTCCGCCGCCCCGGCCGGTCGATCGCGCACCGCCGCGAGCACCGCGGGAGGAAGGCGCCACGCGGGCAGGGCATGCAGCGGAGCCGCCGACGGCGGCAGGTCCATCCGAGTCCTCCCCCCGCGGCCCGCTCGTCGCCCGACCGGACCACTGCGCCGTGCCCACAGTGGCAAATGCAACGCATTCCACGCAATAAAAGGGAAAATACGATACTGGCCCCTGTTCCGCGCTCCGCCGGCGACGACGGCCGCGGCGGCCCGGGCGGCCCGGGCGCAGGTGGTGATCAGCTCGCTTTGGCGGGCGCGGGGGAGATCAGCCCGCTCTGGCGGGCGCAATCGGGGCCACGCGCCGACGGCGCGGCCATGTCCCAAGACAGGCGCAACCATACCCAGGACGGAGATTCCACCCTCGGGTGTGCGCTTGGACACTGCCCGAATGGAGGGGGCCGGGGCCGGGGATGGCCCAGGAGCAGCAATTCCGCGACGAGGCAGGGCATCCAGGCGGACCATGGAGGGACCCGCCGAAGGGGCCAGCCGCGACCGTATCCTTGCGCGGAGCAACGGCTCGACACAGAGTTAGGTTAGGCTTCCCTGAACCCGGTCCGCTCGAAAGGGAGTCGCCCGCAATGACGATTTCCGCTCGAAACGGCATCAGCACCAGCATCGACCCGGTCCCGGCGGCCTGGGATCCCGCCGCCATCCTGGCGCGGCAGCGCGAGCGGGAGTCGTCCGCTCGGACCTACGCGCGCACCCTCCCGATCGTGCCGGTCCGCGCGGACGGAGCCACGGTCGTCGGCGCGGACGGCCGGCGCTACCTGGACTGCCTGTCCGGCGCCGGCACCCTGGCCCTGGGCCACAACCATCCGGACGTGGTCCAGGCGATCACCGCGGCGCTCGCCAGCGGTGCCCCGTTGCACACCCTGGACCTCGCCACCCCCGAGAAGGACGCGTTCACCGAGGAGCTGCGGGCCTGCCTGCCACCGGGGCTGGGCAGCGACGTCAAGCTGCACTTCTGCGGTCCGAGCGGGGCCGACGCGGTGGAGGCGGCAATCAAGCTCGCCCAGACGGCGACCGGGAACCAGACCATGCTCGCGTTCACCGGTGGTTATCACGGCATGACCGCGGGCGCGCTGGCGGTGACCGGCAACGTCGCCGTCAAGAACCCGTTGCCGGCCACGGCGTCGGTGGTCCGGCTGCCCTTTCCCCATCCGTACCGGTGCCCGTTCGGGGTGGGGTCCGCGCCCGGCCGCGCCGCCGGTCCGGACGGTGCGGAACTCTCCATCCGCTACATCGAGCGGCTGCTGGATGACCCGCTCGGCGGGGTCACCGATCCGGCCGGGCTGATCGTGGAGGTGGTCCAGGGGGAGGGCGGCGTGGTCGCGGCGCCGGACGGCTGGCTGCGGGCCATCCGTGAGATCACTCGCCGGCGCGGCATCCCGCTCATCCTCGACGAGGTGCAGACCGGGGTCGGGCGGACGGGACGGTTCTGGGCCGCGCAGCACAGCGGAATCACCCCCGACATCCTCGTGATGTCCAAGGCGATCGGCGGCGGACTGCCGATGGCCGTGATCGCCTACCGGGCCGAGCTGGACGTCTGGACGCCCGGCGCGCACACCGGCACCTTCCGCGGCAACCAGCTCGCGATGGTTGCCGGCCGTGCCACCCTGCGCCGGGTGCGTCAGGACGGACTCGACGACCGCGCCGCCCGGCTGGGCTCCCGCCTGCTGGTCGGCCTCGAGGCTCTCGCCCGTGACCGTCCGCATGTGGGGCACGTGCGCGGCCGCGGGCTCATGCTCGGCGCCGAACTGGTCGATCCGACCATGGCGGCGGACGCGGTCGGCGCGCATCCCGCCGATCCCCGGCTCGCCGCCCTGGTCCGGGCCGAGTGCCTCCGCCGTGGACTGATCATCGAGCTCGGTGGGCGGCACGGGGCGGTCATCCGACTCCTACCACCCCTGATCATCGGCGAGGAGGAGATCGAACGCGTCCTGGCGATCCTCGCCGACGCCACCGATGCGGCCGTGCGGCGGCTCACCGCCACCGGGCACCCGACCACGTGAGCGAAGCGCCGGAGCCCCGGCGGGGCCTCAGCGAGCTCGTCGAGCTGGCCCTCGCGGCGCTGGCCGAGGGCCGGCGTCGGCGCGGCGGACCGCTGC
>NZ_JAMQQF010001059.1 GCF_023716945.1 Frankia sp. AiPs1 | reverse complement strand
GAGCAGGGCGTCGCGGTCGTCAGCCGGCGCGGTGCGGTTGCGGCGCCGGTGATCGCAGCGCTCGCAGGCGTGGGTGAGGATCACGTCGTGCGCCCGGGCCTCGACGGCCACCGGGCGCATCACCCCACCGCAGGCGGCCGCGCGGTCGCCGGGATGCACGTCGACGTGGCGCGAGCACAGGCAGGCCGGGCAGTGGTTGGTGTACCCGTCGCCGCGCACGGCGGTCCCACAGACGAGGCAGTCGAAGTCCTCCGTGGTGCGGGTGAATCGCCGGCTCACCGGTCCAGCGTAGCCATCGGCCGCCTTGCGGCACGGCGCGCACGGTCGCCGGCTCAGACCGCGCGGAACGCACCGCAATCGGCTCGGCCCGGTGCGCGACGAACTCGAGTGTCGGTCACCGGCCGGAACGTGTGTTGCCGGAGACGACCGGGGATGTCGGACCCACAGGGTGAAATAGTGGGCGGCGAACCATACCGGGCGTGGCGTGACCGCGTCCGACCGCGATCGTCGTCCCGGCTGCGTCCCGAGGAGGTCCCGCTGTGCAGGCAGCTCAACCCCTGCCGCCCGAGGAACCTGGGCGGGCGAGCACACCGGCTGCGGAGCTGTCCGACCGCGACCGGCGCATCCTTCGCTTCGAGCAGGGCTGGTGGCGTCATCCGGGGGCGAAGGAGGAGGCGATCCGGGCCGAGTTCGGCCTGTCCTCGACGCGCTACTACCAGATCCTCAATCGACTGATCGACTCGGACGCGGCGCTGATCACCGATCCGATGCTCGTCCGGCGGCTACGCCGGCTGCGCGAGCAGCGCCGGGCCGCCAGGTCCGGCCACCGGGACCGGAACGAGGAGTAGAGCCGCGTATGACGCATGGCACGAGCGCGCCACCGCGGCGCCGCCCCCCGGGTCGGCGCGCGGACCGGCTGCACGCCGTGGGGGCGGGGGC
>NZ_JAMQQF010001058.1 GCF_023716945.1 Frankia sp. AiPs1 | reverse complement strand
GCCGCCGGGCGCGCCCGCGCGGGGTGCGACAGCGCCCGGGTGAGCAGGGCGTGCGTGCCGTCCGGGCGCAGCCGGCTCGCCGGGTTCTTGGCCAGCAGTCCCATGATCGCGTGAACCAGCGGCCCGGCGCGGAGGAAATCGGGCGGGTCGGCGTACAGCACCGCGCCGACGGTCAACGGCACGCTCTCCCGCTGGAACGGGGAGACGCCCTCGACCGCGAGGTACAGGGTGGCGCCGAGCGCGAACAGGTCGCCGGCCAGGGTCGCCGCGCCGCCGAGCAGCCGCTCGGGGGCCAGATAGGCGGGGGTGCCGCCGCTGCCGAGACCACCGATGAGCGTCGGGTCGGAGACATGCGTGGCGATGCCGAAGTCGGTGAGCAGCACCCGGCCGTCGTGCGCCAGCAGGATGTTGGAGGGTTTGACGTCGCGGTGCAGCACCCCGAGCCGCTTGCCGGCGACGAGGGCGTCGAGGACGGCCAGACCCACCCGGGCGGCGCGGTCCACCGGCAGCGGGCCCGCCCGCTCGACGGTGGCGGCGAGGGTGGCCGCGGGCACGTAGTCCATCACGATCCACGGCAGGCCGTCCTGCTCGACGGCGTCGTGGACGGTCACGACGTGCGGGTTGCCCCGCAGCCGGGCGGCGTTGCGGGCCTCCCGCATCGCCGTGTCGACCTGGCCGGCCCGTTCGTCGTCGTCGAGGTCGGCCGGAAACCGGATCTCCTTGACCGCGACGTCGACCCGCAGCACCTCGTCATGCGCGCGCCAGACGGTGCCCATCCCGCCTGCGCCCAACCACTCGGCCAGCCGGTAGCGCCCCGCGACGAGCCGACCAGCGCCGACGTCATCCACTGTCACGGCGCATCATCCTCGGCGGTGGGCCCGACGCGGGCGGCCGGAGACCTCCCGCGCACCCCGCGGCGGGCACCGACCCGGCGGCCCGCCTGCCC
>NZ_JAMQQF010001057.1 GCF_023716945.1 Frankia sp. AiPs1 | reverse complement strand
GGGCTCGCCGCCGCCGACGGACGCCGGGTAGGCCAGCACCGGCGGCCCGCCGCCGGCTCGCGTCACCCGCGGTCCCCCGCCGGCTCACGCAGCACGTAGCCGACGCCACGCACGGTGTGCAGCAGCCGGGGTTCGCCACCGGCTTCGAGCTTGCGTCGCAGGTAGCTCACGAAGACCTCCAGCGAGTTGGAGGTGGGGCCGAAGTCGTAGCCCCAGACCCGCTCCATGATCATAGAGCGGGACAGCACCTGCCGCGGATGGTGGAGGAACAGCTCCAGCAGCTCGAACTCGGTCTTGGTCAGAGTCAGTTCGCGCTCGCCCCGGGTCACCTGGCGGCTGGCCTGGTCCAGACTCACGCCGCCGTAGCGCAGCACCGAGTCGGCGACCGCGCCCGACCCGCCGGCACCGCCCGCCCCGGCGGCCCGGGCGGCGAGCGCCGCCCGGCGGGTCAGCGCCCGCAGCCGGGCGAAGAGCTCCTCCAGGGCGAACGGTTTGACCAGGTAGTCGTCGGCGCCGACGTCGAGACCGCTGACCCGATCGGCCAGACCGTCACGCGCGGTCAGCATGAGCACCGGCACGTCGTCGCCGCGGGCCCGCAGCTGGCGGCAGGTCTCCAGCCCGTCGATGCGAGGCATCATCACGTCGAGGACCACGATGTCCGGCTGGTGGCGACCCACCGCGTCGAGGGCGTCCGCCCCGTCGACCGCGGTCGTCACCTCATAGCCCTCGAACCGGAGCGAGCGCTCCAGGGACTCCCGGACAGCCGCGTCGTCGTCCACCACCAGTACCCGCACGGCTCCAGTCTGCCTGTGCGCAGTGGACAGGTGGACGGCCGCCGGGCCCTCTCAGGAACACCTACCGCGGCCTTCAGGCCGGCTTCAGCCGGGCCGCCGCCCCCGGATCCCCGGCTGCGGCGGGGATCCGGCCGGTGGCGGGGGGGGTCGGCGG
>NZ_JAMQQF010001056.1 GCF_023716945.1 Frankia sp. AiPs1 | reverse complement strand
CCTGGAAGCGGCCTTCGGGGGCCGGGGCCGCCAAGGGCGCGCCCGCCGAGGCCGCCTCCGGTTCGGCCCCGGCAGCCGAGGTGTCGGCCGTCGGAGCTCCGGCCGCCGACGCTTCCCCCGGGCCGGCCCCGGCGAACGAGGGTCCGGCCGACAAGGTTCCCGCGGCCGCCGTCGCTGAGCCGTTCGCGGTCGCTGCGTCGTCGGCCGGTGCCGAGCCGTCCGTCGTCGAAGCCGCCACCGTCACCTCGCCGTTCGGCGTCACCGAGGCGCTGGCCACCGGCACGCCGCTCGGTTCGACTCCCGTCTCCGCACCTGCCGGAGCGCTGGCACCCGCCGGAGCGCTGGCACCCGACGCGGGCCAGGCACCCGCCGGGGGCGAGCAGGCGCAGTCCGAGCAAGCGCAGTCCGAGCAGGCGCAGTCCGAACCGGCTGCCGCCGAATCGGCGCCGGCCGGCGCCCGCACCCGGACGAGGACCCGGCGGGTCACCGCCCCGACCTGGGCCGGCATCGGCGACGAGCAGCCCGTCGAGCCCGTCTCCCGCCCGGCGGCTCGCCGCCCGGTGGCGATGGTGACCTTCCAGGCGCCGGAGCCGGCGGCAGCCGAGGTGCGTTGGCGGCGCGCCGACGCCGTGGACGAGGCGGTGTCCGCCGTTGTCCCGGCGCCGACCGCCGACGCCGAGCGGCCCGCCGAGCCGGAGCTCGCCGAGGAGGAAGTCGACACCGACACCGTCGTCGAGGAACTCGCCGCCGTCGACGAGGACGGGGAGTTCGACGAGGACGACCAGGGCGGCGGGTCGGGTTCCACCCGTCGCCGCCGCCGTGGCCGCCGGGGTCGTGGCCGGGCCCGCGGCGACGAGGACGGCATCGAGACCGACCTCGAGGACGGCGTCGGCGAGACCGACGAGGCCCCGCGCGCCGCGGCGGCCGCAGACACCACCGACCGTCCCGGGC
>NZ_JAMQQF010001055.1 GCF_023716945.1 Frankia sp. AiPs1 | reverse complement strand
CCCGCGCCCCGCCGCGCGCCCGGCGCGGCGGGCGGCCGCTGGGCCGGGAAGTAGTCGTCGACGTCGAAGCGGTCCCGCGGGAGCCCTCGGATCGCGTCAACCCCGCCGACGATGTTGCGCCAGAACGTGTCGAGGTCGCCGGCGCCCGGGAACAGCGCGGACATCCCCACCACGGCGATCGGCGGCGCCCCGGACCCGCCACCGGGGTCACGCATCGAACGCCTCCGCCCCGGCGCACATGTAGACGACCTGCGCCGGGCCGTCGGGCGGGCCCGCCAGCTCGCTCAGCAGCGCGGCGACGCCCTCGGCCGGGTCGATCAGGCCGATGCCGCGGCGGGCGTACTCGCGGGCGAGTTCCGCGGAGACCATCCCGCCGCCCGCGGCGGTGGCCGGCGACGCCCAGGGGCCCCAGTCGACGCTGACGATCCGGCCGGCGAAGCGTCCGGCCGCCGCACCCGCGAGCGTGTCCAGGGCATCGTTCGCAGCGGCGTAGTCGGCCTGCCCCCGGTTGCCGAACACCCCCGCGACGCTGCCGAACAGGGCGACGAAGCCCACGTCGTCGCGCACCGCGGCGAGCAGGGCCCGGGCGCCGTCGACCTTCGTCCGGTAGACCCGGTCGAACGACTCGGGCGTCTTGTCGCGCAGCAGCCGGTCGGCCAGGACGCCGGCGCCGTGCACCAGCCCGTCGAGGCGACCGTGGCGGCCGTAGACGTCGGCCACCACCGCGGCGACGGCCGCGCCGTCGCGCACGTCCACCGCGTGGTAACGCACCGAGGACGCGAGGCCGCGCAGGGTTGCCAGCGTCGCCCGCACCTCCCGCTCGGCGAGCAGCCGGGAGACCCGGGCCTCGATCTCGGCCGGTCGGCGCACGCCGGTCTCGATCAGTGCGCGGCGCAGCGCCGGGGCATCGACCGCGCCCGCGGTGGCGGGATCCTCGGGCCCCGCCGGCGC
>NZ_JAMQQF010001054.1 GCF_023716945.1 Frankia sp. AiPs1 | reverse complement strand
CGCGCTGGGAGGGGCGGTGGGCGCGGCGGCTACCGAGGACGGGCCGGCGAGGTGGGCAGCGCCGGCCGAGGACCCTGCGGCGGCCGTCGGGGTCGAGGTGACCGAGGCGGCGGTGGCCGACGCGGATGACGACGGCGACAACGCCGCGAGGATGAAAGTAGCCAGGCCGACGGCGACGATGCCGACGATCCCGACCCCGTGCCGCAGCCGTCCCCGCCGAGACAGCCCGACCCGCGCCCAACGCAGCACGGACACCGTCCTCTCAACTCCTCGTCTCCGCCCGGTCAGAGCGGTCATGCTAACCCGCTTCCCGTCAAGAACTCCTATACCGGGCTAGCACAGCACACTCGACAGCGATTCGGTCCAACTCGGACGGCTTGCGCCCCGCCCG
This sequence comes from Frankia sp. AiPs1, assembly GCF_023716945.1. Classification (GTDB taxonomy): domain Bacteria; phylum Actinomycetota; class Actinomycetes; order Frankiales; family Frankiaceae; genus Frankia. Next base: position 561 of record NZ_JAMQQF010001054.1, on the reverse strand, counting down.
GGTACGCCCGACCGTGCCCCGACCGCCTGGACGCGGGCACCCGGCCGCCCCGGACCTGTGTTCGGGTCCGACGGCGCGGCGCGGTTCCGCGGAACATCAAGATCATCGGGGCTGGGCTCGGGCTGAAGCATTTCCGTACTCCGTCGACGAGGCGCTCCCGCACGCCACCGCACAGATCGCAAGTAGCTGCGCGCGCTAACTCAGCGCCGTGACCGAGGTGCCGGCGACCGCCGAGCAAACATGTAGCACGGCTTCCCGGCCCGTGCGGGCGGAATAGGCGGGTTTGAACGCCGCCGTGAACGCGTCCAGCCGAGCACGGTCCACGAGGGCCACCGCGCAGCCCGCGAACCCGCCTCCGGTCATCCGGGCGCCGAAGCAGCCCGGGGCGGCGTCCGCTGCGGCCACGGCCGCATCAAGCTCCGGCCCCGACACCTCGAAGTCGTCCCGGATCCCCCGATGGCCGGCCTGTAGCAGCCGCCCGGCCGCCGCCACGAGCTGGTCGATCCCGGTCGCCGGAGCCAGATCCACCACCACGCGCAGCCGGACGTGCACGGCCGCGCG
>NZ_JAMQQF010001053.1 GCF_023716945.1 Frankia sp. AiPs1 | reverse complement strand
CGCCCGCGCCGGCCGCGGCCTCGGCGGCCGCCCGGCGGTGGCCCTCCTCGAACGCCTGCGAGGACTGCCACTTCTGGAAGTCCTCCTCGCTCCGCCAGCGGGTGTAGACGAGGTAGGTGTCCGTTCCCTCGATCGGGCGCAGCAGCTCGAACCATTCGAACCCGTCGGCCTGCTCGACCATCCCGGCCCGACCGGCGAACCGCGATTCGAGTGCGGCCCGCATTTCGGCGGGCACGGTCAGCGCATTGATCTTGACGACACTCATGTTCTCACCGTAGTGCGCAGGCCCGACCGCGGCGCCACTAGAGTGCCCCAGCGTGACAGGTCTTCCCCGGGTCGCCGTTCTCGGCGTGGACGCGGCCACCGCCGCCGCGACGATCTCCCTCGTCGACGGGGGGCTCGCGGTCGCCGCCTTCTCTGCCGGCCCCGTGCCGCCCGCCGTCCACGCCCGCCTCACCGCGTACGGCTGCGCCGACCGGGTCGTCGCGGTGTCGCCCGCCACCCTGCGCCTCACCGCGGCCAGCCCGGCTGCGCCGCCCTTCGAAGTCCATGGCGTGCAGGCCGATCCGCGGACCCCGGCGACATCCGCGGCTCCGGCGACATCCCCGGCCGCGGCGGGGACCGGGGCAGAATCCGAGGCGGTGGGCGACCTGCTCGGCGTCTTCGACGCGGTCGTGTTGGGCGACGGCACGGCCCGGCTGGGACCGGGCGGCCCGGACTCGCCTCGCTTCGGCAGCGTGTTCGACCTGGCGGCCGCCTGGGTCTTCCACGTCGGCGGGTCCCCGGAGCTGGCCGGCGCGCGGGGCCGGTGGATCGGGGAGTACCTGCGTGGCCGGTACGCCCCGCCCGAACCCGCGGTGATGAGCGCCCGCCCGGCGCTGCTCGGCCGGTCCACGCGCGCCGCGGTGCGCGCCGAACTTGCCGAGCTGGACCGGGAGCTGCGCGCCGGGCATGCC
>NZ_JAMQQF010001052.1 GCF_023716945.1 Frankia sp. AiPs1 | reverse complement strand
GGCCATCCCGTCCTGCTGCGCCGGACGGTCTGGGCCGACGTGGCCGGCCTCGCCCGTGGCGAGGTCGGCGCGCGGGCCTGGCTGCGCGCCCATCCCGACGCCGTGGGCCGGGTCGCCTGCGACGGCCTCGGTACCCCCGCGGACGTCGACACCCCTGCCGACCTCGCCGGCATCGAGGAGGATGCCCCCATGGACCTGTCTGTCACCGACAATCCCGACCGCTTCCGCTACGAGGCACTCGCGCCCACCGGTGAGGTCGCCGGTTTCGTGCAGTACCAGAAGCGGCCGGATCGGATCATCTTCATCCACACCGAGGTGAGTCCGGAGTTCTCCGGCCAGGGAGTGGGCTCCGCTCTCGCCACCGCGGCGCTGGACGATGTTCGCCGGCAGGGCCTCGCCGTGGTCCCGCAGTGCCCCTACATCCGCGCGTTCATCGAACGTCATCCGGCCTACGCCGATCTCGTCGCCGCCGACGCGTGAGCCGCGGCCGCCTGTCGCGCAGCGAACATCCGGGCTGGTAGGACACCATGCCGACGACGTGAGAAACGGAGGAACAACGCCGAGCCCCGGTATTCCAAGATGAGCTGACGACCGGCCCGCGGCTGGGCAGTATCGGCCGCACGAAAACCGATGCGAGGCACAACGCTCCCGATTCCCGGATCGGCGGGGGACGACGGGGAGTGCGGTCGACCGTTGCGCGGTGGGCTCGGCGGGAGAAGTAGTCACATCATCGTGGTGGCGGCGGTTCGGAACACTCGCGGCGCCTCCCGTGAAAGGACGTCTGTGTGTCCGGCGCCCGTCATCGGTCCCCAGCTGGAGGCAGTCGCGGCGCCGGGCCGCGCCGGCCTGGCCGGCGTGTCCGCAGGTCTGCGCGCGGGCGGTTCGCCCGGTCCGAGCGGTCAGAGCGGTCCACGCAGCCCGCGCAGCCCGGACGGGTCGCGGGGCCCGGACGGGTCGGCCC
>NZ_JAMQQF010001051.1 GCF_023716945.1 Frankia sp. AiPs1 | reverse complement strand
GGCCGTACCGGCCGACCGGGCCGGCGCCCTGCGCAGCCCAGGTCGCTCCGGTCCGAACGCGGGTTCCGCCCGCCCGCTCCGGCGCGGCACGGTTGCTGTCGGGCTTCGTGGTACCGCTCCTCGTCATGCTGGGCGGACGGACCAGGGAGATCGTGTCGGTCTCACCGGGCCGCTCGACCGGGTGTTCGGGGCGGGCACTGGGCAGGCCCGTCGTGCTTCGGCGGGCGCCGGGCGGCGTCGTACCGAGGGACTTCGCGGGCGACGATACGGCGGGCGAGCCGAGTTTGCGGGTAGCCGAGCCCGCATCGCCGCCGTGGGTTCCGGCGTTCCCGGTACGAGCCGACCCGGATGGGGGCACCGGCGACCCCGTGATACCGACCGGGGCCCCGCCCGCGCCGTTGCGGGTCGGCGCCGCCCGCGACCGACCGGACCGCTCGTCCGCCGCTGCCGCGGGCCGGGACGACGCCGCGGAGGCGGCGGGAGGCGAGGACGGCGGCACCGCGGTCGACGCCGACGGGGACGATCCCGACGGCGACAACCCTGACGGCGACAACCCCGACTGGGCCGATCCGGGTAGGGACGATCCCGGCTTGGACGGCAGCGCGGACTCGGACGGCGGCGCTGACTTCGGCGGCGGCACTGACTTCGGCGGCACTGACTTCGGCGGCGACGCGGACCTGGCCGGTGCCGCCGGCGACCGCGCCTGCGCAGCCGCCGCCCGGTCACCGCCGGCGCTACCGGCGGCCTTACCCCTCAGGCCGGTCGAGGACGACGAGGCGGACGATCCCGGCTTGGACGAGGCGGGCGGGGAGGACCCGGCCGCGCCGGCCCCCGGGGTGCCCTCACGGTCGTCGTCGTCGGCAGGCTGCGACTGCCCCGCCTCCGACCGGCCGGATCGTTGGAAGAAGGGGTTGCCTGCCGACGGGTCCAGCGAGCCGGCGCCGCCGGAACGGGCCCCGCCCTGT
>NZ_JAMQQF010001050.1 GCF_023716945.1 Frankia sp. AiPs1 | reverse complement strand
CCGCAGGGCGGCGAGATGGGCCAGGGCGTACCGCTCCCCGGCCCGAGGGGCGTACTCCGCCTCCCCGAGACCGCTCCGGGCAGCGGCGAGCAGCTCGTCCCGGGAGCGGTGGGGCAGCCCCGCCGCGGGCAGGAGGGCCCACCCGGGCGGCCCGCTGGATGCTCCGCACCCGGCGGACGTACCCTCCACCCCGACGGCTGCGCCCGCCGGGCCCGCGCCGCTGACAGGTCGACTCACGACGGCCATGACACCCTCCCGGAATCGAACAAAAGTTCGAACACCTGGAAGGTAGCCCTCTCCCGGCCGGGCCGTCAAACACCCAGCTCTCGAACACGCGAGCGAGTCGGCACGACGGTGCTGGTCTCGAGCAGGCGCAGGAACCAGGCCAGCACGAGCAGCGCCACCACGTCGGGCACCCAGCCCAGCCGCGGGTCCGGGACATCCCCCCGACGGGTATCCCCCGGACCCGCGGCCGACGCCCGGACCACCCGGGTGACCTCCGGGGCGAGCAGGTCGGGGTCGGCCACGACGAGCGCCGTCCCGTCCAGCGCGAACCGGATGATGTTGACCTCACGGTGTCCCACCAGGCCGCTGGCGAACTCGCCGCGGGTCGGCGTGAGCCAACGCAGCACGCCGCCGTCCGCCAGGCGCACCCGGCCGCCGGCCCGGTCGGCCGCGAAGGCCGCGACTGGCACCCGCCCCATCGGCTCGACGAGCCGCACGCCCTGGCCGTCAAGATCCAGCTCCAGGACGAACGGGCGCCGGGCGGCCATCAGCTCGACCCGCCCCCGCGACGCCCAGTCGGCGAGCACTGCCTGTTCGTCGGTCTCGACCCGCACCTGCCGGACCGCGCTGTGCCGGCTCGCCGCGGTGGCCCGGAAGACCACCTCGTGGGGCAGGCCGCCGGCGCGCCGGGGCAGGACGTCCGCCTCGGCGCCGACCCCGGGCATCGGCTGCGTGCCGGTCC
>NZ_JAMQQF010000104.1 GCF_023716945.1 Frankia sp. AiPs1 | reverse complement strand
AGTGTGCCGGGCGCGGTGTCCGGACGCGGGCCGGCGATCCCGGTGTGCCGCACGGCGGCGAGCTCGCGGGCCAGCGCCGCCAGCGCGCCGGGGGTCAGCGTCTCCGAGCCGACCTGCCCGTCGAGCATTCGTGCCTGGGCGTCCGGGTCGAAGGCCAGCAGGGCGAGCCCGGCGGCGGACCGGTGGGCGGGCACCGATCGGCCGTCCGAGTTGAGCGAGAGCGTCTCGTAGGCATGGCCGAAAATGCTGTCGAGATAGATGACTCGCTCACCGAGGAGCATGGCGAGATCGACCCGGTGCCGTGTGCGCTCGAACAGCTCGACGAGGTAGGGCTTGATCGGCTGCACCAGCCGCTCGTGCAGACCAGCGTCGACCCAGCCGCCCAGCCGCAGGGCGAGGTCGCCGAGGGCGTAGCCGCCCCGGCTGCGCACGACCACGCCCTGCACTTCGAGCACTCCCAGCAGCCGGTGGACGGTGCTCTTCGGTAGCTCGCTTCGCCGGCTCAGCGTGGCGAGGCTGGCTTCACCGCCAGCGTCGAGAAGTATCCGGAGCAGGGTCATCGCCCGGGCGACCGAGCTCGTCACCTGACCGTCCGCGACCGTCATGAACGACAGGTGCCCGTGCTGCAGGGACGGCCACCCGGCGCCGCAGGCGACAGCGGAGACCTGCGCGGAAACGACGCAGCGCGGATGGGTGTCGGCCGCACGTACGCCTTTCGAGGGGAGCTGGCGACAGCCGACACAGTACCTCCAGAAGATTGTCGCCGGGGGCAGAAAGGCCCGGGGGTCGCCACCGCGGCGCATGGACTGTGAAGATCCTCGCGATTATCACTCGACTGGCGACCGGACGCGCCGACACATCCGCATACATTTGCCGACCCGCGCCATCGATCCAACGTCGCCGATCGTAAACCATTTCAGACGGGCCGGTCCAGGATCGAGGATAGGCGTTCGGCGGGCCACCGCGAGGTTTTACGGCGGAACTCGTGGGTGCACAGCCCGCGCCACTCGACCCTGGTCTCGGACACGGCGCACCGAGTGCCCTGGTCATCCACTTACCTTTGTCTTCCGGGAGCCGTCCGGGACAACCCGGCCCACGACGGCATCGGATACAGAATGTGGCACGCGTCACGGTCGAGTCGCCGAGCGGGACAAGGCAGTCGGGAATCCGACTGCGGTGGCACCTGCGCGCGGCCGGCCCGCCTGATCAGGGCAGGAGGTGCCTATCGGGTAAGCGGGCTACGGTAAAGGTTGCCTGGCAGCGGGCACGTCGTGCCCACAATGCTCACGACCGGCGCCAGCCCGCGCCGGGACCGATCGGCAACCACGTGGGCAACGCTGCTGGCACCGTCATCCGGCCGCCGCGCCGACCGTTGCCCGGGTGTTCGTACGCCGAGAGGACTCGGAACACTTGTCGTGCCGTCCGCCGGATTGTGCGCAAGCACTTGCACTGACGAACCGCTTCGCTATCATACTGATGATTCGAAACCCGAGATTCGGGCCGGTGTCCGACTATTTGACACGCCGGAGTGCGGTACTTCCCGCGGCGCCCGGCCACATCTATTTCCCGGTCACCGCCGTTCCCTTTTCCGCTGTCCGGATACGGGCGGAAGACCATGGCTGCCGGCTGGCGTCAATTCTCGTTACTCCGCCAGGTCTCGTCCGTCACCCGTGTGCCACCGCGTTCTGACGCCCGCCGGAACGGCTGCAATGGAGACACTCGGAAATCCTCGTCGCCCCACGACCGCGACACCAATTCTGTCCTGCGGGCGGTGATCGGAGACGGCTCGCTCACCGGCCATGACATCGCCGCCGCCGAGGCGGCGCTGCGCGACGCGGCGGCCCGCCCCGGTCCGGTCGCGGTCCACTGCGTCACCCGCAAGGGCAAGGGCCACCCGCCGCCCGAGCCCGGGTGGGGCAGGGTTCTGGCTGGTGGTCGAGGGGTGCCCCCAACGGGATTCGAACCCGTGCTACCGCCTTGAAAGGGCGACGTCCTGGGCCACTAGACGATGGGGGCGCGGTGACGATCACAACCGGGGCAGAGCAGTGGCTCAGCCACATCGTCGATCGTCTGAAGCACTGCAAGCATAGGGGATGGTCAGGGCGGCCGACAAACCGTCCGCGCTGGGTCCGGTCAGTGGCCACCGGCGGCGTGGGCGCGCAGGGCCGGGCGCGGGTCGGCCCAGCGGTAGCGGGAGTGGAAGAACGCGCGCACCGGCCGGCCACCGATCGCGATCGAGTGGGTGATGCGCACGCTGCCGGCGTCACCGCCTGCGTCGGCGAGGTCGAAGAAGATCGTGACGTCGTCGGCCCCCTCCAGCGGGGTGTTCGGGTCGTAGACGCGCAGGGACACCGCCGTGTCGATCTGGGTGTAGGCGTAGGCAAGGACCTGGTGGTTCAGGCCGAGCTGCAGGGGATCCGCCGAGTGGACGGTGATGACACCGATCGGGGCGAGCCGGCCGGAGTCGAGATCGAGCCGGATCCGCGGCCACTCGTCGGCGAGGCTGCGTCGACCCACGCCAAGGCGGCCCAGCGCGCTGCCAGGACGGGACCCGGGCCGCGTCGCGCTGCCGGAGCGTGGCAGCGGGTAGGTGTCGGCGGCTCGCATGAGGCCGTAGTACCGGGCTACGCCGCGGGGCAGGTCGAAGCTCGCCAGCAGCCGGCGCACGAGGTAGCCGTACAGCGGTGAGCCCCGCCGGGGCGGCTCGACGTCGGGTGGCACGGCGAGGCCGGTCTCGAACAGGTCGCGCACCGCGAAGATCATGCCGCCGCACAGGCCGCGGCTGGCGTCCCCGATCCCGAGGCGCCGGGGCATGCCGGGCAGCCGCAGGGCCAGCAGCGGCTGGACGTCGAAGCTGTTCGTGAACCGGAAGGCGCTGGCACCGGGCAGGAACCCGGGCACGGCAGACCGAACCACCCAGCTCCGGGGGCGGTCACGGTCCATGGTGCGGCCCCTCGCTCGACCCCGTACCGCCTGGACGGACCAGAGACGGCGGGTGCCGGTCATCGGTCGGTGAACGGCGCCGCCAGGCTGCGGCGGCCCCGTCCGACGTCGTCCCCGCGTACGCCGAGGCCGGCGGACGGCCCATCGGGCCGTCCGCCGGTTCCCCAACAGGACCACCCTGCGCCCTCCCGGTGCTCAGGTGGTCCTTGACGCGGACATCGCCGCAGACCGGACACCGACCGCGAACCGGACCTCGCCCGACGGCCTCCCAGCCGACCGGGCAGCCCGGTACTCGAATCTTCACACTTCCTTGACGTCGGGTGACCTCAAGGTGGGGGCCCGGACCGGCCGACCTGTCCGGTTCTCAGCGAACGGACGGCCTCTCGGACCTTCGGCCCTGTTCCACGAGGTCGGACCACCGACACCCTCGCTCTGGCGGCGGCTGCCGCCCGACGAGGGAAGGAGGTGCTTCCGGCTACGCGCAGGTCAGCGGGATCTAGATGTCGCCTCCGATGCTCGGGACCCCCTTCAGCAGGGCACGCACCTCGGCCTCCCGGTACCGGCGGTGCCCACCAAGGGTCCGAATCGACGTCAGCTTGCCGGCCTTCGCCCACCGGGTCACGGTCTTCGGGTCAACCCGAAACATCGTGGCTACCTCGGCGGGCGTCAGCAGCGGCTCGGCGTCCGGCGTTCGTGTCGTCATTGTGTTGGCCTCCCGTCACAGAGCGTCGCTCCGTCCCATACAGATCGTGCATCCTTCGGGGGCATTTCGGACATGGCACGTCAGGACCATCTGCTGACTAGTCACAGCTCGTCCGAAGCGGACGGCAACTCTCAGTTAACGGAATGCGTCGATCAGCTTGCGGATTCCCGCGCCTGCAAGGGTCTCCACCTCATCAGGACCCGTTCGTAGGCTTCGACCGCTAGGTCTGTTCGCCCACGGCGTAACGCGCTGACAGCCTCGACGATGTCCTCTACCGAGCTGTCGCGCCGAAGCATGTCATCGTCGAGCAGGTCAACTAGCCCGTCGTAGTCCAGTTCGACCCTGCTCTGCGGATGGAAGGACCCCAGCCAACGGGCCAGGTCGCCGATGCCCTCGACCGCGGGGGCCTCGCTCGAACCGCCCCGCAGCGTCTCCACCGCCTCCACCGCGCGGCTCGCCCGGCGCCGGGCCAGACTCATCGTCGTCCGGTAGATCATCGACCGCTCGGCGGTGTCCCCGGTCACCAGCGACCGTTCGGCCGGGTCGAACAGGAGAAACCACGGCGGCGGCACCATCCAGGTGCACGTCTGGACGTGGACCTTCAGGCTCGGCCGGCGGGCCTTCCAGCGATCCAGCTCGATCTCGGCCGGCTCGGTGATCCGCCGCGGCAGGAACGCCTCGGCGACCCGCTCGGGCAGCAGGCCACGAAACTCCAGCGCCGCCTGCCACACCCGCAGCTGGGTCGACCAGGGGCAGACGAACATCAGCCCGTCGATCCACTGCACGAACGCCGACTCGTCGGCCACGTCGAGGGTCGGCCGGATGGTCGCGACCAGAGCGACGGCGCGCTCCCGGCGCGAGCCGGCCCGCCGGGACGGCGGCCCCGCGGCCGCGTAACGCTGCCAGCGCCCGCGCTCCGCGGCCGGAAACGCCGCAAGCGGCTCGTACACGCGCAGGTATGCCGCGGGCGAGACGACAGCCATCTCAGCTCCCACTGACCGCGTCCGGCCCGAGCCCCCGCCACGCGCGGCTGGCGCGACACCCACCCCGCGGGGCGAGCCCCGTCACGCGCCGCAGCGCCGCGGACGACACCCACCCGGATGCCCTGGAACCTGGCATGGCTCGATCCTGGCACGTCCACACGCAAGCCGTGCGCGCTACCGGGGCCGTAGGGTTCGCCAGGACCCGGCCGCCACCGCCGCTGCTCGCCCAGCCGGCCACCGACCCGTGGGTCCGTCTGGCGGACGGCACCGCGACGGTCCGGGTCTCTGGCCGGGTCCGTCCCCAGGAGGTGCACCATGACATCGCTGTTCGGTGCCGTTCGCGACCACGAACAGGTGCTGCTGTGCTCGGACCGGCAGGCCGGGCTACGCGCGATCATCGCGGTCTACTCGACCGCGCTGGGCCCCTCCCTCGGCGGCACCCGCTTCCACCCCTACGCCGACGACGACGACGCGCTCGCCGACGCCCTGGCGCTGTCCCGGGCGATGGCCTACAAGGCCGCCTGCGCGGGTCTGGACCTCGGCGGCGGTAAGGCGGTCATCATCGGCGACCCCGCCCGCGACAAGTCCGAGCCGCTGTTGCGCGCCTTCGGCCGCCAGATCGCCTCGCTGGGCGGGCGTTACATCACCGCCTGCGACGTCGGCACGTACGTCGACGACATGGACGTCATCGCCCGCGAGACGCGCTGGGTGACCGGACGCTCGCCGGCCCACGGCGGGTCCGGCGACTCCGGCGTGCTGACCGCCTACGGGGTCTTCGAGGGCATGCGCGCCGCCGCCCGGCACCGGTGGGGGACGGCGGACCTCGCCGGACGCCGGGTGGGGATCAGCGGCGTCGGCAAGGTCGGCCGTCGCCTCGTCGGGCACCTGGTGGCGGACGGAGCCTCGGTGATCGCCGCGGATGTCGACCCGGCGGCCCTGGCCCGGCTGCGCGCCGAGTTCCCGACCGCACAGATCGTGACCGACCCCGACGAGCTGTTCGACCTCGACCTCGACGTCTACTCGCCGTGCGCGCTCGGCGGGGTGCTGAACGCCGAGACGATCGGCCGGCTGCGCGCGGAGATCGTCTGCGGCGGGGCCAACAACCAGCTCGCCACGCCCGAGATCGGCGGGCGGCTCGCCGACGCCGGGGTGCTCTACGCGCCCGACTTCGTCGTCAACGCCGGCGGACTCATCCAGGTCGCCGACGAGATCGAGGGGTACTCGCCGGAGCGGGCCCGGGCCCGGGCGGCACGGATCTTCGACACCACCACCGAGGTTCTCCGCCTCGCCGAGGACGAGGGCGTGCCGCCGGCGAAGGCGGCCGAACGGCTCGCCGAGCGCCGGATGGCCGAGGTGGGCCGGCTACGGGGGCTCCTGCTGCGCTGAGTCACGCGTGCTGCGCCGAGTCACCGATGCCGTGCCGAGTCACGCGGGTCCGGCCCCGGGCCGGGGCACGTCCGCGCAGGTCAGGACGATCGAGGAGATGTGACGGTGCACACATCCCGGCACGGCGCGTCGGGCTGCTCACAAGCCGATGAGCGGCACCGATTCCCCGCTCGAACCCACCGGACAGCAGGCTTCACGGAGCGCTTCCGATCGTGGACATCTTGTCCGAGGACAGGCAACTGTCGGGTTGGCGTGCCGAGAAGCCTCCGGTCCCTGTAGTCTCGGGAAGCACGAGACAGTGAGAGCACCGGGGCGGGTCCCCGTCGTCATGTTCGAGGGGGTCGAGCCATGGGGCGCGGCCGAGCTAAGGCCAAGCAGACGAAAGTCGCCCGCGAGCTCAAGTACAACTCGCCCAATATGGATCTCGACCGATTGAAGGCGGATCTGGGCGCGGGCTCGACGCGCGAGAGCAACAGCGACGACGCGCACGTAGATGACGATTACGGATACGACGCTTATGCAGATGACGAGGATGATCGACATTCCTCTCGCTGACGTAGCGTCACGTCGGTAGTCGTCCCGCCGCGGCAGGCTCACCCCGGCGGTCGTCGCCGATGGTGGCGGCCCGGGCTTCGGTCCGGGTATCCACCGCCATGTCGCGATGCCTTCGTGCATGCGCGATGGCGCACGCTGCCGTGCCCATCGTCGGTGCGCGGCCGGGAAGCGCGGCGTCGGTTGTGCATGCGCCCGGTCATCGGCGCGTGCCTGTCGACGGGTGCCCCGGCGTCGGCACGCGAGTCGTCCTCCCCTGGGCGCGTGTACTCCGCGCAGACCGGTGGCACCCCAGACCGGTGGCACCCCGGTCGGACACCGCAGCCCACCGGAAATCCCACTGTGCCCTGATCCGCCGGCCGGCCGGGCGACGGATCGCCGCCGCGGCCGACTCTGGCCGGGCGACGCCCGCCGCGAGCGGCTCAGGCCGGGTGCTGCCCGATCAGACGGGCCCGGGTCCGAGGCGTGCTGTCCGCCCCCGGCTCGCCGACGGCCGCCGTGTCCCGCAGCCCGGCCGCCCCATGCTCACCGCCGGGATGGTTCTCGTCGGCCGCGGCACCGATCTCGCCGACGACCCACGAGGGCACCGCCCGCTCCGCGAGCAGCGCGAGCGCCTCGGGGACGGCGTCGGCTGGCAGCACCGCGACCATGCCGATGCCCTGGTTGAAGGTGCTCTCCATGTCCGCCTGGGTCACCGCGCCGCGCTCGGCGAGCAGACCGAAGATCGGTGGCACCGCCCAGGACGCGCGGTCGAGGGTCGCCACCAGGCCGGCGGGGATCACCCGGGCGATGTTCGCGGCGAGGCCGCCACCGGTGATGTGTGCGAAGGCGTGCACCTCCACCGCCGCCGCCAGGGCCAGACAGTCCTTCGCGTAGATGCGGGTCGGGGTAAGCAGCGACCGGCCGAGCGTGTCCCCCAGTGAGGGGACATATGACCTCAGACCCGCCGCAGCGGTTTCGGCGACCCCACCGGGCTGGCCAGAATCGACGGGACCGAACAAGATGTGCCGTACGAGCGAAAAGCCGTTGGAGTGGATGCCGGATGATGCCATCGCGACCACCACGTCCCCGGGCCGGACCAGCTCCGGCCCGAGCACGCCGTCGGCCTCCACGACCCCGACCCCCGTCGCGGCCAGGTCGTAGTCGTCGCTACCCATGAGCCCGGGATGCTCGGCGGTCTCGCCGCCGACCAGCGCCGCGCCGGCCTGCTCGCATCCGGCCGCGATCCCCGAGACGATCTCGGCGATCCGCGCGGGCACCAGGGCCCCGCAGGCGATGTAGTCGAGCAGGAACAGCGGCTCGGCACCGCAGACGACAAGATCGTCGACCACCATGGCGACCAGGTCGATGCCGACCGTGTCGTGCGTGTCGAGAGCGCGAGCGAGGGCGATCTTGGTGCCCACGCCGTCCGTGGACGAGGCGAGCAGCGGCCGCCGGTAGCGCGCCGTGTCCAGCGCGAACAGGCCGGCGAACCCACCCAGCGAGCCAACCACCTCGGGCCGCGTCGCCCGCGCGACGTGTCCGCGCATCAGCTCGACGGCCCGGTCCCCCGCGGACACGTCGACCCCCGCGGCCCGATACGAGGCGCCTGAGGGCAGCGGAGCACCCGTCGACATCGGAGTGGCTGTCGACGCCGGGGTGGCCGCCTCGGCCGTGATCCGCTCGGCTCCGTTCATGCCGGCCCCGTTCATGCCGGCCTCGCCCCGGCCGGCTCGGGCCGGTGCGCACCGCGGCGCTCCGCCGCCGACGGCGGGTCCAGACCGGGCACGGGCGCCCGACCGTTCTCCCCTCGGGTCGGCGGGCCGTCGACCGCGCGGGTCACTGGGTCGACGCCGTCGGCCAGGCCGGCGCGGTCGGCCAGGCCAGCATTGTCGGTGAGGACAGCATCGTCGGTGCGGCGAGCGCCGTCGACCACAACAACATCGTCGGCCAGGACGGCATCGTCGTCATGGCCGTCCGGGGACGGATCGGCACCGTTCATGCCGAGCGTCACCTCCTGGCGCATCGCCTCGGCGATCATGTCCGCGGTCGTCTGCGCGCCGGCCATCGGCTCCAGGCGGTGTTTGCCAAGCTTGTCGGATTCGGTCAACGGCACCGGGTAGACGCCGTCGAAGCAGGCCCGGCAGAGGGACTCGGCCGGCTGGTGGGACGCGGCCACCAGGCCCTCCAGCGAGACGTAGGCCAGCGAGTCCGCGCCGAGCGAGGCGCGGATCTCCTCGACGCCGGCGTCGCTGGCGATGAGCTCGTCGCGGGTGGCGAAGTCGATGCCGTAGAAGCAGGGCCACCGGACCGGGGGTGAGGAGATCCGGATGTGGACCTCGGCGGCGCCGGCCTCGCGCAGCATTCGGACCAGCGCCCGCTGCGTGTTCCCGCGCACGATCGAGTCGTCGACGACGACCAGGCGGCGGCCCTCGATGACGTCGCGCAGCGGGTTGAGCTTGAGCCGGATCCCGCGCTGGCGGATCGTCTGCGACGGCTGGATGAAGGTGCGGCCCACGTAGGAGTTCTTGACCAGCCCCTCCCCGAACGGGATGCCGGCCTGCTCCGCGTAGCCGACGGCGGCCGGCACCCCGGACTGCGGCACCGGGATGACGAGATCCGCCTCGACCGGCGCCTCACGGGCGAGCTGGCGGCCCACGTCGACCCGGGTGGCGTGCACCGAACGGCCGGCGATCGCCGTGTCCGGACGGGCGAGGTAGACGTACTCGAACAGGCAGCCGTGCGGACTGGCCTCGGCGAAGGTGTGCGTCCGCACCCCGGCGGCGTCGATGACGATCATCTCGCCGGGCTGGACCTCGCGGACGAAGGTCGCGCCGACGATGTCGAGGGCGGCCGTCTCGCTGGCGACAATCCAGGCCCCGTCCGGGTGCTCGTCGAGGCGGCCGAGGACGAGGGGATGGATGCCGTGCGGGTCGCGGGCCGCGTAGAGGGTCGAGGCGTCCGAGAAGACCAGCGAGAAGGCGCCGGCGAGCCGGGGCAGCACGGCCCTCGCCGCGTCGGCGAGGGTGGGCCCGGGATGGTCGGCGAGCATTGCGGTGATGAGGTCGGAATCGGTGGTCGCGCGCAGCCGGTCCCGCCCGGCGCCGAGCCCACGCGCAAGTTCGACGATGTTGGTGAGGTTGCCGTTGTGGCCGAGCGCGATCGGACCGCCGAAGCGGGCCGTGCGGTAGGACGGCTGAGCGTTCTCCCAGGTGGAGGAACCGGTCGTCGAGTACCGGGTGTGCCCCACCGCCACGTGGCCGCTCAGGCTGGACAGGGTGATCTCGTCGAAGACCTGGGCGACGAGCCCGAGCTCCTTGAACACCACGACCGTCCGGCCGTCGCCGACCGCGATGCCGGCCGCCTCCTGGCCGCGGTGCTGCAGGGCGTACAACCCGTAGTAGGCCAGGTTCGCCACGTCCTCACCGGGCGCCCAGACACCGAAGACACCACAGGCGTCCCGGGGACCGGGATCATCGGACAGCTCGGACCCCGCTGCGGGGGTGGCGCCAAAGCGGGCGGCGACGTCTGGCACCAGGACTCCTCGGCTGGTCAGGGACACCGGAGAAATGCGGAGGGTTACGCGCGGGACCGCGTCCACGCCGGCCCGTCCTCACTCGTGACGAGACGTGGCGGACCGATTCCAGCCACCGCCTCGACCGGCAGCTACCTCTCTCCACGCTAGCAGCGACGACGCACATCGGCCCTTGCCTCGCGTGCCGGCCCTTTGCCCCACAGCCTCCTCCGCAGCCCACCCTTCCGTCACAACAGCGGCAGGTAACCGCTCAGATCGGCCCGCTCGCCACTGGCGGAGATCCGCCCGTCGGCCACGGCGTCGCCCCACGCCAGCCGTCCCGCGCAGAGCAGGACGAACGCGACCGGCCCGGCCTCCACGACGTTCGGCGGGGTGCCGCGGGTGTGCCGGGGCCCCTCGACCACCTGAACGGCGGCGAAGGGGGGCACGCGCAGCTCCACCGTGCGCCCGGGCACCCGGTGGACGAACAGCTCGGCGAACAGCCTCGTCACCGCCTTCAACGCCGGCCGCAGCGGCTCGACGCCGAGGTCGAGTCCGTGCACCACCGCCTCCACCGCCCGGGTGCGCAGGAACTCGGTCAGCAGCATCGGGCCGCCCGGGGTCGCGACCACCGGGTCGCCGTCGGTGACCCGGGCCAGCGCGGCCGCTGCCGCCGACACCTCGCCTGCCAGCCTCTCGCGCATCCCGGCGGGGTCGATCTGCGCCGCCAGGGCCCGGGCGGTGTCCGCGATCGCCTCCGCCCGCGCCCCGGTGCCGGTGAGGTAGTCGACCGCCGAGACCAGTCGCGGCGCGGGCGCGGGAGCCGCGACCGGCCCGTCGGCGGCGAACGGGGCGAGGGCCAACGACAGCGCGGTCGCCGACCGGCCGACGTGCATGACCAGCTCTGCGACCGTCCATCCGGGTAACACGCTCGGCGCGGCGAACGCGCCATCCGGTAGATCGGCCACGGCGCCGGCGACACGCTCCCACTGGGGCACGACGGCCGCGGCGAGCTCGGGCAACGCCGCCGAGGCGTCCCGACGGGGGGTGCGGGAGGGCATCGTCCCATCCTGCCGGTCGGCGCTGGCCCGAGTGGTGACGGCCGAGCGGTGACGGTCCGAGCAGTGACGGCCGAGCAGTCGAGCAGCGCTGGCCCGAGCGGTGACGGCCCAGGCTGTCACGGCCCGACCACGGCGCCGCGCGATCCGGGTCAACCCGCTCCCGCCCTGGGCGGCTCGGGAAGAAGAGGATGGGCGGGTGTCAGTGACCGCCGCACATGCTGCGGCAGACGTGTACGGGACCGCGGCGATCCGGCGGCGGGTGCTGGACGCCTGGGTCGCCTCGCCGGCCCGCTTCCGGGAGGACGCCAACGCGGAGGAGGATGCCGCCCTCGGCGCTTACCACGACCGTCTCGTGGTGGAGCTGCTGCAGAACGCGGTCGACGCGGCGGCCGAAGCCGGCGTGCCGGCACGGGTGCTCCTGCGGCTGAGCGCCGACGCCACCGCGCCGGAGGCCGGGCCCGGCGGCCTGTTGGAGATCGCCAACACCGGGGCGGCGCTGTCGGCCGCCGGGGTCGAGGCGCTGTCGACCCTGCGGGCCTCGACCAAACGTGACAGCGCCTCCGTGGGCCGGTTCGGTGCCGGATTCGCCGCGGTTCTCGCGGTGACGGACGAGCCCGCGATTGTCTCCCGCGGTGGTCCGGACCCACTGACGACCGGCGTGGCCTGGTCAAGGGCCCGGGTGATCGAGGCGGTGACGGCCCTCGCCGCGCCGGCCACCGCACCGCCCGGCGGTGACGTATTCAGCGGCGACGTAACGAATCGCGACGCAACGAATCTCGGCCCTCTCCTCGACCTTCCCGGCGGCGTGGGCAGCGGTGAGGCGATCCGCCTGGGCGAGGAGCTCGCCCGACGCGAGGGCGCCGTGCCGATCCTCCGGCTGCCGTTCACGATCACCGCCACGCCGCCGCCCGACGGTTACGACACCGTGGTCCGGCTGCCACTGCGCGACGGAGCCGCGGCGGCGCTCGCGCGGGAGCTGCTCGCGGGACTCGATCCCACCCTGCCGCTGGTGCTCGGTGGCCCGGGCGAGATCGTCGTCGACGTGGACGGCGCGGTGCGCACCGTCACCTGTCACTGGCTGCGCGGCGGTCGGGACGGTGGTCGCAGTGCGGCACCGGCGGGCAGGGCCGGGCCGGCCGGCGATCCGGTCACCGAACGCGTCGAGATAGCCGACCTGAACGGCGAGCGGTGGCGCGGGATCGCGCGCAGCGGTGTGATCCCCTCCGCTCTGCTCGCCGACCGCCCGGTCGAGGAGCGGGGACGGACGGGTTTCACCGCCCGGGTGATGGTCCGCGACGGCGGCTGGCCGGATGGCGTGGCCCGGGTGCTGCGGGCGCCGCAGCCCACCGACGAGCCGCTCTCGTTGCCGGTGCTGGCCAGCGTCGAGCTGCCGCTGGATCCGTCCCGGCGGCACACCGTCGGCGGCCCGTTGCGGGATCGGCTGACCGACGAGCTGGCCGCAGCCGCCGTGGTCCTGGCCGAATACCTCGGCACCGGGCGTGAGCCCGGCGTCCTGGCACAGGCCGGCGTCCAGGCACAGGCCGGCGTCCAGGCGCAGGCCGGTAGCAGCCCCGGCGAGCAGGCCGTACCGGTCGGGTGGGCCGGGCCAGGCGCACCAGGCGGACCGAGTACGCCAAGCGTACCGAGTACACCAAGCAGGCCGAGAATGCCAAGCAGGCCGAGTGCACTCGGCGGGCCGGGCGGGCAGCCGCCCGATCCGTTGGCCGCCCTGGCCCTGATTCCGACGGGACTCCCCCTCGGCGAGGTCGACGGACGGCTGCGCGAGTCCCTGCTGCGGCTGCTCCCCGACTCGGGGCTGTTCCCCGGCGCCCTGCGCGGCCGGGACTGCTCAGTGGCCGACCTCGGCCCCGCCACCGACGCCGTAACCGAACTACTGCGCGCCCCCGGCCCCGATGCCGACCCCGCCGGCCAGAGCGACCCCGCCAGCGCGGCCGATACCGCCAGCCCGGCCGATCCGATCGCCTCGGGCGGTCCGATCGCCTCGGGCGGTCCGGGTACGGGCACGGATCCGGATGCGGTCGGGGCCGAGCTGGTCGCGGGCCTGCTCCCGGCGGCATACGCCGCTCGGCAGTGGCGCACCGCGCTGGACCTGCTCGGCGTCCGGCGGGTGGACAGCGCCGCACTGGTCGAGCTGCTGTCCGGGATCTCCCGCCCGCCGGACTGGTGGGGACGGCTCTACCCCCTGCTGGTGGCGGCGCCGGACCGGGACGCCCTGGGGGCACTACCGGTGCCGCTCGCCGAGATCAGCGCGGACGGGCCCGACGCGGCCGACGCACTCGCCGCCCCCGCGGCGGCGGGGCCGACCGGCGACGGCGGCCTGCGGACCCGCATGGTCACCGGACCGCGCGGCACTCTGCTGCCCACCGCCGATCTCGACATCGTCGCCCTGGTGCGCTCCGGGCTGCCGTTGCGGGTAGTCCACCCCGATGCCTGCGCCGGCGGCGCTCGGGACGCGTTGCGCACGCTGGGCGCCCTGGAGGGCACGCCGGCCGGGGTGCTACGCGATCCGGCGGTGCGCGAGGCGGTGCTCGACGCCGAGCCGGACGACCACCCGGAGGACCTGCTGGCGCTGGCCGCCGCCGTGCTCGCCCTGATCCGCGACGCGGGCGAGGAGCACCCGGCGGAGCTCGGCTGGCTGGAGGACCTGCTGCTACCCGCCGCCGACGGCGAGTTCACCCCCGCCGGGGAGCTGCTCGTCGAGGGGGGTCCGCTCGACCGGGTGCTGGCCGAAGACGCTCCGTTCTCGACGCTTGCGCCCGAGATCGCCCGGGCGTGGCCCGCGCAGGTGCTGGCGCGGGTCGGCGTGCTGCATTCGTTCGGCGTGCTCCGGACCTATGACCTGCCACTCGACGCCGACGAGCAGGTCCTGCTCGATCTCGACGACAGCGACATCTGGGTCGACGACGTGGCGGCGGACGACCACGGCGGCCCGCCGGAGGGCTCGGCGAACCTGCGCCGCCCGCCGGCGGAAGGTCCGCCCGCGCCGGCCATGATCGGCGTGTTCATCGCAGTGCGCGACCTCGAACTCGTCGACCGGGCGGCCTGGCCCGAGGCGCTCGCCGAGCTGGCCCGCCCGCCGCTGCGCGAGGCCGTGTTCGCCCCGGAGCCGTCGTACACCCGGTGGTGGCTGGCGCGGCACGCGGTGCTGCCTGTGGCGGGCACCGGGCGGGTGCTGCCGCCGCGCGAGCTGCTGCTTCCCGCCGCCGATCCGCTGCTCGCCGGCCTGTTCGCCCCCGCCGCCCCGCTGGCCGGCGTCGATGACGAGTTCCTGCGCCACCTCGGCGCCCGGCTCACCCTCGACGACGTCCTCGGCGACCTCGGCGCGGTCATGGATCTCCTTGACCGGTTGGGCGACGCCGACCGGGATGTCCCCTGGCCGGCCGCGCGGACGCTCTACATCGCCGCGGTCGACGCCGTGGCCCGGGTGCTCGCGGCACCGGACCGGTCCGCGGGCGGCGAGCGGTTCGACCCGCCGCTGACCGTGCGGACACCCGAGGGGGTCGTGCCGAGCGGGCAGGCCGTCGTCGTGGACGCGCCCGACCTGCTGGGCCTGCTGGGAGACGGCCAGGGCGCGCTGCGGCTGCCGCTGGACCGCGCGGCCGAGGTCGCCCACGTCCTCGGGGTGCCGCTGGCCTCGGACATCGCTGCCTGCGAGATCGCGGCCGACGGAGCCGGGGCCGCCGCCACCGAGTGGGGCCTTCGCCTGCGGCCGCGCTAGCCCTTCAGGCCGGCGAGGATGCGGGAGATCACCTCGGGGGTGATGGGGG
>NZ_JAMQQF010001049.1 GCF_023716945.1 Frankia sp. AiPs1 | reverse complement strand
CGTCGGAGCCGACCCGCGGCCCGGGGTCGGAGCCCGCGAGGCCGGCCGCGCCGAGGCCCGCCTTCCCGTCGGGGACGTCGGCGTGGACGTCGGCGTCGTCGTCGTTGGCGTCGGGGTCGGCGTCGGCGTCGGGGTAGGAGGCCAGGTCGAGGGAGTCCTCGACGTCGAGCCAGAGCCCGGAACGGAACGGGACGACGCCGTGCACCGGGCGGCCGGTGAGCGCCTCGATCTGGCGCAGCCCGGGTTCGAGCAGCCGGGCGTCGCCGCGAAACCGGTTGATCACCCAGCCGGCGACGAGGGCCTGATCGGCCCGGTCCAGCAGCGCCAGGGTGCCGAACAGGGCGGCGAAGACCCCGCCCTTGTCGATGTCACCGACCACGATCACCGGCAGGTTCGCCGCGCGGGCCAGGCCCATGTTCGCGATGTCGGTGGACCGCAGGTTGATCTCCGCCGGCGACCCGGCGCCCTCGCAGATCACCGCGTCGAACCGGCCGCGCAGGTCGTCGAGGCACGCCAGGACGATCTTCGCGAGCCGT
Organism: Frankia sp. AiPs1; assembly: GCF_023716945.1. GTDB lineage: Bacteria > Actinomycetota > Actinomycetes > Frankiales > Frankiaceae > Frankia. Next base: position 434 of record NZ_JAMQQF010001049.1, on the reverse strand, counting down.
TCCTTGTGCGGGCGGTAGCCGAGCGCGTCGACCTCGGCGACGGGGCGGCCCAGCACGATGAGCTGGCTGTGGCGGTCGCCGCCCGGTTTGAGCAGCACCGGGTTCATCGCCGCCTCCGGCTCCACCCCGGCTGCCGCGGCCTGCATCGCCTGCGCCCGGCCGATCTCCGCGCCGTCCGCGGTGACGTAGGAGTTCAGCGCCATGTTCTGCGCCTTGAACGGCGCGACGCGCACCCCCTCCCGGGCCAGCCACCGGCAGATGCCCGCGGTCAGCACGCTCTTGCCGGCGTCCGACGCCGTCCCGGCGACCAGCAGTCCCCCACTCACCGGCGCGGGCCCCCCGCCCCGGCCGGCGCCCCCCCGCCGTCATCGGCAGGCCCGAGTCCGGCCGCCGTCACACCCGCGCCGCCGCCTCCGAAGGCGGTGGACAAGCCG
>NZ_JAMQQF010001048.1 GCF_023716945.1 Frankia sp. AiPs1 | reverse complement strand
GGCCGCCGCCCGGGCCGGCCGTCGGGACGCGGGCCGCCTCGGGCCGGCGCGGCGGGGGTGTGCCGCCCACGCACCCCACGAGGGCGAACCCGCAGCCGAGCACGCAGACATAGGCCACAAGGCGGATGAGTCGGCGCCGACGCACGGCTCATCGTCGCAGCATCCGCGCCGCCCGGCCCCCCGGGGTGGCCGAATCCGACCGGAGCGACCGGGTATGGGGCGGGGCCCGAGTTCCCGGGACCTGGCCTGGCCTGTCAGGACCGGTTCGGACCGAATGGTCAGGTCAGGTCACGGCGGAACCCGCGGCCCGCGTGCCGGAGAGGTGGGTGAGATACCGGTGGCAGGCTCTCGCGCGCTCGGCGTCCTCCCTCATCACGGTGCGGAAGAACTCGGCGATCTCCCGCTCGTCGGCGTTCTCCGCGTCGCGGATGAACTGCTCGTAGTCGTGCCCGGCCTTCAGCGCGTGGTACTGCACCGTGATCAGATCGTGGACGATGTCGCTGAACCCGGTCTCACCCGCCGCCCTCGTGTCACCGGTCGCCCTCGTCTCACCAGTCGCCATGAGAATTCTCCTTCTCGCAGTTCCGGGAGGTCGCTCGGACAACCACGGCGTTCCGCGACGGCCAGCCGCCAAACATCCGCGCCGCCGCCATCGCCCCGGCCGGCCTGGACCCACCACCGCAAACCCGGCGGCGCAGACCCGGTCGACCGAACCCCGCCCGCCGGGCGCGTCCGCCGGCGCGTCCGTGCGGTCAGTACAGGATGCGCTGGCCCGGACCGGATCCGCCGGCGGCGAGCGCCCGCGCGGACATCCGGTAAAGGGATGCCTGGGTGGCGTCGTTGCAGGTGTAGTACAGGTCGCCGCCGGGGTCGGCGAGAACGCCGAACAGCCGCTCGGTGTCGCCGACGCACGCCTGTCGCAGGACGGGCCGGACGGGGGCGGCGGTGCCGGCGGAGGCGGCGATGCCGGCG
>NZ_JAMQQF010001047.1 GCF_023716945.1 Frankia sp. AiPs1 | reverse complement strand
CCGGTGCGCAGCGCGACGATCGGCGCGCCGGCACCGCGCCCCGGCGCGCCGAACCGCTGCGGGAAGCCGAGCAGGCCGGCGACCTCCGCCCCGCGGAAGGCGTAGATGGACTGGTCGGGATCGCCGAACACGACCAGGTCGCGCCCGCCGCCGGCGACGGCGCGCAGCAGCCGCTCCTGAGCCGGGTCGGTGTCCTGGTACTCGTCGACGAAGACGTGTTGGTAGCGGGCGCGCAGCGCCTCGCCCGCCTCGGCGCCCTCGGCGACGACGACGGCCCGGTGCACCAGATCGGCGTAGTCGAGCGCGCCCTCGAAGCCGAACACGTCGAGGTACATCTCGTAGAACTCGGCGAGAGCGGCCCAGTCCGGCCGGTCGGTGCGCCGGGCGAGCTGGGCCAGGCCGACGGGCTCCAGGCCGACCTCGCGGGCCCGCGCCAGCAGCGCCCGCACCTCCTCGGTGAAGCCGCGGGTGCCCAGGGCGCGGGCAAGCTGCGGCGGCCAGACGGGGCGGCCGTCCTCACGCGAGCCCTCGATGAGCTCCCGCAGCCGGCTGTCCCGCTCCGGGCCCGACAACAGCCGGAACCCGCCGTGGGGCGCCGGCCGGTCGTGCGCCCGCAGCAGCGCCAGGCACCAGGCGTGGAAGGTCCACGCCCCCGGACCACCCCCGCCCCCACCCCCACTCGTGCCCCCGGAACCGGAGCCGCCGGAACTGGAACCACCGGGGCCCAATCGGGCGGTGATCCGCTCCCGCAGCTCGCCCGCGGCCCGGCGGCTGAAGGTGAGGACCAGGATCGACCGCGGGTCCGCCCCGGCCTCGATCCGGGCGGCAACCGCCTCGACCAGGGTGGCCGTCTTGCCCGTGCCGGGACCGGCGAGCACCAGCAGCGGGCCACCCGAGTGCTCGACCACGCGGCGCTGCGCCGGGTCGGCGACGAACGGGCGCGGCGGCGCGATCGGCGTCGGGACGAGCCGGTG
>NZ_JAMQQF010001046.1 GCF_023716945.1 Frankia sp. AiPs1 | reverse complement strand
ACCGTGACGAGGGCGGGGACGGCGTCGGGGCGTTCCCCGGTCTCGGCGCCGCGGCGGTCGCGGATCCGCTCGCGCAGCCGGCGCAGCCCGCGGGTCAGCGCCCGGCCGACCAGTTCGGCCAGCACCAGCAGGACGACCGCGACGATGCCGTCGGCCCAGAAGTGGTTCGCGGTGACGACGACGACCAGCGTCGTCACGATCGGATGCAGGACGATCAGCCACCGCCAGCGGCTCGGGCTGATCCGAATGACCTCGTAGGCGATGAGGAACGCCCAGCCCACGTGCACCGAGGGCAGCGCCGAGAGCTGGGCGGCGACCCCGCTGCCGAACTCGCCGTACACCGACTGGCCGAGCAGCACCGCCTCGTCGACGAAACCGACCGACGTCAGCATCCGCGGCGGCGCCACCGGCAGGAACATGTGGAACAGCAGCGACGAGCCGGTGAACAGCACGATCGTCGTGCGCACCGACGGGTAGGCGCGGCGGTGGCGGGCGAACACCCACACCAGGAACAGGTTCATCGCCGGGAAGTGCACCCAGGAGTAGAAGTCGTTCGCCGCCCGCAGCAGGGTTTCGTGGCGCAGCATGAACCGTTCGAGGGTGACCTCGCTCGGCAGGTGCAGCCACTGCTCGGCCCGCCAGATCCATTCGGCGCGTTCGATGCCGCCGGCGACCCGGGTCACCCCGAGGATGCGGGCGATCTGCCAGAGCGTGAACAGGCCGAGGATGATCCCGGCCTCCCGGGACGCGGCGGCGACCAGCTCGACGCCGCGCCGCGGCCACCAGCGGTGCACCACCCGGGCCACCACGGCCAGCGCCAGCAGCGCCCCGGCCCCGACCGCGGCCTGTTGCCACAGCGGCATCGGCGCTCCCGTCTGCGTCTCGACCTGGTGGTGGGGGGGGGGGGGGGGGGGGGGGGGGGGGGGGGGCGGGGGGGCGGGCGGGGCGTCCTCCATACAGCACACACCACACACCAATAAC
>NZ_JAMQQF010001045.1 GCF_023716945.1 Frankia sp. AiPs1 | reverse complement strand
GGCCAGGGCCCCCCAGCCGCGGGCCAGCTCCATAACCACGGCGCGGCCGAGGCCGGACAGCCCGAGCACGACCAGGGGCGCCGGCGCGACGGTCGGTGCCGCGCCGGGCTCCGGGACGGCCCAGCTCGGCGGGTACCGGTTGAGCAACGCGTGCGCGCCCAGCACCTCGACGGCGAAGAAGTCCAGCCGGAACCCGCTGTCGTCGGTCAGCCCGATCCGCCGGGCGCGCAGGTGCGGAATCAGGGAGAGGTCGCCCACCTGGGCCAGGCAGCGCAGTGGCTGCTCCGCCCGATCGGCGGCCAGGCGCCGGGCGGCCAGCGCGATGGCCAGGTTCGACGAGGTGTCCGGCAGGCAGCCGTAGACCACGTCCGCACGGGCGACGCCGGCCTTCGCCAGCACCAGCGGCTCCACCGGGTCACCGACGACGCGCAGCAGGCCGGGCGGCAGCTCGGCGTCCGGATACTCCCGCTCCGCGTCCTCGGCGACCAGCACCACCCGTTTGGACCGGGAGAGCTTGTCGACGAGCGCCGACGCCGTGGGGCCGGTGCCGCACACGATGACGTGATGGCGGGCGTGGCGGGCCCGGAACCGTTCGAAGCGCTGGGCGAAGATCGTGCTCACCCCGTCGGCGACCCCGACGGCCGTTGCCACCGGCGCGAGGAAACGGGCGATCTCCAGCGTCAGCGGGAACTTCCCGCCGTCCTGGAAGACCGTCCCATCGGCGAGGAAGAGCGTCGCCGCGAAGAAGACGATGTTGGGCCAACTGAACTTCGCCGGATCGCCGCGGAACAGCCGGTACATCCCGATCAGCCCGAGGCTGAACGCGATGACCCCGAGAACGGCGAACGTCCCCAGCAGGTGGCGGCGCAACCAGCGGGCCAGCCGGCCGGCGACGAGCAGCGGCCGGGCCGCCCAGCGTTCCAGCCGATTCCCCAGGCCCGCGCGCCCGCCCCGGCCCGCCCGGACGTCGTCCTGATGGACGT
>NZ_JAMQQF010001044.1 GCF_023716945.1 Frankia sp. AiPs1 | reverse complement strand
CGCCGAGCCCTCGCGGGACAGCGCCGCCTCCCGCTCGCGGATGTCGCGGCGGATCCGGTCGTACTCGGCGGCGTCCCCGCGCTCGCAGCTCAGCTTTGCGCGCATCTCGTCGATCGTCTCGGTGTTGCGCGCCACCACCCGCGCCAGACCCACCACGTCCCGGTCGGCCTGGAACTGCGCGAACGACGATTCGAGGACGGTGCGGGCCCGATCGGCACCAAGCCGGCCGACGAGGTTGACCGCCATGTTGTAGGAGGGACGGAACGACGAGCGCAGCGGATAGGTGCGGGTGGAGGCGAGCCCGGCCAGCGCCAGCGGGTCCAGCCCCGGCTGCCACAGCACGACGGCGTGGCCCTCGACGTCGATGCCACGGCGGCCGGCGCGGCCGGTGAGCTGCGTGTACTCCCCCGGGGTGATGTCGACGCGGCTCTCGCCGTTGAACTTCGTCAGCCGTTCCAGGACGACGGTGCGGGCCGGCATGTTGATGCCCAGCGCCAGCGTCTCAGTGGCGAACACGACTCGGACCAGCCCCTGGACGAACAGCTCCTCGACGATCTCCTTGAAGGCGGGCAGCATCCCGGCGTGGTGGGAGGCGATGCCTCGCTCCAGGCCCTCCAGCCACGCCCAGTAGCCGAGGACGCCGAGGTCGGAGTCGGGGATCCCGACGGTGCGCTCGCGGACGATCGCCCGGATGCGCTGCTGCTCGGCCGGGCCGACCAGACGCAGCCCGGCACGCACGCAGGAGGTGACCGCGTCGTCGCAGCCGGCCCGGCTGAACACGAACACGATCGCGGGCAGCAGGCCGTCCCGGTCGAGGCGTTCGACGATCTCCGGCCGGCCCGGCACCCACATCCGCCGGCGGGGGGCGCCAGGTCCGCCGCGGCCCCGGCCGTAGCCGCCGGGCAACGCCCGGTTCTCCTCCCGGGCAAGCCGGACCAGGTCCGGGTTGACCACCCGGCCACCCACCTTGGTCGTCGCGCCGCGGGC
>NZ_JAMQQF010001043.1 GCF_023716945.1 Frankia sp. AiPs1 | reverse complement strand
TTTTCGTCGGTGTTGGGTGTGTGGGATGGGGTGGTGGCTGCTGGTGGTGGTGAGGTGGCGGTGGTGTGTGGGGGTGTGTCGTTGTCGTTTGGTGAGGTGGATGAGGCGGCTTCGCGGTTGGCGGGGGTGTTGGGGTTGGTGGGTGTGGGGTCTGAGGTGCGGGTGGGGGTGGTGGTGCCGCGGGGTGTGGAGGTGGTGGTGGTGATGGTGGCGGTGTGGAAGGCGGGGGGTGTGGTGGTGCCGGTGGATCCGGCGCATCCGGTGTCGCGGGTGGGTGTGGTGTTGGGGGAGGCGGATCCGTTGGTGGTGGTGGCGTCGTCGTCGGTCGCGGACAGGGTGGCGGAGGCGGGGTTTGTGGGTCGGATGATTCTGGTGGATGATCCGGATTCCTGGCCGGACACGGACACGGACACGGACACGGATGCGCACGTGAATGCGGACGCGGTTTCTGTGGGTGCGGGGTCGGCGGCGTATGTGGTGTTCACGTCGGGGTCGACGGGGCGGCCGAAGGGTGTGGTGGGTACGCATGGTGGTTTGGTGAATTTGGCGTTGGCGCATCGGGTGGCGGTGATGGATCCGGTGGTGGTGCGGCTGGGTGGCCGGCGGTTGCGGGTGTTGAATGTTTTGTCGTTTGCGTTTGACGGGTCGTTGGATCCGTTGGTGTGGATGTTGGCGGGGCATGCGATGCATGTTTTGCCGGGTGGTGTGATGGGGGATTCGGCGGGGATTGTGCGGTTGGTCCGCGACGAGCGGATTGATTTCGTGGATGTGCCGCCGTCGTTGTTGGAGTTGCTGGTCGACGACGGTCTGCTGTCCGGTGAGTGGGTGCCGTCGGTGGTGGCGACGGGGGCGGAGGCGGTGGGTTCCCGGTTGTGGGAGGCGTTGGGTTCGGCGCCGGGTGTGTGGGGTTTGAATTTCTATGGTCCGACGGAGTGCACGGTGGACGCGACGTGGACGTCCGTGGAAAGTGGTTCAGGGCCGCATATCGG
>NZ_JAMQQF010001042.1 GCF_023716945.1 Frankia sp. AiPs1 | reverse complement strand
CACCAGCCCCGTCCCGCCGGCCAGCCCCCTGCTGCCCGCCGGCCCCGGCCGCACGGTCGGCCGCGGCGCCGTCGCCGACTCCAGCGATGTCATCACTTCGAGTGTTATCGCTAGTCGGGGCACTGTCCCCGGTCCGGGTGCCGTCGCCGGCACGGGGGAACGGGCCGGTCCGGGTCGGGTGGGGTGTCTGGGGTGTCTGGGGCGGCAGCAGGGCTGCGCCCGGGCGGGTGACGTCGAAGCGGCTCGTCTCGTCCCGGGGCGAGGGCGCGGACTCCTCGGTCGCGGGCCGGGGCGATGCCGCGGCACCAGGCGCCGACGAACTCCCCTCCGGCACCTGCCACGGCGCGGCGGGGTTGACGGACGAGGGCAGCGGCGGAAGCTCCAGCCCAGCCGGGGCAGCGGCCGGGTAGAGAGGGGCCCCGGAGGGGACGGCGGCCGGGCCGTACACGGCTCCGGAGGGGCCGAAGAGCGGGTCGGCCGGCCGGTACGGATGGGTAGGGGCCGGCCGGTCGGTCCGCGATGCCGGTGTGACGTCCGGATACGGCAGGGGCAGCGCGGCCCCGGACGGTTCGATGGGCACGGGCCCAGCCGATGGCGGATCGACCGGCGCGGAGCGCAGCGCGCGGGGCCACGGCGGACCGGGCTGTTCGGTGGCGGAGCCGCCGTCGGCGTATCCGGCGCGGTCCGGTCCCGAGGCGGCGGGTGCGACCCCCGGCGGGAGGAGTGAGCCGGCCGCAGGCACGAGGACCGTCATGCTGCCCCAGCTCTCACCGGGCGGCGGAACCGTGGGAGGCGGCGGAACCGTGGGAGGCGGCGCGACAGTCGGAGGCGGCGCAACCGTGGGAGGCGGCGCAAGGCCGGGGACCGGCGGGGAGATGTTCGGCGGCATCGTCGTGGCGCTGGGCGGCGGGGGTACCGGGAGGAACGGAACGCCCCGGCCGGCAGCCCGGACGGGCGGCGCAGCGGCCGTGCCCGGCGGGCGGACCAGGCC
>NZ_JAMQQF010001041.1 GCF_023716945.1 Frankia sp. AiPs1 | reverse complement strand
GGTGGCGGCGCCGGCGCCGGGCCGCGGGCACAGCGGTCCCGGTCGCGGGCGCAGTCACCTGCGGACAGGCGGAAACGTCGGACGTCATCGAAGCACGATCTCCACTCGGCGTCGGCTCGCGTCGGCGACGCCGTCCTGCGCGCCTTGTTCGCCCCTGCCCTCGACATCCAGCACGGAGCTGGGGATGTTCTGCGTCGCCAGCCACGCCTCGACGGACTTCGCCCGTTCCAGCGACAGCTTCTGGTTGTCCTCGGTCTGCCCCAGCCCGTCGCTGTAACCGATCACCGAGATGGGGCCGGGATGCTCCCGGATAGCGGGCAGGACCTGCTGCAACGCGGTCATCGCCTCCCCCCGCAGCTCGCTGCTGTTCGAGTCGAACAGGTAGTCGGCGCTGACCGTCGTCACGCGGCTGCCGTCCGGCTGGGTGATGAACTTGCTCAGCGGCGGCAGTGGATCTGCCTCGACCGTGGGCGCGACGCGCGTCGCGTGCGGCGCCGGGGTGAACGAGGCGGTGTCGCTGGCGGAGCATCCGGCCGTGAGGCCGACCAGCGTCAGCGCGAGCGCCACACCCGTGCACGCGCGAACACCCGGAATGCCGCGCCTGAACGTGGCATCTCCGGGTGTGGAGTGAGCGTGATACACGGTCTGCCCCCAACGGCGAATGCGGGGCTCACCATAACGGGGGCGTTCGGGGTAGCTCCCCGCGGCCTAGGGCGTTGTGTTCACCGTGGGACAAAGCGGCGTCGCGTTGCGCGGAGCGTTCCTCGCTCGCCGCGTTCGGGCCGGCCGCCGTCCGTGTTCGCCGGCGACGGCGATTCGCCGCTGGGAGACCGTCAGACGGCAGACGACCCCGGGGGGGGGGGGGGGGGCGCGGGGGGGCGGGGGGGGGGGGGGGGGGGGGGGGGGGGGGCGGGCGGGCGGGGGGGGGGGGGGGCGCCCCCCCCCCCCCCGCCCCCCCTAGCAGCGCAGGCCGCCCCGCCCGACCCCCGCG
>NZ_JAMQQF010001040.1 GCF_023716945.1 Frankia sp. AiPs1 | reverse complement strand
GGCCAGGCCCGCTCCCCCGGCGGCGGACCGCGCCAGGGCCTGGGCCACGGTGCCGGCGACGTCCCGCCACAGCCGCGGCAGCAGGGCGGCGGTGACCAGCGCCGCGAACGCGGCCAGCACGAACGGCAGCCGCGGATCCGCCGCGAACAGCGCCCCGGAGGCCAGCGCCGCGAACACGGTCGTGGCGGTCTGCGTCGTCGCGAACAGGCCCTGGCCACGGCCGGTACCGTCACCGGCGGCGCTTTCCTGGGCGAGCAGGGACTGGGCCGCGGGATAGGCGACGGCGAGGCCCACCGCCTCCAGGCAGCTCAACAGGATGATGAGCGGGATCGAGTGCAGGAACGGGTAGCTGGCGACCGTCACGGACAGGACGAGCGTGGTCGCCCCGATCAGCCGGCGCCGGTCACATCGGTCGGCCAGCCAGCCGGCGGGCCAGGCGAAGACGAGGTACGGCAGCGCGAAGAGGGTGAAGGTGAGGCCGATCAGCGTGGTGGACGCGCCGTCGCGCTCCATCAACAGGCTCCAGCACGTCTCGTAGACGCCACCGATCAGCCCGTCGCAGCCGGCCACCAGCAGCAGCCCGAGGACGCCGCGACGCAGCAACAGCCGGGCCGACGGCGCACCACCGTCCGGACTCGTCGGGACGCCGCTGCCCGCGGAAGCGGTCGACACCGTGGCAGCGGCGGGAACCGATCCGGCCCGGCCGGTCGCGGGCAGGAGCCACAGCACCGGCAGCGACGCCAGCACCGCGGCCGCGCCGCTGCCCAGAAACACCAGGTCCATCCGGTGCTCGCCCGCGAAGCCGCCGAGCAGCGGTCCGAGTGCGACGCCGAGAAGCTGCCCGGTGTAGATGGCGCTGAACGCACGCCCCTGCGCGCCGGGGGCGACCGTCGCGGCGACCGCGGTCAGCGCGGCGACTTCGAACGCGCCCGCGCCCGCGCCCTGCAGCACGCGCATGGCCGCGTCCATCCCGATCCCCGTCGAGGCGAACAG
>NZ_JAMQQF010000103.1 GCF_023716945.1 Frankia sp. AiPs1 | reverse complement strand
GGCCGGCTCCGTCCCGGCCAGCGGCCCCGCAGTGCGCGGACCGCGCGATCTGCCCGCAGTCCCACCTCCGCGCCGCCCTCCCCCGCGCATCGACGCCCGGGCCTCGGCCGCGCCTTGGGCGGCTCGGGGAACCGATGCTCCGGCCTGCCCGGTAATCCTCCCCCGGCGCACCGCTGTGCGCACTTTGTGGCCCGCATCCGGCCGGCCGGGTGGCGGCGCTCGCGCCGGCGGCGGGACCGGGGGCTGCTCCGCTGCGTGCGGTGCTACTCGAGGATGTCGTTACTCAAGGATGTCGTCACTCGAGGATGTCGATGACGCCGGCCGCGTCGAAGCCGCGCAGCAGCGACTCGTTGGCGGAGATCAGGTGACGCCGCCAGAACCGCTCGGCCTCGTCCGCCTCGCCGGCCCGGACCAGGCTGATCAGCTTCTCGTAGGCCCGGACCGCCCGGCGGTACTGCAACTGCACCTCGTCCGGCTCGGACTCGTAGTGCGTCCTCGTCGCGGTCGCCATGTGCCGCGCGAGGATCTCCTGGATCATGCCGGCCGTGACCACGAGCGCGCGGTTGCCGGACTGCTCGACGACGACCTCGTGGAATCGGGCGAAGCCCGTCCCGACAGCGGCACCGTTCACGTCCGTGGCCAGCTTTGCGGTCAGGTCGTCGAGCGCCGTGACGAGCGCCTCGATCGCGTCGTCGGAACCGCGGTCGGCGACCAGCCAGGCGGCCAGCGGTTCGATCCCGAGGCGCGCGATGAGCACCTCGCCGAGAGTGGTGCCCGCGACGGCGAGCAACAGCCCGGCCGGGCGGGCGACCATTTCGGGGCCTGGTACCCGGATGCGGGCGCCGGTGCGGGAGCCGCGGCGGACCTCGACGAGGGACTCGGCCTCCAGCACCCGCACGGCCTCGCGCAACGTCGGGCGGGACACCCCGAAGTGGGCCATGAGCTCCGCTTCGCGCGGCAGGTAGTCGCCGTCACGCAGTTCACCGGTGACGATCATTCGCCGGAGCCTGCGGGTGAGCAGCTCGGCTGTCTTCGGGGACCGCACGTCCGCCCCGGATCGGCCCTCCGGCAGAGAGAAGACCGGCGCGGCCATGGGATCGACTCCTCGCGTTGCACACAATGTCGGACGCTGCGGGCCATCGCCGCGATCCCGATCAGGTCTGCGGGATGGCGGCGCAATCTCGATGTTACTACAGAGTGCACCTAGTTAGCTTTGAGGCGCTTTCGGCCTCGGTGACCCGCGATGCGTGCCCGGTCGCAAAACGATACCTGCCGGATCGGACCTGGCGGCGGGCGCGCCCGGCGACGTGACGACTACCGCACCTCGTACCCGCCGCGGGAAGCCGGCTGGGTGCGTGACGTGCCCGGCGGGGTCGCGACCTGCACGTAGAGCAGGCCGGTGCGCAGGGCCTGGGTCCGGGTGGAGTCCAGGGACTCCCAGATCGCCCGCACGGTCTGCTGGACCGCCACGGTCGGGTGGCGGGCGATGCGCTCCGCGATGTCCTGCGCCCGCGACCACAGTCGGTCACGAGGGACGACCTCGCTGACGAAGCCGATCTCGTGGGCCCGCCGGGCCGACATCCGCTCGTCGTTGCCGAGCAGGGCCATCCGCAGCACCTCGCCGATCGGGATGCGCCGCGCCAGCCCGATCGGCTCCAACGCCGCGGTCATGCCGAAGGTGACGTGCGGGTCGAAGAAGGTCGCGTCCTCCCCGGCGATGATGATGTCGGCCTCGTTCAGCCAGTACAGTGCCCCACCCGCGGCCATGCCGTGCACCGCGCAGACCAGCGGCTTCCAGCACTGGTTGAACTTCGGGGAGAGGTAGGCGGCCGGGTCCACCTGCTTGAGCGGCTCCGTCGCGAGGTCGTAGCCCTCGACCACGTCGACGCCGGTGCTGAAGGCCCGTTCACCCTGCGCCCGCAGGACGACGACGTGGACGTCGTCGGTGACGGCGGCGAAGTCCCAGATCACCCGGAAGTCGTCCAGCACCTCCTGGTTGAACGAGTTGAGCCGGTCGGGCCGGTTGAGCGTGAGGGTGAGAACGTGATCATCACCCAGGGTGGCGAGCACGCTCGTCAGCGCGGGTACCTCGGGTGACATCTCGTTGCCTCCTCGTGATCGGCGTGGCCGTACGACCACCGGCCCGGCCCGGCCAGCGCGGCGAGGACGGGACCGGGTTCGACGGCACATCCTCCGACATCTCTAACTCAGTACACGACGATAGTCCACCGGGCCGTCCCCGTGTCACGGACGCACAGAGATCCGAGCAGCCGACCCGGGCGGCCGTCCCCGAGCAGCCGACCCGGAGCAGCCGTTCCCGGACGGCCGCGCGCCGAACTCCCCTCAGGCCGGAGCCCACGGCGCGTGCCGACCGGGATCGACGGCGCCGGCGAGGCCGTCGCCCTGCCATTCGGCCACCCGGACAAAGCGCGGGTCGGCGCCGCGACGTCACGCCGAGCACCCGCTTCCCGCGACGCGCACAAGACCGACGACCATGCGGTCGGCGCCCCTGGGCCCAGCATCGTCCGCACCCCGACCGACATGACCCCACAATCACAAGGAGAGGACAACCCGATGACACCACCCGGCACACCGTCGACCCGTCGGACACTCCCGGATTGCGTGCGCCACTATCGCCGCACACACCGATTCCACCCGCCGGACCGATCTCCGCCCCGCTCGACGCCGAATTCTCGACGTCGACCCACCCAGAACGCGACAGACACTCAGACAGACCCCGGATCGAACCTGCACACCCACCGGAGCATCCCGCGGAAGATGATGGTCAAAAGGCCGCTGACCAGCACGGCAACAATCTTCGGCAGCAGCGGCGGGACCCGTCACGGCGGGGGCAGAATGCGGCCGCCACCGCCGGGTTGATCAGGCGCCGCGCGGACCACCGCGATCCGGCGGCGAACCGATGCACATCCCACTGCCGGCCCGGGGGGACGGAACACGATCCGCCGGCTGGCGCCGTTGATTCCCACCAGCGCGGCACCAGGACACCGGGCGGCCGGAAGATCGACCGATCTTTCTGGACACGGCCCGGACGGGGTGAACAAACGGCGTCCGAACGACGACGGGGCCGGCACAGCGAGCGTTCCCAGGGCCGCCTCGGGACTTCGCCGAGCCCTCCACCACGGTTGACACCCCGCCCCGCCGCCGGCTCGCCAGTCCCGCTGTTGTACCCCCTGACCAGCGAAGATGCGCAACGGTGCCCGTCGTGTTCCCGGCCCGCCGGCGTTGGGCCGGCGTCGTTGATCTCGGCTCTCGGCCAGCCGCTCGGCCCTGGTACGCCTCGCCGATCCAGCGGCGGTCACGGTCCCGCCAGCCGTCGCCGGACCGGGGGCCGGTGATCCCGCGAAAGTCGTCGATCTGCGGCGGCAATGCACGGGCCAGGTCGTCCCCCGCGGGCCTGAACCCGTGTCCCGGCGTCCCGGCGAATCCACCCGGCCGCCGGCCGTGGCGGCGAGAGACGGTTTTCCGGGCGGGACCGGGGCGAGCTGACCGCAGCACCGCGACCGACGCCTTCAACGGCCGATTCAACGGCCGATCCACCGGTTCCTGAACCGGGTCGGCGCCACCGGCAGATCAAGGAGCCAGGATCGGTCTCGCGGATCAGCCGGCAAAAATACGTACGGCAATCGCGCGGCAGCTACAAGATCGTGCTCGGGGCGTGCCCACCCGCCACCCGAGTCGGGTCACGAACGGCACCGAATGAAATCATCGGCGACCGGTCGACGGTCACGTGAAAACAATCCGTACTCCTTTGTTCCGATGATTTCGGTACGTTTCTCCGGCTGGTTTCAGGACGGTGATACAGCCGAACCGCCGGACCACACCGAGTTCAGGGACCATCTTATCGGCCCGACTCGGGTGGGCTAATCTCGACGACCGTCGGGAGCGTCGCCCGCGGCCGACCCGGAAATTCGCCGATTTGGTGGAAGAGCGTCGATCCCGCTGCGAGCCGACAGCCGAGGGCAGCCGGCGACGCCGAGCCGCGGAAGTCATCCGTGCGCGCGGGGCAAGGCGGGGGTGAATGCCCGGAAAAAGGGCATCCGCAACGACCCTGCAAGCACCGACGAGGGGCGGGCCGGCGACGTCGGCCGCGGGCTTCGCCAGGCCTCCCGCCGGGCCGAGCGCGAGGCCGGGAGCGAGCCCGGGAGCGACCGGCCCTGCTGCACCGGCGGCGCGCGCGGGGCACCTGGGCGTGGTGACGGCCCTGGTTGCCTCGCTGCCGGCCGACCGGGGTCCGGCCGGACAGCCCGCCACGCCGGCCGCCTTGATCGGCGGTCGGGGGCGCTGGAGTTGGCCGGGTGAGGAGCATCGAACACCTGGATGTGCTACGAACTACGCACCCGAGCGGACTGTGGCGGCGTAGTAGCTGTCGCCGTAACCGCCGCGGTGCGGACGGCGGAGTTCGGGGCTCTCCCCGAAGATCAGGACTGCGGTCAGTGCCACCCATTCCAGGCGTGGCGGTGGGCGGATTCCCGTGCATCCGCCCACCACGACCGTCGCCGGCCCGGCTAATAAACAGGGGCTCATCGGATAACCTGGCAGAGCAGTTTTCGTCGCCGGCCGTGGCGCCGGCAGCCTGCCCGTCCAGGTGGTCCCATGAATCTCCTTCCGTGCCCCTCGCAAACCGATGGGACGCGCGAACGGCGGCTCGGCCGGCCGCCCCGGGCGGGCCCCCGTTCGGGGGAGGGGATCAGGATCCTCATTGGGTCTCACCGACGCTGCGACAGTCGGTTCTCGCACATCGGAGCGGGCGGCATTGACGGCATGGGCGGGCGGCGAGATAACCTTTTCGATGTAGCCGACAGTGGGGCCCGGCGAAGGCATGCCGAGCCCGGAGGGAGTTGGTGTGGCGGCGCGCCACTTCACCCGGGTCCGAGCCATGCATGGCCACCCACAAAGGTGGTGTACGGCTGATCCCCTGCCCGACCCTCGGATGAAGCTTGCCGGACTGCCGGCGATGAGCCGGTGATCCTCATCCGGAGTGGTCGGGTAAACCGGAGTGGACAGGGAGAGGAGCACGATGGGCCCACTCGTTTCGGACACGTCCGCTGTGCAGGTGCGCCTGCACCGGACGATGACCGCCGCCGGCTTCGACCGAGCGTCGGGTCCGTTCACCGCCGACAACCAACCGACCGATGCGCGGACCCAACGGGAACGGGTTCGCCTGGCCCAGATCGAGCTGCTGGAGCTCAGCGCGCAGCTCACGACGCCCCACCTGCGACGCCAGATCCTGCGCATCTACTCGCTGCTACGCAGCGAGCCGGTGGTGCAGAGCCCGGCGAAGCCACCACCCTTCCGTCTCACCCTGCGTGAGATGGAGGTGCTCACTCTGGTGGCCACGGGGTGCTCCAACGTCGAGGCGGCGGAGCAGCTCACCATCCGGGCCGAGACGGTCAAGACCTACATGCGCAGCATCATGCGCAAGATGGGCGTCCGGAACCGGACCGCGGCGGTGCACACCGCCCGGCAGATCGGCCTGCTGGACTGAACGCACGCCGATCAGCACCGGCGCTGTCAGGCGCCACCACCGACGGGCCACCGCTGCCACCGCCCGGCACTGCCCCCAGCAGGCCGTGTCGCGATCCGTCGGCCCGCTCCGGCACTCCCTCCATGCCGGATCGCGACCACTCCGGAACCTGAAGAAGGGCTCGGATCGGACGTCGTCGTCCGATCCGAGCCCCGGTCGTCGGTGCCCGGATGGCACCGTCGGGTATGGCGGGTCCGCCTATCCGGCGGCAAAGAGGCTGGCCGCGTCGACCGTCCGGACGTCGGTCGCCTTGGTGCCCTTGAGGATCGCCTCGACGGAGCTCGCCGAGCACAGCGCCTTCAGGCTCGGGATGGCACTGCCGTCGCAGGAGAACGTCAGACCGTGACCGGCGGGCATCGCGATGCTCCTGGCCGCCTTCAGGGTGGAGGTCACCGAGGCCGGGGTGACCTCGCCGTTGAGGCCCTTGAGCGCCCGCGCGAGGCCGAGGACCGTCTGGTAGCCGGTGACCGCGTAGCCGTCGGTCTGCGTCTTCGGCGTGTACTTGGCCATCACCGTGCGGTACAGCTTCGCCTCCGGGTCGTCGGAGTCGGTGTCGGACGGCGTGAACAGGACCGAGCCGTCGAGCTGGCCCGGTGCCGCGTCGTCGACGGCCTTCGACACGCACGGCTGGATCACGAACTTCGGCTGGGTGGCGCCCACGGCCTGGAAGGCCTTGAACACCGAGGTGCAGTGGGTGGCGTCGCCGACGAGCGCGAGCGCGTCCGGCTTCTTGCCGATCGCCGAGGTCACCTGGGAGGTGGCGTCGGCCGAGCCCCGCGGGATGGAGATGACGTCCAGGTCCACCCCGGACTTCTGGAACACCGGCTTGCCCAGGGCGTTCGCCCCGGTGATCGCGGCCGGCACGTCCGTGACGAACAGCGCCACCCGCTGGTAGCCCTTCTCCTTCGCGTAGGTCGCCATCGTGCCCAGGGTGGCGGGGAAGCCCCCGGTCCAGGAGAACACGCCGTCGGTGGCGAACTCGGAGCCGGCGGTCGCGGTGCCCGTGACATACGGGATCTTCGCTCCGGCGATGATCGGCACGAGGGTGTCACCGAAGCCGGTGGTTCCGGTGCCGACCGCGGTGACCTTCTGCTCGACCATCTCGTTGGCACAGGTGCGGGCCGAGGCCGCGTCCTCCTGCGACTTGCAGACGACGAGCTGGATGGGCCGCCCGCCGATCCCGCCGAGGTAGTCGTTGGCGTAGCCGACGGCGGCCTGGGCGCCCTCACGGACCTCGGGCAGGGACACGGCGCTGCCACCCTCCGCGGTGATGAAACCGATCTTCACCGGTGCCCCGGCCGCCTTCGTGCCCGGCGGCAGCGTCACGGCCGACGCGGTGGGGCCGGACGAACCGCCCGCGTCGCCGCCGTCGCTCCCGCTGCCGCAGGCCGCCGGAACCAGGGCGAGGCCGAGGACTAAGAACGCCGCTCCCGCCCGTACGCCGCGGCGTTCGCCGGGCCAGTAGCCGTTCCTCGCGCCCACTGTTCCTCCCATTCACCGTCCGGCCGTCCCGCGGAGGGCGGGGTTTCCCCCCAACGGTCGGGCGGCCCGGCCGATCGCCGGGTGCCCGACCGCCCCTCGCCGGCGCCACGATCACAGACCTCTGAAAGGTCACCAAAATTACTTAGTGCACTATGTTAGTGATCGCGCCGTTCGTCAAGCGAACCGGCATGCGCGCGGGCGATTCGCCCCGCTCAGGCAGCCGCCTCCCGCGGGGCGTGCCGCTCGCTGAGGTAGGCCCGTTCCAGCAGCTCGGGCTTCGCCCGCAGCTCGGCCGCGGGCCCGGACAGCACCTCCTCGCCGTGGGCGAGCACGATCGCGTGGTCGGCGATGCCCATGACGAGGTGCACGTGCTGCTCGACGAGCACCACCGCCGCCGACGTGTCCGTGGCCACCGCTCGCACGACCGGTAGGAGCTCCTGCACGATCACCGGGGCGAGTCCCATGCTGAGCTCGTCGATCAGCAGGATGCGTGGACGCTGCACGAGCGCCCGCCCGATGGCGAGCATCTGCTGCTCCCCGCCGGAGAGCATCCCCGCCCTGACGTCGAGCCGCTTGCGCAGCGCCGGGAAGTAGTCCAGCACCTCGTCGACGCTCAGTCCGCCCTTGACCCGCCCGAGCTGAAGGTTCTCCCGGGAGGTCAGCGTGGTGAACAGCGACCGGTCGTCGGGCACGAGCACCACGCCGAGCCTGGACAGCGCCCGCGGGCCGGCCCGGTCCACGCTCTGCCCATGCACGGCGACCTCGCCGCCGAGTGCGGGCAGCAGTCCGGCGAGCGTCAGCAGGACCGTGGTCTTGCCGGCGCCGTTCGGCCCGAGCAGGGCGAGGACCTCGCCCTCGCCCAGCGTCAGATCGAAGCCGCGCACCACCGGTACCCGGTCGTAGCCCGCGTTCAGCCCCCGGGTCTGCAGCAAGACGGTCATCCGACGCTCTCCTTCGCCAGCGATGGGGACGGTCCGGGCGCAGTCGCCGTGGTGGCGACGGGGGCGCTGCCGAGGTAGGCCTCCGCGACCGCCGGATGGTTCTTGATCTCCTCGGGTGAGCCGCTGGCGATCACCGCGCCGAGGGCCAGCACGACGATCCGGTCGCAGACCCCGAGCACGAGGTTCATGTCGTGGTCGACGAGCACGATCGTCACCCCGGTGCGGGCCACCTCCCGCAGCCGCTCGCCGAGCCAGAGGCTTTCGGTGCTGTCGAGACCACCGGCCGGTTCGTCGAGCAGGAGCACCCGCGGCCGGCCGGCGAGCGCCCGGGCGATCGAGACGAGCTGACGGTGGCCCTGCGACAGCTCGCGGACGGGGCGGTCGCGGACCTCGTGGAGCTGCAGCGTGCGGTAGAGCCGGTCGAGGTGGTCGGCGTGATCGGCGGGCAGCCGGCCGCCGCCGCCGCGGGCCGCGGCCTCACCGACGGTGACGTTCTCGGCGACCGAGAGGTCCTCGTACAGCTCGATGCCCTGGAAGGTGCGGCCCAGGCCCGTGCGGATCCGGTGGTGCGGCTTGAGTCCGTCGAGCCGGACGCCCTCGAACTCGACCTCGCCGGTGGCGGAGGTGAATCCGCTGATCGCGTCGATCAGGGTGGTCTTGCCCGCGCCGTTGGGGCCGATCAGACCGATGACCTGGCCCTGGCCGAAGTCGAGGCTGACGTCCTGCACCGCCCGCACGCCGCCGTAGCGGACCCCGACGCCACGCAGGGTGAGCAGGATCCGCTCGGCGTCGGCGGTCGCCGCCGGTTCGGCGGGGAGGGTGGCCGGGATGGCGTCGGCGGTGGGCAGGACCGGTGGCTCGGCGCGCAGCCGCTTCGCCCGCCGACCCGACCACCAGGCGTGCACGGGGCCGACGGCGCCCTCCGGGTTGAGCAGCACGGACAGGACCAGGGCAAGACCCGTGATGACCTGGTACCAGCTACCGAGATCGACCGCCTTGTCCAGGGCGACGAACAGCAGCCCGCCCGCACCGAGCACACCGGCGAGCAGACCACCGGAGACCGAGGTGATCCCGGCGAGGTAGGCGGTGGCGAACAGCGCCAGACCGCCGACGACGGAGAAGGACTCCGCGTCCACGAGGGTCTGCTGATACGCCATCAGCGCGCCGCCGAGGCCGGCGATGAAGGACCCGATCGCGAAGGCGGCGATCTTGACCCGGGCGACGTCGATGCCGGCGGCCGCCGCCGAGCGTTCGTTGGCACGCACGGCGAGCATGGCCGCGCCGAGACGGCTGCGGCGCAGCTCCGCGACGGCCAGCCCGACGCCGATGAGGACCACCAGGCAGAGCAGGCCGAACTGGATGCGGGGGTAGTTCTCACCCGCGCCGATGCGCAGGTTGAGCCCCCACAGCTTCGGGTCGGCGACCTTCGCGCCGCCGGTCCCGCCGTTGACGTCCGGGTTGCGGAACCAGATCGACTCGACCGCCATGCCGAGGGCGAGCGTCACCACGGCGACCGGCAGGCCGCGGATGCGCAACGCGGGCAGGCCGACGACGACCCCGATCACCATGGCGCCGAGCGCGGCGAGCAGCGGTGCGATCGGGAACGGGATGTTCCAGTCGGTCGTCATCCGACTGACCAGGAAGCCACCGACCCCGGCGAGGGTGAGCTGCGCGAGCGAGACCTGGCCGGCGTACCCGGTGACGACCACCAGCGACAGCGTGACGATGCCGAGCAGCATCGAGGTGACGACCGCGGCCCGCATCGAGCCCGAGGTGACGACCAGCAGCACGACCGCGACGACAGCCGGAATGACGATGTTCAGCAGCCGGTGGCGCGGCCTGGGCGCCTGGCCGAGGTTGGCGCGGATGAGCATGCCGCGGGTCGGCAGCGGCCGGCCCCGCAACACCAGGTACGCCAGGATGACGACGAGCGGGACGAGCTGGCCCAGGCCCTGCTGCGGCAGCCAGGAGTGCTGGGACTGCAGGAACTGCAGCTCGGACTGCACCATCCCGATGAGCAGGCCGGCGCCGACGGCGAGGCCCAGGGAGTTGAAGCCGGCCACCAGGGCGGCGGCGAGCGCCGGCACGATGAACAGGGTGTAGGAGACCGGGATGAGCGGCACGATCGGCGAGATCAGGATGCCGGACAGGCCGGCGACCACGGCGCCGATGGCCCAGTTTGCCAACGCGATGCGGTCCGGCGACAGGCCGGTGACCAGCGCGCCCTTCTCCGTCTCGGCGGCGGCCCGGGTGGCCAGGCCGAAGCGGGTGAAGCGGAACACCCCGGCGAGGGCGAGCGCGAGGACGACGATCGTCAGGGCGAACCACAGCTTGTCACCCTGGATGCGCAGATCGCCGATCGTGTAGTTCTCGCTGGGCAGGATCCGCTTCACCGACACGGGTGTCGTGCCGACCCGCTGGGCGAGCAGCGCCTGGAAGACGATGAGCAGACCGATCGAGGCGACGGCCTTGGCGACCGGCGGCGCGCTGCGCAGCCACCGGAACACCAGCACGTAGAGCAGGACCCCGAGCAGCGCGGCGATGACCAGCGAGACGGCCAGGGCGGGCCACAGGCCCCAGTCGGAGCCGACGGAGACGGTCTTCGGTAGGCCGGGGATCGGCAGCAGCAGTTCGCCCCTGCGCAGGAACGCGTACGTGTACGCGGTGTAGAGGGCGATGGCGCCGGTGGCGAAGTTGACCACGCCCGAACTGCGATACGTGACCACCAGGCCGAGCGCGAGCGCCCCGAAGACGGCTCCGCTCCCCAGCCCGAGTAACAGGAAGACGATGTGTTGGGTCATCGCGGGCGATGTCTCCCCTCACCCTCCGTCGGCACGGCCGCGAAGTGATCGAGTGCAGGTGGGGCCGGGCGGCCTGACGGACCGCCCCTGACGCCGCAGGACGGACCGTCGACGATCGGTGAGACGTGCAGCACACCGCTATCTTTGTAAACTAGGTAGCCGATCTGGTCAAGCAACGGTGTGCCAGGCCGCGGCCGCCGCGGGAGGCCGGGGCCGCGCCAGGGGCAACCGGCCCCGCAACGGCGACCGGCCCCGCAACGGCAGTCGGCCCCGCAACGGCAAATCGCCCGCAACGCAATCGGCCCCGCAACGGCAAATCGGCCCCGCAACGGCGAACGTCCCCGCCGAGCGAAGGACCTGCCTTCGTCCGGCGGGGACGTCTCACGTGCCCGGGGCGTCAGGAACCGGCGTCCGCCTCGGCCGCGATGCGGTCCATCTCGTAGCGGACGACGTCTCCGGCCGAGTCGGCCGGCGGGCTGGGCAGGACGACCTGGCCATGAGCCCGGCTCGGCAGCAGCACCACCGCCTTCGCCGGCGACGTCGTCACCCCCCGCTGGTTCTCCGCCCACAGCTCGATCTCGACCTCGTTGCGGACCTCGGCCCCGTCCCGCCCGGACACCTGCCGCTTGTCCGTCACCCGCCCCTTCAACCAGGTCGTGTCTCCCACGAAGTTGAACCGGCGGTGCTGCACCGAGAGCTTCCACAACCAGCCCTCGTCGCCGATCCAGTCGGTCAGCAGATGACACAACCAGGTCTCCCGCATGCCGCCGTAGTCGTACGACGTCGGCAACCCCAGCTCCTGCGCCCGCGCCGGTTCCCAGTGCAACCGCTGCACCGTGTCCGGAATGTTCAGCGTGTTCGGCGGATACAGTCCCGGCGCCTTTGCCCGCACCCGGTACGCCAGCCGGAACGCGCCCGGCGGAGTGAGCTGCATGCCCCAGCCGAGATGCCACACCACCACGTCCGTCGTCGTCAACGGACCCTTCACCTTTGTCGGCAGTTCCGCCCCCACCGCGACATCCTCGAAATATCGCGGTTCCCCACCCCTGCGTGACTCCGCCGCGTACAAGGCGTCAATCTCGGCCAACTGCTCCGCCGAGTACGGCTCCGGCAGGTCGTGTTCCTTCTTGCGTTCCCGCGACGTGTGCCGCTCCGCATTGATCCAGGTGCCGCGCTGCAGGCAGGTGGGCTCGCCGTGCTGGTTGGTGAAGATGAAGTCGTGGGTGACGTGCGCGGTGCGGCCGCCGAAGGAGCTGGGCTTCGCCGCCACCCCGACCTGGGTGCGCAGGCAGCGCGCCCGGTCGCCGAGGACGAACGGCCGCCACCACTCGAACTCCATCACCGCCTGGTAGGAACCCAGGCCCGCGAACGGGTCGCCCTTGAGCAACGCCTTCGTCTCCGGGTCGGGCCTGGGCGCCGCGTCCTCACCCATCGTGTACAGGAAGGTCGGCGGCGCGATGAGCGCCCCCCACCGGGTGCCCTTGGCGTAGTCCGGATCGCAGTACAGCGGGTTGTCATCCCCGTAGCCGTAGGCGAAGTGCCGGGAAGCGTCCCAGGTCACCTCGTAGTTGTGCGGCGGGTTCGGCAGGGGCTGCGGCACCCCGATCCGCCTGCGCGACCGCTCGAAGGCCGCGTCCGTCAGGACACCGAAGCGCTCAGCACTCTCATCCACCACCTAGTTATAACAGATAACTAGGTGCCCGTCCCCCTGTCCTGCGCGGGGCCCGGGTGGCGCCGAGGACGGTACGTCCCGCGAGGGCCGCGGGGCGGCGCCGTGCCCGGCGGGGTCCCCCCGGAGCCCCCGACAACCGTCGAGCCAGGACCGTCGGGCCATGCCCGTCCGGCATAGCAGATCTGTTGCCGCCGAACCCATGAAGGTTTACTTAGTTATTTATGTCATGGCGGATGTTCGGCCGGGTGGGCCGTACACCCGACGAGGTCCCCGGGCACCGAGGCACGACCGGGCGGGGACGACCCCGCGCACCCGATCGCCGGGCACGGGAGCCGACGCGCCAGATCGTCATCCTGGGGGAGTCTGTGCTTTCTTCTCGAAAAGGCTGCTTATCCGTGGCGGCCGGCGTCGTGGCCCTTCTCCCGGTGGGCACCGGATGTACGACCGCCAGCCAGCCGGCCGGCAACGGATCCTGCCACTCCCCCGGAGTTTCACCGAACCAGGTGAAGCTGGGTTTCGTCTATCCCGATACCGGAGTGGCGTCGAAAACCTTCACCGCGGCCCGAGCGGGCGTCGACGCCCGGCTGGGACTCGCGAACGCCGAGGGCGGGGTGAACGGCCGCCATATCACCTACGAGTGGCGCGACGACGAGGAGAACCCGGACACGAACGGACGGGTGGCGCGCGACCTCGTCGAGAATGCCCGGGTCTTCGGACTGGTCATGTCGACGGTCGCCGCCGCCGGCAGCGCAAAATACCTCAACGAGCAGGGCGTTCCCGTCACCGGCCTCGACGCGGAGCCGGTCTGGGCGCAGTACCGGAACATGTTCTCCTTCGTCTATTCGGCGGAGTCCGCGATCGACACGTTCGGCACCTACGTCCGGCAGAGCGGCGGGACGAAGGCCGTCCTGCTCAACCAGCCGCTGTCCGGCGCCGTGGCACGTTTCAGCGAAAAGATCATCCGGAGTATGCGGGCCGCCGGCATCGAAGCGACCGCACTCACCTACACCGACGGCGTCGACGACGCCGCGGCCACCGGCCGCCGGCTCGCCGCCGAGCGGACCGACGTCCTGCTCAGCCTGGTCGACCCGCACTCCCTCGCCGAGATCCTCGGGTCCCTGCGCTCAGCCGGCGCGGCCCCGAAGTCCACCCTGTCCTTCACCGGGTACGACACAAGCCTGTTGCGTCAGCTCGGCCCGGTGATGGCCGGGGTGTCGATCCCGCTGTACTTCCTGCCGTTCGAGGCCGGCGGTCCACCGCTGGCGGAGTACCGCAACGCCGTGCGCCGGTACGCGCCCCAGCTCAGCTCGCCCGACCAGGAGTTCGCGCTGCGCTCCTACATCGAGACCGACCTGTTCCTGCGTGGCCTGGCCGACGCCGGGCCCTGCCCGACGCGCGCGTCCTTCATCCGCAACCTGCACAACGTCTCGAACTACAACGCCCGCGGGCTGATCGCGCCGATCAGCATCAGGGATGACTTCGGTCGGCAGCAGACCTGCTACGCCTTCGTCCGGGCGAACGCCGAGGCGACCGCCTTCGAGGTGACGCAGAAGCAGCTCTGCGGACGAATCCTGCCGGACTGACCGGAGTCGGTAGGCGAGCGCGACCCGCGGCCGGCGGCCGGCGGCCGGCGGCCGGTCAACCCTGGCCGGTCGCCGTGGCCAGGTCGTCGGCGGTGAGGCCACGCAGCGCGTCGATCGTGGGACGGGTGCCGAGCAGGCGTAGCCGGCGCGCCTGGGCCTTGCGGATCGCCTCGAAGAAGCGGCGTGCCTCGCGCGCGTTGCCGAAGGACGCGTCGCGGGGGATCTCGGCGAAGTACCTTCGGATCAGGGGCTCGGCGTCCGCGGTGAACTCGTAGTCGGCCCTCGCCGCGATCCGGGTGGTGATGACCGTCAGCTCGTCGAGCCCGTAGTTCTCGAACTCGATGGTCCGGGAGAACCGGGAGGCCAGGCCCGGGTTCGTCGCGAGGAAGTCCCCCATCTCGGCGGTGTAGCCGGCGGCGATGACGGCCACCGAGTCGCGATGGTCCTCCATGAGCTTGACGAGGGTGTCGATGGACTCCTGGCCGTAGTCGGCCCGCGAGTTCGCCCGCGACAGCGTGTACGCCTCGTCGATGAACAGCACCCCGCCGGTTGCCTCCTCGAAGGCCGCGGCGGTCTTCTCCGCCGTGTGACCCAGGTACTGACCGACCAGGTCGCGCCGGGAGACCTCCTTGAACGTGTTCGTGCTCAGCACGCCGAGCGCCGCGAGCAGCCGGCCGTAGAGCCGGGCGACGGTCGTCTTCCCGGTACCCGGCGCCCCGGCGAAGATCAGGTGATGGCCGACGTGGTCCACCGCCAGGCCGGCGCCGCGGCGCCACTCGTTGATCTGCAGCTCGTCGATGAGGCCGCGGACCTCCGCCTTGACCCCGGCGAGGCCGACCATCTCGTCCAGCTCGGC
Organism: Frankia sp. AiPs1; assembly: GCF_023716945.1. GTDB lineage: Bacteria > Actinomycetota > Actinomycetes > Frankiales > Frankiaceae > Frankia. The sequence goes on along the minus strand of NZ_JAMQQF010000103.1, from coordinate 45 downwards.
GAGCAGCTCCTGCACGCGGGCGTCGTCCTCGGCGCCGGGCCGCTC
>NZ_JAMQQF010001039.1 GCF_023716945.1 Frankia sp. AiPs1 | reverse complement strand
ATCTCCAGCAGCCGGGGCGCGGGCCCGCCACCGGCGGCGACCGCCCGGGCGATCGCCGTGAAGTCGGTGCCCCGCCACGTCCCCGGTACCAGGAAGACGTCCGCGTCGACGGCGGCGAGCGCGGCGCCCACCTCCCGCTCGCGGTAGATCGGGATGACCGGCGCCTGCACCGCACCGAGCCGGCGCAACGCGATCATCACCAGTAGCGTGCTGATCCGCGTCGGGAGCTGCCAGGCCACCCGGGTGCCGGCCGTGACCCCCTCGCCCGCCAGCGCCGCCGCGACCCGGTCGACCTTCGCGTCGAACTCGGCGAAGGTCAGCCGGGCGTCGTGCTCGTCGACGAGCATCAGCGCGTCGGGGGTCGCCTGCGCGCGCCGGGCCACTAACCCGTCAACCGTCGGGGCGCTCAGCAGCCACGGCCACCGCTCGGCGGCACGCGCGAGATCCACCGCCTCGGTCGCGAACTGTTCGCCCGTCGCCGTCTGTTCGCCCGTCGCCGTCTGTTCGCCCGTCGCGGACTGCTCGCTCGACACCGACGTCATGACGCGACTCCTCCAGCAGAATGCGGACGGCCCTGTCGTTGACGGCCCTGTCGTTGACGGCCCTGTCGGACAGGTGCTCTCCTTGACCAGGGCAACCACATCAAAGAGTTGAATCCTTTGTCAACATGGCTGGGCTGGTCACCATGGCTGTATTGGTCAACATGGCTGTGTTGGTCAACGTGGCACGGGCTGCCGGACCGCGACGGGCGAAGGAGACAGTGGATGAACCGACCCAGCACGCCGAGGGCGGCCGGCGGTCCGCTCGCCGGGCTGCGGGTGCTCGACGCCGCCTCCCTGTACGCCGCTCCCCTGCTCGCGAGCCTGCTCGCCGACCAGGGCGCGGACGTGGTCAAGCTGGAGCCCCCCGGCGGGGACGCCTACCGGGCGACCGCGTTCTGGCCGTTGGTCGCGCGGGGCAAGCGGTCGGTCGTCCTCGACCCGGCCGACGCCGACGGG
>NZ_JAMQQF010001038.1 GCF_023716945.1 Frankia sp. AiPs1 | reverse complement strand
CTCCTGGACGCCATCGCCGCGGCCGGCCCCGGACCGTCGCCAACCGGCCAGCTGCGGGCGGCGGTGACCGCGCTCGTCCGCGCCCTCGACGACCTGACCGCGCACGGTGCCCGCGGATCGGACCGGGACTGGATCCCCGCCGCCCTCGACGACGCCCTCGCCAGCCGGGACCGCCTGCTGTGGGCCAAGGTGAGCGCCGCCGCGCCGCTCATCGCCGAGGCGGCCCGCCACGTCGACGACCTCGGCCTGCACGCTGTGGTGCTGCCCTCCGACGGCGCCACCCGCACGGATCCCGCCCGCGCGGCGGACGGCGGCGAGGACGGCGGCGAGGACGAACCCGACGGCGCCGAGCGGGGCGCCGAGCTCGATCCCGCCGCCCTGCTCCCTCGCGCCGAGGCGCTGCGAGCCCACCTCCACGGCGGCGCCGAACTTCGGCGTCGCTTCAAGCCGAAGGTCCAGCGGGAGGCCGACGCCCTGCTGCACCAGGTGACCGTCGACGGGGTCGCGCCGACGACCCCGGAGCTGCTCGACATCGTCCTGACCCGGCTGCGGGCGGAGCTCGCCGTCGAGGCTGCCGGTCGAGGCTGGACCCTGGTCGGCCGGCCGCCGCAGCCCGGTGATCCGCTCGAGGTCCGGCTGTCCCGGCTGGTCGAGGGGCAGCAGGCCGTCGAGGGCATCGACGCCGTCGTGGCCGCGCGAGACCGGGTCGTGGCCCTCGCCGCCGAGGCGGCGCCCGGGCAGCCGGTCACGATCGACTCCGCCGCGGACGGGCGGGATCTGGCCGCGGCGATGGCCGCACTCGATCCGGTGGCGGCCGCGGCCGAGGCCGACCGGGCGCTGGCCGACCTCGCCGACGACTACGACCGGCTCGCCGCCGACCCGGACCTACCCACCGCACTGGCCGCCGAGCTCGGCGCCGTGGCCGTCGCCGCCCGGAACCGCGACGTCGACGACTACGCCGCCGCCCGCGCCGCGCTCCACGCAGCGGCGGCCCGGGGG
>NZ_JAMQQF010001037.1 GCF_023716945.1 Frankia sp. AiPs1 | reverse complement strand
GCGCTCCTCGCCGCCGGCGGCCGGCTGCACGGCCCCGCCCCGGAACTCGACGACGAGACACTGCGCGGTCTGTTCGGCCGAGCCGAGCTGGTCCTGGACGGGTTGCTCGGCATCGGTGGCCGCGGCGCCCTGCGGGCGGACCAGGCGCGGCTGGCAGCTCTCGCGCCGCCCGAGCGCACCGTGGCCGTCGACGTTCCCAGCGGTGTCGACGCGGACACCGGTGCCGTCAGTGGACCCGCCGTGCGGGCCAGCGCCACCGTCACGTTCGGCACGTACAAACGCGGCCTGTGGCTGATGCCGGGCGCCGCCCACACCGGGCGGGTGGAGCTGGTTGACATCGGGCTGGCGCTGCCCGAACCCGACCTGCGGGCGCTCGACGACGCCGACGTCGCCGCGATGTTCCCGGTGCCGGGCCCGGACTCGTCCAAGTACCGCCGAGGGGTCCTCGGCCTCGTCGCGGGCAGCGAGGCCTATCCGGGTGCCGCCGTGCTCGCCGTCGGCGGCGCGCTGCGCGGTGGCGCCGGCTACCTGCGGGTCGTGACCGAGGGCGACGCCGGTGATGCCGGGACGGGGGTCGCCAGCCGGGCGGGGAACTTTGTCCGGCTGGCGCACCCCGAGGCGGTGGTGACCCCCATCCGGGCCGGGGATCGCGGGGCCATGCTCGCCGCCGGCCGGGTCCAGGCCTGGGCGATCGGCCCGGGTCTGGACCCGGGGCCGGCGGTCCGGGAGCTGGTGGCCGGGCTGCTGGGCACCGACCTGCCGGTCGTGGTCGACGCCGGCGCTCTCGACCCGTTGGCCGAGCTCCTCGGGGCCGATCCCGCGGCGTTGCGGGCCCGGGACGCGCCGGTTCTCCTCACCCCGCACGAGGGCGAGTTCGGCCGGTTCACCGCCGCCGCCCTGGGGTGGGATCGCGACCGCACGACGGCGGACCTCGCCGCCGACCGCCTCGCCACCGTGCGGCGGGCCGCCGCGGCGACGGGCGCCGTGATCCTGCTCAAGGG
>NZ_JAMQQF010001036.1 GCF_023716945.1 Frankia sp. AiPs1 | reverse complement strand
GGCCCACACCGCGCCGAGCGCCGCGGGCGCCTCGCCGTGCAGCGCCCCCGCGGCGTCCGCGGTGACCGCGCCCACGGCGGAGAACGAGGCGATGACCGAACCGTCGGCGAGCCCGGGGAGCAGCTCGGCCTGCTGCTGCGGCGAGCCGACGGCGGCCACGACGGCGGAGGCGACCACGGTGGGCAGCAGCGGTCCGGCGGCGGCGCGGGCACCCAGGCCCTCGGCGACGATCGCGAGCTCAGCCAGGCCGAAGCCGGAGCCGCCGTGTTCCTCGGGCAGGTGCAGGCCGAGCCAGCCGAGATCGGCGATCTGCTTCCACTGCGGGCCGACGGTGCCGGGACCGCCGTCGAGCGCTCGCCGGGCCGCCGCGCGCAGGTCGTTCGCGTCGGCGAAGGTGCGCACCACCTCGGCGAGGGCCTTGTGGTCGTCGCTGATCGCCAGGGCCATCGTGTCTCCCTCCAGCGGGCTCGATCACCGCGCCGCCGAGCGGCGCGGCCGTCCCACTGACCATGATTTGTAAACCTAACCGTAAGCCTTTCAAACAGGCTTCGTCCACGGATCCCGACCCGCCGACCATCCACAGGGAGGCGACTCGACCTGGGCGGCCGGATGCGGGCATCCGCACCGACACCAGCACGCTAGCCGTGCGCCCTGCCGTGAGTCGATCGATACGGCCGTTGCCGAGCTCGGCAACGACCACGCTGCTCCGCGAGCGCAGATCACTGCTCCGCGAGCGCAGATCCCCGAGTGCAAGTCCCCGGGCGCAGGACCGGCGGCCGCAGACCCGGCCGGCGCAGACCCGGCCGGCGCGGCTCGGGCTCGGGCTCGGTCAGGCGACCTCGCGGTCGCGCGCCCCCTGGGGCAGCAGGCTCCGCAGACCGAGAATGATGTTGGTAATGCCGAACTCGAACTCCTCCGGCGGGCGGGCGGCCAGGCCCGACGGCTCCGAACCCAACACCAACGCCGAGGCCTGCGCGACCGCTGCCGCCGGTGCCTGCGAC
>NZ_JAMQQF010001035.1 GCF_023716945.1 Frankia sp. AiPs1 | reverse complement strand
CGGTGGCGTCCGGCGCGTCGGCGGCGAGCGACGCCAGCCGGCCGGGTGCGGGCGCCGCGGGCGGGGATCGATCGCCGGTGGACGCGCCACCCGTCGGTGGCCGGAGGGGGGAGCGATGATCGGGCGAGGCCGGTTGCTGCTGTCGGCGGGGGCCGCGGGCAGCGGTGCGTTCGTGGGGGCGGGCGTCGGGGTGTGGCGCCTGGCGCTGTACCAGGGCGGTGCGGCCGATGGCCGGGTGCGGCCGCTGACCACCCCCGCGCCGCCGGTGCGTGAGTACTACGGCAACCCGACGCATCCGCCGTTCACCCTCGGGATCCTCGGCGACTCCAGCGCCCAGGGCACCGGTGTGCACGACTACGACGACACCCTCGGCGGCTGGCTGGCCCGGGCCCTCGCCGCCGACCGCGGTTCAAACCGCGACCGCCGGTCCGACCGCGACCGCGACCGCGGCTCCGACCGCGGCGGTGGTCACGGTGACGGCGGTGGCGGCGGTGGCGGGCACGGTGGTGGCGATGGCGGTCGGCACGTGCGGGTCGTCAGCGCCGCCCGTGACGGCGCCCGTGCCGTGCACCTCGCCGCCCAGGTCGCCCGGATCGCGCCCGCCGCACCCGACCTGGCCGTCATCTCCATCGGCGTCAACGACATCCGCAATCGCACCTCGCCGGCGGCCGCCGCCCGCCACCTCGCCGGTGCCGTGACCGACCTGCGCCGCGGCGGCGCCCACGTGATCGTCGGCACCACGCCCGACCTGAGCGTCATCTCCGCGGTCCGGCCCCCGCTGCGCGAGGTCCTCTGGCTGCTCGGCCTGCTGCTCGAACGGGCCCAGACGCCCGCGGTCGCCGCGGCCGGCGGCACGCCGGTGACCCTGCGAACCGCCGTGTCACGGCGCTTCGGCGCCGACCCGACGCTGTTCGCCCCCGACGGTCTGCACGCCTCCGCGCGGGGCAATGCCCTCATCGGCGCCCATCTGCTGGCCGCCTACCGGCTTGCCGCGCCGCTCACCGGGGC
>NZ_JAMQQF010001034.1 GCF_023716945.1 Frankia sp. AiPs1 | reverse complement strand
ACGTACGGGAGCCGGCCTGGCGTACCTGGGTAGTCGTGGGGCCGGCTCCCGCTGCCGATGGCCTCCTGGAGCGTCGGGGGGGGGGGGGGGGGGGGGGGCCCCCCGGGGGCGGGGGCGGCCCCCCCCCCCACGGCCGGTGGTCCACCGAGCCGCCGACGTCCTCCGCCCAGTCGCCGCCGGAAGAGGGCGGGTCGTGCCAGCCGACGGACGTCGGCCGGGTGCTGCGGGACTCCGCCGGGCGGCCGGTGTCCTGCCTGCGGGATCCGAACGGCCTGCTCAGCTGGTCGGACGTCTCCTGAGCGACCCGTGCAGGGGTCGACCGGCCGGCGCTCAGCCCCGGCGGCGGGCCCGGCGGGTGGTCAGGGCCTCCGCGAGAGACCAGGCGCCGGGCAGCACGAGAGCGCCGAACACGGTCGCCCACGCCCAGGGATGGTCGGCCAGGTAGGGCACCGCGTCGTTCGCCAGCCAGTCGAACAGCCGGCCGTGCAGCACCGGGAAGACTCCTGCCGCCGCGATCACCACGATCAGTCCGGCGGCGAGCACGGCCAGCCCGCCGGGCACCCGTCGCCAGCTCGTCAGCCCGATCATCAGCAGGCCGAGCAGGGCGACGAGGATGCCGAGTCCCCCGACCACGCCCGAACTGACCAGACCACCGGCGACCCCCAGAACCACCAGCGCCGCGCCCAGTCCGATCACCACTCGCCGCCGGCCGTGGGACACGTCCCGGACCAGCTCGTAGGCCAGCCGCGCCGCCGTGCGCACCACGAACGCGGCCGGTCGCAGGGGCCGCGGCAGGATCCGCGTCGTGGCGATCCAGGCGGCGACCACGGCGACGATCTGGACCAGGCCGGTGACGAGGATCGGACCCTGCGCCCGGTCGGTGAGGCGTTCCGCCGAGACCCGGCAGGCTCGCAGCACGTCGTCCACGGCTCGCGGCGCGAGCATTCCCGGAGCCACCGGCACCCCGCTGAGGCCCGGCGGGCGTGGCGGGCGGGGCGGGGCTGATGGC
>NZ_JAMQQF010001033.1 GCF_023716945.1 Frankia sp. AiPs1 | reverse complement strand
GCCCGGCGACGTGCCCGGCGACGTAGCCGGCGAGGTAGGCGCCGCCGGGCCGGTCGGTCCGGACGGTGACCGCGGCGCCGGCGACCGCCGGGGCGGTCGCGAGGACGGACTCGATCTCGGCGGGTTCGATCCGGAACCCGCGGATCTTCACCTGGTCGTCGGAGCGTCCCAGATATTCCAGCTCGCCGTCGACGGTCCAGCGTGCGAGGTCGCCGCTGCGGTAGAGCCGGTCGCCCGGCGCGCCGAACGGGTCGGCCACGAACCGGGTCGCGGTCAGTCCGGCGCGGCCCAGGTACCCCCGGCCGACCTGCGGGCCGGAGAGGTGCAGCTCGCCGACCGTGCCGTCGGGCACCGGGCACAACCCACCGTCCAGGACGTACACCCCGAACCCGGGCAGACCGGCGCCGATGACGCTCGACGAGGAGGCGAGCGCGTCCGCGGTCAGCTCGCGGTGCGTCACGTGCACCGTGGTCTCGGTGATCCCGTACATGTTGACCAGCCGCGGCGCGTCGGGACGGCGCGCGTGCCAGCCGGCGAGCCGGGCCGGGTCGAGGGCCTCCCCACCGAAGATCACGGTCCGCAGCGCGAGGCGGGTGCCCGGCTGATCGGCGTCCGCGGCGGCAAGCTGGTAGAAGGCGGACGGCGTCTGGTTGAGCACGGTCACACCGTGGCGGGCAAGCAGGTCGAGGAAGTCCGCGGGCGAGCGGGAGACATCCTGCGGGACGACGACCAGCCGGCCGCCGTGCAGCAGCGGCCCCCAGGTCTCCCAGACCGAGAAGTCAAACGAGAAGGAGTGGAACAGCGTCCACACGTCGTCGGGGCCGAACGTGAACAGCGACCGGGCCGCGGTGAACAGCGCGACGACTGACCGGTGAGAGACGATCACGCCCTTGGGCACGCCGGTCGACCCCGAGGTGTAGATGACGTACGCGGCCTGCTCGGATCGGCCGGGCCGGGCGGGCCGGGCGGTCGACACCGCGCCGTCGGGCGCGAGCCGGGGCGGGGCGGTGG
>NZ_JAMQQF010001032.1 GCF_023716945.1 Frankia sp. AiPs1 | reverse complement strand
GTGCCACCCGTGCCACCCGTGCCACCGCCGCGCCGCGCCGTCAGCCGCTGCCGGCCGGGCGGTTCGTGCTCCGCTTCACCGCGGGCTCGCGCCGCGTCCTGCTCGCCGGCGGGGTGCTCACCCTGCTCGGCACCTCGATGTCGCTGGCCCAGCCGATCATCGCCCAGCACATCCTGGCCCGGCTGACCGCCCACCAGCCGGTCGGGCGGCCGCTCGGCGTCCTGACCATCGCGGTCCTGCTCGGCACGGTGGTGTCCGCCGCCGGGTTCTTCCTCATCGAGTCGGTCGGGGAGACCCTCGTGCGGACCGTCCGCATCCGCCTGGTGGAACGCATCCTGCGGCTGCGGCTGGCCGCGACCGACGAGATCAGACCCGGTGATCTGATGTCGCGGCTCGTCGGCGACACCACGCTGCTGCGCCAGGTCACGACCCAGGCCCTGGTGACGAGCTGCACGGCGACGATCGCCCTGGTCGGGGCGCTGGTGATGATGGCGCTCATCGACGTCGTCCTGCTCGGCGTGACGCTGTCGTCGGTCGTGCTGATGAGTGCCAGCGTGCGCTGGTCGGCGGCGCGGATCGGGAAGGCCACCGGGCAGGCGCAGGCCGCCGTCGGCTACATGGCCACCCTGCTCGACCGCGATCTCGGCGCCCTGCGCACGGTGAAGGCATCCGGGGCGGAGGGCCGCGAGATCGGCCTGCTCGCCGACGCGGCGCAGACGGCGTTTCGCCGGGGGCTGCGCGTCGCCGCCTGGCAGGCGGGCACCGGGGCGAGCGCCGGCATGCTCATGCAGGCGTCGTTCCTGGGGGTGCTCGGTGTCGGTGGCGCCCGGGTCGCCGCCGGGGACCTGCCGATCTCCGACCTGATCGCGTTCCTGCTCTACATGTTCTTCCTGACCCAGCCGGTGACCACCCTGGTCGGCGCCTGGGGCCAGTTCAAGGCGGGCGGGGCGGCCGCGGAACGGATCCAGGCGGTGCTGCGCCTGGCCGCGGAACCCACCGCGGACCGTGGGCGTG
>NZ_JAMQQF010001031.1 GCF_023716945.1 Frankia sp. AiPs1 | reverse complement strand
GGCGTGCTGCGCGCCGTGCGGGAGGACGTCGGCCGGCACAACGCGGTCGACAAGGTGATCGGCGCGGCGGCGCGCGACGGCCTGGTGCCGCTGGCCGGCCACGCGCTGGTCGTCAGCGGCCGGGCGTCGTTCGAGCTGGTCCAGAAGGCGATGATGGCCGGTGTGCCGATGCTGGTCGCGGTGTCCGCGCCCTCGACGCTGGCGGTGGATCTCGCCGAGGAGGCGGGGATGACTCTCGCCGGCTTCGTCCGCGGGGACTCGATGAACATCTACGCCGGCGCCCACCGGGTCACGCTGACCTGACCGTCGCGGGTCGCCACCCGGTCCCACCCGGTCCCACTCGGTTCCACCCGGCGCTGACAGGGTTTCTCGGCCGAGGGCAGGGCATCAGTGCGCTGATACCGCCGGATGGAGGCCAGTCGTGGCAGTGGCAGTGACGCATGAGGTCGAGCGGAAGTTCGCGGTGGACGAGGTGTTCGCGCTCCCCGCCTTCGACGGGCTGCGCGGGGTCGGCTCCGTCGCCGACCCGCAGGAGCGGCACCTCGACGCCGTCTACTACGACACCGACGACCTGCGCCTGGCCCGCAACAGCCTGACGCTGCGCCGCCGGGAGGGCGGCGCCGACGAGGGCTGGCATCTGAAGATCCCCACTGCTGACGGGGCCCGCGACGAGATCGGTCGCCCGCTCGGCGAGGCGTCGCAGATCCCGCCGGAGTTGCTGGACCTCATCGCCGTGCGGCTGCGGGGGGCGCCGCTTCGGCCGGTGGCGTCGATCACGACCGTCCGGCGCACCCGACGGCTGCGCGACGCTGCCGGCCGCGACCTCGTCGAGGTCGCCGACGACCTGGTCAACGCGCGGACGATGGGGGAGCGCACCATCGTGTCGCGGTGGCGTGAGGTGGAACTCGAGGCGCTCGACCCGGCCGGGGTGGATCTGCTGCCCGCCGCCAGCAAGGCCCTGCACCGGGCCGGCGCGCGGCCCGCGTCACCAGCCGGGCGAGGCTCCGACACGATGTCGT
>NZ_JAMQQF010001030.1 GCF_023716945.1 Frankia sp. AiPs1 | reverse complement strand
GAGCAGGGCGGCAGTGCCGCCGAGTGTCACCCGCCGGACCTCGGCGCCGGGGACCCGCAGCGGCGCCCCGGCGCGACCCGGGCGCACCGGGGTGAGCTCCGCGACGCCGCCGGTCCCCACAGCGGCGGCGTGGATGACCAGTTCGGCGCCGTCGAGCGCCGCCTCCCATCCACCCGGCCGGCTGATGTCGGCCTGGACCACGCCGGGCGCGCGCCGGACGTCCAGCGCGACGACGTCGGCGCCCTGTCTGCGTAGGGCATGCGCAAGCGCTCCGCCCAGAAACCCGGCCGCGCCGGTGACCACCGCCCGAACCACGGCCCACTCCTCCTACCCGGGTCACCCATGCCCGGGTGCCCCGCGTCGACGGTCCTGTCGCGATCGCCGCGGTCCGCTCCGCCGGCCGTGCCGCCCTCGCTGCCGTCGGCGACGACGTCCCGACCCTACGGGATCGACCGACCCGCGGCTGCGGACCATCGGCGCGAGTCGACCCGGCCAGCCGGCCCCCGCCAGGCCCAAAACCGGAATCCGCCGGTGCCGGGAACGGGCACCCCGTCCCGGGCCAGTCCGGCCGATCTCGTCAGGGGCCCGTTTCGGGGGTCGCGATGTCCTGCGTCCAGTAGTAGCCGTAGCTCCCGCCCGTCGCGAGGCCGACGCCGATCCGCGTCAGCGAGCAGGTGAGGATGTTCGCCCGGTGCTCGGGGCTGTCCATCCAGTCCCGAACGACCTCGCCGGCGCTGCGCTGTCCGGCGGCGATGTTCTCCGCGGCGACGGAGTAGTCGAAGCCCGCCGCCGCCATCCGGTCGAAAGGGCTGCGGCCGTCGGGGCTGTCGTGGCGGAAGTAGCCGGACACGGCCATGTCGACGCTGTGCGCCCTGGCCGCCACCGTCAGTGCCGGATCGGCCACCAGGTCCGGGCAGCCGACCGCCCGTCGCGCGAGGTTCGTGGCCGCGATCACGTCGGCGATCAGGCGGCCCCGAGCGGCCGGTGGGCCGGGCGCGGCCGGCTCGGCGGCGCCCGGGG
>NZ_JAMQQF010000102.1 GCF_023716945.1 Frankia sp. AiPs1 | reverse complement strand
GCGGGATCCCGCCTCGCCTCGCCGCGCAGGCTCGCGGCGACCAGCTTCACGCTGCGCGAGGCGCACGTCCTCGACGCGACCGGCCGCTTCGGTGTGCCGCTGGACGTGGCGGTGCGCGACGGCGTCGTGCGGGCCCTCGGACCGCGGCTCGCACTCGACCCGGACGCCGTCGACGTCGACGCTCGCGGGCTGTGGCTGATGCCCGGCGTCGTCGACTGCCACGCACACGTGACCCAGTCGACCTACGACCAGTTCGAGCTGGTGACGGCTCCGCTCTCGGCGCGGTACCTGCAGACGGCCGATGCGCTGCGGGCGTCGTTGCAGGCTGGTGTCACCTATCTGCGCGATGCCGGCGGCGCCGACGCGGGTGTCCGCGACGCGCTCGTGGCGGGCAGTGTGCCGGGTCCGCGGCTCGCGGTCAGCATCGTCGCGCTGAGCCGTTCCGGGCGCCACGGCGACGGCGGCATCCTCGGCCCCGGGCTGGAGTCCGCCGACGACGTCCTCGGACCCGACTACCCGGGCCGGCCGCCGCACTCGGTCGTGGAGGCCGGTGGCCTGCCCGCCGCGGTCCGTGGCGTCCTGCGGGCCGGCGCCGACTGGGTGATGATCTACGCCAGCGGTGGGGTGATGTCCGCGCGTCCGGGCAGTCCAAATTTCCAGTTCGGCCGGTCGGAACTGGCCGCCGCGGTCGCTGAGGCGGCCCGCTACGGCCGTCCGGTGATGATGCACGCCCTGGGCGAGCGGGCGGTCGAGGCGGCGGTCGGCGCCGGCGCCCGTTCCATCGAGCACGGCATTGGGCTGAGCGAGCGAGCGGCCGCGGCGATGGCCACCCGCGGGGTCACGCTGGTACCCACCGTGACGCCCTACCGTGACCTGGCCGCCCTGGCGACCACCGGCATGCTGCCGGGCTGGGCGGTGGATAGGGCCGAGGCGACCGAGGCCTCGCTCGCCGAGACGATCGCCGTGGCCCGCGCGGCGGGGGTTCCCATCGCGCTGGGCAGCGACGCCCGCCATCGCACCCGCCACGGCGCCAACCTCGCCGAGATCAGCCAGTTGCGTCGAGCCGGACTCACCGCCCCGGAGGCGTTGCTCGCGGCGACCGTCGTCGGGGCGAGGCTGTGCGGGGTGGGGGATCGGCTGGGGCGAATCGCCGTCGGCTACACGTTCGACGCGATCCTGCTCGACCAGGACCCGGCGGATCTGCGGATCTTCGAACACCCGGACGCGGTCAGCGGCGTCTTCCTCGGTGGCCGCCCGGTACTGGCGCATCCGCGACTGCCCGCCTCGATGGTGACCACGGCTGCGCCGCCCGCGCGTCCGGAGCCCGACGGCGCGGACCGCGCCGTCGGCCCGCGGGTGCTCCCGTCGGGGCCCGCCGCCTGACCGGGAGTGTGCCGGCTGTTCGGGAGTGTGCTGGCTGACCGGGAGTGTGCTGGCTGACCGGGAGTGTCCCGGCGCGCCGGGATCAGTGTGCGCAGGCCATCCGTGCCGAAAGGTAACCGGCCTTCTTCGGACGTATTTCTCGACCGGGTTTCCTACTATTTCCGAGATATTCGGCGGCGGCTGTCCGCCGAGATGCGGATCCGCTTGCGAAAGCTATCGTCGGAGGAGCCCGGCCAGCCGGAAACCACCGTCTGTCGCGGGCTTCCCGGTATGGCGGATGAGCCGTCGCCCGCACCTCGGAGGTGTTCGATGCAGCACGCCGAAATGATCAACGAGAACATGCGGAAAGCTATCGAGGAGTGTATGTCGTGCTCGTCGCTGTGTGAGGAGACCATCTCCTACTGCATGGACATGCCCGGCACGATGATGGACGCCGCGGACATGCGGCTCATGATGGACTGCGCGGCGGTCACCAGGACCTGCGCCGACCTGATGTGCCGGATGTCGCCGCTGCACGGCGAGATGTGTGCCATGTGTGCGCGGGTCTGCCGTGCCTGCGCCGAGATGTGCGAGAAGATGCCGCGCGACGCCCAGCTCGCCCGCCTTGCCCGGTCCTGCCGGTCCTGTCTGGATAGCTGCAACGCGATGGCGGGTGCCGCTGCCTGACCTGGCCAGCGGGTTCGTCGCCGGCCTGCGGCACCTGCGTCCGCGTGCCTCAGGCCGGTCGCGCCGCCGGCGCGAGTCGCTCTGTGCCCGTCGACCCGTCGACCCGTCGTCCGCCGGGGCCCACGCGGAAGTGCTGGGCCCCGTCGGCTGCCAGCAACATTCCGGTAGTCAACATTTCATGTGTTGACATCCGATCGGTGCGCCGCCTGAATCTGATCAGGCCTCATCCGGCACGACGGTCGACCACTCTGGTCATCCGCGGCCACATCGACTTCCTGCGTGTCGCTTCCGCGGTCTGTCTGGTCCGGGTACCTCGCTAATCCATCCTCGCCGGCGCGCCGTCAGCGTTCCCGGCGCCTCACCAGTGCTTTGCCGTCGCGCCCATCGCCGTTGTATCCACGGCCACGCGGCCTGGCTGCGCCGGTCGGGCGTCAGTAGCCTCGTACGCGCCGTTTTCGCCGGGTGACTCCGTTTCCGCTCGTGCGCATGGCTACGCGGACCGCCCGCGGGGCCAGGCTCGCGTCCGTGCCCGGTGGCCGGGTGTGCTGTGCGGCCCGGGCCGCCGCGCCGCCGGCGCACACATCCTGCTCTTCCTCGAGAACCTGCGCACGTGGCGGCCGGCCCCGGCGCCGCGATCGGCCCTGCCGGCCTGACCACACCGCACTCCACGAGTGCTGCGCCGGGCGGCGTGCCGGTTCCCTCGTCGCCCGGCCTTCCCTCCTGGCCCGGCGTTCCCCCTCTCGGCCCGGCGTTCCCTCCCTGCCGCCGTGAGCCTTGGATCCCGCGCGCTCGGTCCGACGTCGACGTCGCCTGCGGTGCTGCCAGCACGGTGCTGCCAGCGCGGTGCGCCCCCGCGCGGCGGGAGTGGAGTGGTGCCGCGTGAGGTCCTGGCGACCCGCGGTCCGGGCCTCCTTCTCCGCTCGCGGCTCATCCCGGCCAGGGGCAGACCGGTGCGTACCCGGCCGATTCTGGTGATCCTTCGCATCACCTGAAGGTTCGGTGATGTCCGAGTGTCGCGGTCTCGCAGCGCTATGCACGTACCGTGACAGACGTGCGTCAAAATTCGTGCAGAACTAGTACTTGTCACTACGGTACGTAGTTCGCTACGGTTGCCGGGCACTAGTTGCTCCGGGCCGACGCCGAGTTCTGCCCACGGTCCGGGGTCCCTCCAAGACAGCTTGGGCAGAAGCGGGGGAACCAGGTTCCTCCGGGTGGCCTCGTCACGGCCGCCCTCGGGGTTAAGTCGCCTCCACGGAGACGACCGGGCTTCCCGGCCCGAACCCGACAGCTAACTCCGCAGGCGTACGGGAAGGATTCGACGTTGCCTGTGTATCGGGAACGTTCGGCTGCGGTCTCGATGGCCGCCCGGGCGACCTGCGCTTTCTGCGACGCGCCCTCGCCATGGCGGGCGCCGTTCTCGCCCTGACACGGCCGCGGGAACGTGCCACCGGCCGGTGCCTCGCCGGCCACACCGCGTACGCCTGACATCACCGGCCCAGTGACGGACCGCACGGGTCGCCGTCGGCGGCCGGCCGCGATCCCCGGACCGCCCGCCTCGGGCGGCCAGGCGTGATGCGGCCGTCGCGCTGATCGGGCCGGCACTCGTACCACTGTCGAAGCCTGCTCCCGCCGTTTCTTTGCGCCGTTGCGCCGGGTGCCGTTTCGAAGCCAGATAGTCCGTGCTGCCCGTATCTGGCGATGAGAACCGCTCCCCTCCAATGAGCGGACGCCATAACCGATTCCAATCCTGTGTTCGACGACACCGAAATGAGATGTCAAAGAATGGCTAAGGGAAAGCATCGGAAGCGTTCCAGCCGGCACCGCGGCGCCGTCATCGCCGCCGCCGGTGTGATCGGTGCCGGAGCCAGCATGCTCGTCACCGCAAGCCCGGCGAGCGCCGCCACCGGCACCGTCTCGGACGTGACCATCGCCAGCGCGGCGGCGAACGCGGGCCTCGCCGGCTGCCGCGGCGTTCCCCTGTCCACCTGGGTCGCGGTCGCTCTCGGCGAGTCCGGCGGCAACACCTTCGCCCACGCCACGGTCGGTGAGGACTCACGCGGACTCTGGCAGATCAACATGCGTGCGCACGCCGGCTGGGTGGGTAACCGCAACCTCTACGACCCCGCCACCAACGCCTGGGCGGCGAAGCAGGTCTGCCAGAGTCAGGGCATCACGGCCTGGAGCGCGTACACCTACGGCAGGTACAGCCAGTTCCTGGGCCGTGGCCAGGCTGCCGCGGCCGCCGTCGGCCGCGGCGGCGGCATCAGCGTCCGCACCGTCTCCTACACCGCGCCCGCGCCCGCGGCGCCCGCCGCGGCGTTCCCGACCGGGTATCCGTCGCTCGCCACCGGCATCGGCTACCGGCAGGACGTCCAGCAGATTCAGCAGAAGCTGGCCAACCTCGGTTACCCGATCCAGGTCGACGGCCAGTTCGGCTACCAGACGAACCACATGGTCAAGGACTACCAGCTCAAGCACGGTCTGCTGGTGGACGGCGTGGTTGGGCCCCAGACCCGCGCCAGCCTCGGCATCTGAGTAGTAGCAGCGCGGCGCGGCGTCGCCGGGTGCGGCTCCCCAGCCTCACCCGGCGGCGCTGTCGTGGTTGGCAGCCCGGCGCCGCCAGCATGGTGCCGGCAGGACGCCTACCGCCGGTAGGACGCCTACCGCCTGGTATGACGCCCACCGCCTGGTATGACGCCCACCGCCGGTAGGACGGCCACCGTCGAGGAAGAGGACTATCGGCCGGTCGAACGGGGTATTCCCAGCACCGGCCCAAACGGGCCGCCGGTCCCCGGACGAGGTGTGCAACGGGGCCCGATCAGCGAGGATCTCCGACCGACGAGGATCATCATGGTCGACGAGCTCGGAACCATTGCGGGCCCGATCGCTCGTCCCGGCGTCCAGACTCCCGGCGAGCGAGGTCCCGGCGAGCCAGGTCACGGCTCCCGGTGGTCCGGCCCCGCGGCGACGGTGCCTGGGCCCGGGTCGGGTGTCGTGTTTGCCGTGCTGGGCCCGCTCGAGGTCTGGCGTGGGCCGGGGGAGCGCGTCCGAATAGACCAGCGCAAGAAGCGGGCGCTGCTGCTGACCCTGCTTCTGCACGCCGGCCGGTGGACCTCGGTGGAGGAGATGCGGTTGGCGCTCTGGCAGGACGACGCGCCCCGGTCCGCCCTCGGCAACATCAAGACCTACCTGTCCGAGCTGCGGCACACGCTGCCCACGCCGGTCGGAGAGCCGGTCGTGCCGGCGTCGATCAGGTCGGTGGGCCCGCGGGCCTCGGTCCTTCGCCGACCGGCCGGTCCGGGGCGCATCGAGAGCCGCCCAGGGGAGTATCGCCTGATCGTCGTCCCCGACGAGATCGACGTGGTCCGCTTCGAGCGGGCGGTCGAACGCGGGCGGGTCGCGGCCCGCACCGGCGGGCCGGCCCAGGCCGCCGAGCTCCTGGAGCAGGCGCTCGGATGGTGGCGCGGAAGCGCGTTCGACGAGTTGCCGGCCGAGGTCGGTGGGGCCGAGAGCCTCCGCCTGGAGGAGGCCCGGTGGTCGGCCCGCGAGGCGCTGATCGACGCGCGCCTCGCACTCGGTGAACACGACCGGGTGCTGCCGGCGTTGCGCGCGCTGGCCGTGGAGTACCCGACCCGCGAACGTCTCTGGGCGCAGCTGCTCGTCGCCCTGGAACGCAGCGGTCGCCGGGCCGAGGCGCTGCGTGAGTACCGCGGCCTGTACCGACGGATGGTCACTGAGCTTGGGATCGAACCCGGTGCGGAGCTGCGCCGGGTGCATCAGGAGGTGCTGGACCCGGCACGCGGCTGGTCGCGGTCCCCTTCGGAGCCGACGGGACTGCCGGCACCGCTGAACCGCCACTGAACGTCCCGGGGGAATCCTCTCCGGCGTGGGACCGATCGTCCGGTCCGCTGATCTGCGGTGGTTCTCGCAGCGGTGGGGCCGGCCCAGCCGCCGGGAGGCGGGCCACCTTTCGGATGCCGACCATCGTGCCGCGGGCCGCGCTCTGCCCGCCGCGCGGCGGAACGCGAACAGGGAGGGCTGCGGTGACCACGCCTATCACGGCTCGACGGCCGGGCCGCGACGCCCGGCCCGGGTCATCCCGGCCCGCGTGCTGGTTCGTCGTGTTGTCGGACCGGGATCCGGTGGTGCTGCCCGCCGGGGTCCACCGGATGCTGCGATACCCGTCGGGACGGCCGTGGCTCGCCGGCGACTGGCCGGACGACGCGATGGTCAGCGCGACGGCGGGTCGTGCCCGGATAGCGCTGGTCGGCCGGGCCGCGGCGAATCCCAGCCAGCTCCTACGCCTGCTCCTGGCCGCCCGGGACGTGCACTGCCTCGACGTCGCCCGGGCCGTGGCCGGGGACTACCACGTCATCGCTGAGATCGACGGGCAGCACAGGCTCCAGGGCAGCCCGACCGGCACGCGGCGGATCTTCACCGCGGTGTCCGGCGGGCAGCACGTCGCCGCGGACCGCGGCGACGTCCTCGCCGAGCTGACCGGCGGCGAGCTGGACCGCACGGCGCTGGCCCTGTCGCTGCTCGATCCATCCCCGCCGTACCCGCTCGACGACCTCCTGCCGTGGAAGTCCGTCGAGGCCGTGCCACCCGACCACTACCTGTTCCTGGATCGTGATGGCCGCCGCGAGCGGATGCGCTGGTGGCGGCAGCCGGCGCCGGTGCGTTCGCGGGCCGAGGGCGCGCCGATCCTGCGAGCGGCCCTCGCCGAGGCGGTGTCCGTGCGGGTGGCCGCGGGGCGCACCGTCAGCGCCGAGCTGTCGGGCGGGCTCGCGTCGGCCGCCATGTGCTGCCTGGCGGCCCGCGGCCCCGCTGACATCGTCGCGGTCACCGGGCTCGCCCGCGACCCCGGCGTCGACGATCCACGCTGGTCGGCCGACGCGGCGGTCTCGTTGCCCGGCGTCGCCCGGGAGGTTCTCCCCGCAACTGAGCTCCCGCTTGTCTTCGACGGCATCGGCTGCGCCGATGAGGCGCTCGACCGTCCCTTCGTCGGCCTCGCGGACCGGGCGAGGCTGCGGGCGGGCCTCGACCGGGTTGCGCTCTACGGCCCTCGCCTGCACCTGACCGGCCTCGGCGGTGCGCAGGTCGCGCGGGGCGCGCCGAACTACCTGCCTCGACTGGCCCGCCGACGGCCCTGGACCGCGTTGCGGCACCTGCGTGCCCTGCGCGCCCGGGAGGGTTGGCCGTGGGCCGCGAGCCTGCGGATGATGCGCACTCGGGACTATCGCGACTGCCTGTTCGACCTGGCCCGGTCCCTCGATCAGACTGCGCTCGGGGGAGGACTCGGGCGGCCCGAGCCGGCCCACCCGACGGCGGCCCTGGACTGGGCGCTGCCGCCGGTCGTCCCGGGCTGGCTGACCCGCGCCGCCCTGCGACTCATCGCCGAGGCCGTCGCCGACGCGGCTCGCCGAGACGGCCCCCTGGCACCGACGCGGGACGGACACGCCGACCTGTCCGCGATCCGGGCCACCGCGTGCGCCTTCCGGCTGTTCGACCAGATGGCCAGCCCGGTCGGCCCGCCGCTGAGCGCGCCGTTCCTCGACGACCGGGTCGTGCGCGCCGCGCTTGCCGTCCGGGCGGAGGACCGCGCCTCTCCCTGGGCGGACGAGGCGCTGCTCAGGGAGGCGATGCGGCAGGTGATGCCGGCGAGTTGCCTGCATCGGGGGACCTCGGCCGGCGCTGGCATCGACGTCGGCGCTGGCGTCGGCGTCGGCGTCGAGCAGGGCCGCGGGTTGCGCGCGAATCGTGGCGTCCTGGTCGGGCTGTGCGATGACTCGCCGCTGGCCGACCTCGGACTCATCGAGCCGGCGACGCTGCGGGAGGCCTGCCGGCAGGGGACCGCGGCGGACCGCCGGTGCCAGGCCCTCCGACCGACGTTTGCGGCCGACGCGTGGCTGCGTACCCTCGCCGGCCGCCGCGGCTAGACGCAGGCGGGTCACGGGCGCCCGGCGCCCGGCGCCGGCCACCGAGGACCGGGGAGATCTGCCGAAGATCGACGGACCAGCGGGAGTGGACCATGGTGATGTTGCGATCCGACGTGGTGCGGGCGCCGACCGAGTACGGCTCCGTGCTGCTGCACACCGACGACGGGCGGTACTGGACGCTCAACCGCTCGGGTGATCTGGTGCTGCGCGTCCTGCTGGACGGCGGCGACGTCGCTGCCGCGGTGCGGGAGCTGCGCACGACCGTGGAGGTCGATCCGCAGGTCGCGCGCAGCGATGTCGAGGGTCTGCTGGCCCAGCTCGCCGACGTCGGGCTGATCGAGCCGGAGTCCGAGGCCCACTGGTCACCCGAGGTTGAGGCGGGCTGCCCCGGTAGCGCCGGTGCGGGCAGGCCGGAGGCGCGGCGGTGACGGCGCCCACGGCGCCGACGGCCGTCGAACGGCCGGCGGTGGTCCTGCGCCCCGGGCGTCGGCTGGCGGCGCTGGCCGCGGTCGGGGTGGCCCGGCTGCTCGCCACCCAGTCGCCGGCCCGCATCCGTCGGGTGCTGGCCCGGCTGGGCGACGGCGCTCGGCCGGCGGACTACGCCAGCGCGCTCGCCGCCCGCCAGGCGGTGATGGCCGTCAGTCCCGCCTGTCGGCAGGAACGAGGCTGTGTTCCCCGTTCGATCGCCACCACGCTGTTGTGTCGGCTGGCGGGCAGCGTGCCGACCTGGTGCGTCGGGGTGCGGGCCGTCGCGCCGTTCGCCGCGCACGCGTGGGTCGAAGCGGACGGGGTGATCGTCGGGGAGGCGGTGCCGCCCGGGTACCTGCGGGCGCTGCTGGCCGTCGGGCCGGGGACCGAACCGTGGTGAGGGGGCTGGCCGAGCTCTGGGCGTTGTTGCGTGGGCACGGACGGCCCGTGATGATCGCCACGGTGCTGACCGTGATCGGCACCGGCGTCGGGGTGCTCCAACCACTGCTCGTGATGAAGGTGATCGACACCGCGCAGGCCGGCGGCATCCCGATGTGGCTGGTCGGGGCGCTGCTGGGCCTGTTCGTCTGCCAGGCGGTCATTGACACCACCGGCCACTACCTGCTGGAACGGGCCGGTCAGGGCATCCTGCTCGGCCTGCGCCGGCGGCTGATCGGCCAGCTGCTTGCACTGCGGGTGCAGATCTTCGACACCCGCCGGATCGGGGACCTCATCTCGCGGGCGAACACGGACACCACCGTGGTACGCGAGGCGGTGGCCTACAGCTTCACCTCCCTTGTCACCAGCCTGATCGGGGTGGCCGGCGCCGTCGCCCTGATGGTGTGGCTCAATCCGTGGCTGTTCCTGCTCGTCGTCGTGGTGGTCGCGGTGGCCGGGGTGGTGGTCCTCGGGGCGCTGTCCCGCATCCGCGCGGTGTCCGAGCGCGGGCAGGCCAGCGTGGGGGGCATGACCGCGGACCTGGAACGGGCCCTGGTCGCGATCCGTACCGTCCGGGCCAACCGGGCCGAGGCTCGCGAGGCCGAGCGAATAGGCGATCACGCCGCCGCGGCCTACCAGGCCGGCATCCGGATGGCGAAGCTGGACTCGATCATCGCGCCCGCCATGCAACTGGCCGTGCAGGGCAGCGTCCTCGCCGTTCTGCTGGCCGGCGGCGTGCTGGTGGCCCGGGGTTCGGTCTCGCTCGGCAGCCTCGTCGCCTTTCTGCTCTACGCGACCTACCTGGTCATGCCGTTGTCCCAGCTGATCGAATCCGCCGCCACGATCCAGCGCGGCCTCGGGGCACTCTCGCGGGTCAACGCCGTGTTCGCGCTGCCGCGGGAGGACGACGACACCGTGGTGCCCGGTCCGCTGCTCGGCGACGGCGACGGCGACGGCGACGGCCATGGCGTCGGTGCCGGCGACGGCGTTGGCGTTGGTGCCGGCGACGGCGACCGGCTGGCGGCGGCGATCGAGCTGCGGGAGGTGCATTTCGCCTACACCGCGACGCCGGTGCTGCGTGGAGTGTCGCTGCGGGTGCCCCGGCGGGGCCACGTCGCGCTGGTCGGCGCCTCCGGGGCTGGCAAGTCGACCGTTCTCGAACTCGTGGAGCGGTTCTACGATCCGGCCGAGGGGCAGATCCTCTTCGCCGGTCGCGATGTCCGGTCCCTCTCCCGCAGCAGCGCTCGGGCCTGGGTGAACCTGGTTGAACAGAACACTCCGGTGCTGCACGGCAGCCTGCGGGACAACATCGTCTACGGCAAGCCGGACGCGGCCGAGGACGAGATCGCGCAGGTGGTCGCGACGGCCGGGTTGACCGATCTCATCCACCGGCTGCCGGCTGGGCTGCACACCCCGGTAGGCGATCACGGCGTGCTGCTCTCCGGCGGCGAGCGACAGCGGGTGGCGATCGCCCGTGCGCTGCTGCCGAGCCCCGCCGTGCTGCTGCTGGACGAGCCGACCTCGCAGCTCGACGCCGGCAACGAGCGGGCACTCACGCAGGCGATGCGCCGGATCGCCGCCGAGCGCGCCCTGCTCGTCATCGCGCACCGGATTTCCACGGTCCGGGCAGCCGACCGCATCATCGTGCTGGACGAGGGCCGGGTGGTGGCGCAGGGCACCCACGACGAGCTGATGGCGACCAGTGCGTTCTATCGGGGGTTCACCATCGCGCCGCCGACCCGGCCGGCGCAAGCGGCGGGAGAGCGGACCGCGAGCGACGAGCAACGGCCGCCGGCCGGTCCGTTCGGACCGCCGCCGGGGGGCCCGTTCGGACCGCCGCCGCCGGGGGGCGGCGACGGTCACCCGGGGTCGCTCAGGCTGGGGCGCCGTCGGGCGGGGCGTCGTGCTGGCGTGGGGTGACGGCCAGGGCGGACTTGCGGACCTTGCCCATGGGATTGCGAGGTAGCTCGGCGACGAAGTGGATCTCCCGGGGTCGCTTGTGGACGGATAGTTCCCGGGCCACGAAAGCGGTGAGGTCCCCGGCGGCCGAGCTGCTGGTCCTGTCGCCACCGAGCAGATCGGGGGCGACGACGAAGGCGGTGATCCGCTGACCGAGATCGGCGTCGGGGTGGCCGACGACGGCGGCCTCCCGCACCTGCGGATGGGCCAGCAGCGCCGCCTCCACCTCGCCCGCGCCGATCCGGTATCCACCGGACTTGATGAGGTCGGTCGACCGCCGTCCGACGATCCGGTGATGCCCATCCGGCGAGATCACCGCAGCGTCGCCGGTACGGAACCAGCCGTCGGCCGTGAAGGAGTCGGCGGTGGCCGCCGGGCTGCCCAGGTAGCCCCCGTACAGGGTCGGCCCCTGGATCTGCAACTCACCGATGCTCTGCCCGTCGGCCGGCAGCGGGGCGCCGGTCTCGTCGTCGACGAGCCTGGTGCGCACGTCCTTCAGCGCCGGGCCGACCCAGCCGGGACGGCGCTCGCCGTCGGCCCGGCTACTCGTCGTGATCAGTGTCTCGGTCATCCCGTACCGCTCGATGGGCGCCAGGCCGGTGAGCGTCGCGAGCCGCGTCAGGACCGGCGTCGGCAGGGCCGCGCTGCCGGAGACGAGCAGCCGGGCCGTGGCCAGGGCCCGGGCGCTGGCCGGGTCGTCACAGACCCGGGACCAGACGGTCGGCACGCCGAAGTAGAGGCTGCCACCGGCCGCCGCATACGCGCTCGGCGTCGGTCGGACGGTGTGGATCAGTCGGCTGCCGACCCGCAACGCGCCGAGAACACCCAGGACAAGGCCGTGCACGTGGAACAGCGGCAGCCCGTGCACGAGGGTGTCCTGCGGGGTCCAGGCCCAGGCCTCGGCGAGGGCGTCGAGGTCGGCGGCGATGGCCGCGGCGGGCACCATGACGCCTTTGGGTGCTCCGGTCGTGCCGGAGGTGTACAGGATGAGCGCCGGCGGGGAGACCGTGGCCGCGGCTGGTTCACCGATGCCCGCCGGTCTCGTGGCCGCGGTGTTCGGGGTGGACGGCAACGCCGTGCGGGCGCTGGGATCGACCGGCACCGCCGGGATCGCCAGGTCATCCCAGCCCGGGCTACCGAGCAGCAGCTCGGCGCGCGAATCCCGCAGCAGGTGGCCGCGTTCGCGCGGGCCGGAATCCGGTGGCACCGGGACCGCGGGCACCCCGGCGAGCAGGCATCCGACGACGGACACGATGGTGGCCATCGAGGCCTCGGCGTGCACCGCGACAGTCCCGGCCCCCGCGACGCGACCGGCGACGGTCGCCGCGGCCCCCAGCAGCTCGGCCCGGGAGAGAACCACCTCTCCGACCTGCACGGCAGGAGCGTCGTAATCGACGTCCAGGGTTGGGAACAGCAGCGTCACGTCCGAATCCTCTCGCCGCTTCGGCACAGTGCACCCACGACGGTACGGGCTGGTTCGGGTGCGCAGCCCATGGTTCGCCAGACCTGGCGGCCGGGCCGCAGCCGGTGCTGATCCGGCCCCCGCGACCGGCTTGGTCGGCCGATCGGCCCGTGGGCCTGTGGTTCGGCGCGGGACTACGCTGGCGTGCTGTGCCAGGTCCAGCTTCACCGCCAGGTCCAGCTTCACCGCCAGGTCCAGCTTCACCGCCAGGTCCAGCTTCACCGCCAGGTCCAGCGTCGGTGTCGGGCTCGGCGGCGGTGTCCGGGGCCCTGTCCGACCCCAGGACCGCGCAGCCGCGTGCGTCGGCGCAGGTGAGCGTCGTCGGGGTGGGCGCGGACGGCTGGACCGGCCTGTCTGCGGCGGCGCGTGCCGCCGTCCGCCGCGCCGACGTCCTGCTGGGGGCGCGTCGACAGCTCGATCTCATCCCGGCACGGGTCGGGGAGCACCCGCTCACCGCGCGCCGGGTGACCTGGCCGTCGCCGCTGCTGCCGGCCCTCGCCGGCCTGCTCGCCGAGCACGGCATCCCGGTGGCCGGGACGAGCGACGCGGACACGGACACGGATACGGACGCGGGGGCCGACACGGGCACGGGCGTTGACACGGGCGCGGATACGGATGCCGACACGGGCACGGGCACGGGCGCGGGGGCCGACACGGGTACGGGCGCGGAGTCCGGCGGCGATCCCCGGCGCCCGGCGGTGCGGAGCTCGGGGCCGGGCGGCGAGGTCTGCGTCCTGGCCAGCGGCGATCCGATGTTCCACGGGATCGGCACCACGCTCGTTCGCCTGCTCGGGGCGGATCGGGTGCGGGTGTTCACGCATCCCTCGGCGGTGTCCCTGGCCTGCGCCCGACTGGGCTGGGCGATCGACGGGGTCGATGTCGTGAGCGCGGTTGGCCGCCCGTTGGCCCAGGTGCATGCCGCCCTCACCCCGCATCGCCGGCTGCTGGTTCTCAGCGCCGATGGGACCACCCCCCTCGCGCTCGCCGATCTGCTGGTCGACCGCGGTTACGGGGCGAGTCCGCTGACGGTGCTGGAACGGCTTGGCGCGGCCGACGAGGCTGCGCAGCGGGCGGCCGCCCATGAATGGGCGGCCGCATCAGCCCGTTGGCGCGACGCCTCCGCCCACCACGGCGGCCTGCTGGGCAGCACACTGCGCCCGCCGGCCGACCTGAACGTGGCCGCCGTCGAGCCGCGCCCCGGGCCCGGGGCCGCCCACCGGCCGCGCACCCCCGGGTTGCCCGACGACGCCTTCGAGCACGACGGTCAGATCACCAAGCGCGAGATCCGGGCGGTCACGCTGGCCAGGCTCGGTCCTGCCCCCGGCGAGCTGCTGTGGGACGTGGGGGCGGGCGCCGGCAGCATCGCCATCGAGTGGATGCGCGCCCATGCCACCTGTCGGGCTGTCGCCGTCGAGCCCCGCGCCGATCGAGCGGAGCGTATCCGGCGCAATGCCACGAACCTCGGCGTACCGGGGCTGCGGGTGGTCGTGGGCCGCGCCCCGCAGGTCCTGGCTGGGCTGCCGGCACCCGACGCGGTCTTCGTCGGTGGCGGTGCCACGGCCGATGGGCTGCTCGAGGCCTGCTGGGCGGCGCTGCGAGGCCGCGGCCGGCTCGTCGTCAACGCGGTGACCCTCGAGTCCGAGGCGATGCTCGCGGCCTGGTACGCACGGCGGGGCGGGGACCTGATCCGGCTGTCGGTGAGCCGAGCGTCCCCGGTAGGCGGCTTCACCGGGTGGCGCTCGGCCATGCCGGTCACCCAGTGGACGGTCTGGCCGGGCGACCACGCCGCGGCCGGCGACCGCTGATCAGCCGAGCAGATCCAGCACGCAGCGGTCGGCCGGCCCGCCCGGGATCGCGTGATCGGGCGCGGCCAGGTGCAGCCGCCAGTGGCGGTCGGCGCCCGCCGCGTCGCCGATCTCGACGAGGTCGACCAGCGTGGCGTGGATCTGTCGGGTGGCACCGGCGCCCAGCCGGTTGTCGGTGGCCCGGTCGACGGCCCTCGCCGCCGTGGGCGACGCGTCGGGACCGGCGCCGACGGCCGCATGCCCGTGCTGGGCGTTGGTCATCTCGACGAGATGTTGCAGCATGCCGGTGACCACGGACAGGGACTGGTTGCCGGTGAGCTCGACCACGGCCAGGTGAAAGGCCGCCTGCGCCGCCGCGAGTGCGGCGGGGTCGTCGGCGACCTCGTCGGCCTCGGCGAGGATGCCGCGTAGCGCGGCGACGTCCGCCGGACTGTGCCGTTCGGCGAGCAGCGCCGCGCACGGTGGCTCGATGACGGCGCTGGCCTGGTGGACGTCGCCCAGGGTGGCACCGCGATGTTCGAGGACGAGGCCGGCGTAGCGGGCGGCGACCGTCGGGCTCGGGAGGTGAACCCGCGCCCCGCCGTGGGCCCCGCGGCGCACCGAGATCAGCGCCTCCGCCTCGAGGACCCGAAAGGCCTCGCGCAGGGTGGGGCGGGAGACGCCGAACTGCGTCATCAGGGTGGGCTCGGGCGGCAGGGCGTCACCCTCGGTGAGTTCACCGCGGATGATCCTCCGCCGTAGCTGGCTGGCGACGAGCTCCGCGGTCTTGGGGACGCGGACCCGCCGGCCCACCGGTGCCGTGCTCACCGGGACCGAACCGGTGGGCAGGGGAACTCGCGCGATCGGATCGTCGCCGCCCGGGCGGGCGCCCGGCGGCTCGGCCGCCGCCC
>NZ_JAMQQF010001029.1 GCF_023716945.1 Frankia sp. AiPs1 | reverse complement strand
CGCTGGTGGTGGTCGGCCTGGCCCTCACCGCCTTCGCCGGTGTGCCGCCCTGGGTGGGCGCCTGCTGGCTGGTGGGGACCGCGCTGGCGGCGGGGTGGATCGCGCTGCGGCGCCGGGATCCGGCCGCCTGGGGAGTGCCTGTGGCGCAGCCGGCGGGTCCGGACGCGGGGCAGGACGGCTCGCCGCGGCAGTGGATGAGTCCCGACCTCGCCGATCAGGACGATCTCGTCCAGTCACTGACGATCGCGTCGTACGCGTTGCAGATGGGTGATGCTGGGCGGGCCCATCAGGCTGTCGAGGTCGCGCTGTCCCGCTCCCGGGCCACCCTGGATCTGCTGATGCGGGAGAACCCGAGCCGCGGGTTTGTCCGCTCCGGCCCGGCCACGTCCCAGACTCCGGCCGGTCCCACCGCCGTCTGAGGCTGCCCGCCGTCTGAGGCTGCCGCCCCGGCTACGTCGGCCGCGCCGCCCGGTGGCCGTCCCCTCCCGTCCGGAGCAATCCGGACGGGAGAGGTGACCTACCTCGGGCCTCAGGTCGCGTGCCGCTCGGCGGCGCGCCAGCCTGTCAGGTGCCGCTGGACTCGGCCGAGGGCGGCACGGACTCCAGCGACTCGGCCGGCTTCGACACCGGTCGGGACGCCCGGCGCCGCCGACTCCGGACGGGCTTGCCGGCCGCACCGCTGTCGACGGTGGCGAGGCTGTCGGGGTCGTCGGAGTTCGCGTACACGGGGGGTGCCGCGTCCCCGCCGGCACTCTGCGCGAGGGCAGCGGTCGGGGCGGTCACCGCAGCCGACCCCGCGCGACCGTGGCCGTTGCCGTTCACTGCCACGATCGGATCGGCCGCGGCAGCGTCCGCCACCGCGCCGGCGGATACCAACGGCGAGTCCGGGGCGCCGCCGACATCGCCGGGCGTCACACCGGTTCCGTCGTCGTCCGCCGCGCCCGGCTGGCCGAGGTCCGCCGCCACGGGCCCACCCGCCACCTCGGCGGAAGCGCCGCCCAGGGCGGCCACGACGAGCGGGC
>NZ_JAMQQF010001028.1 GCF_023716945.1 Frankia sp. AiPs1 | reverse complement strand
CGCGGGAGCCGGGGGGCCTTCGGGCGGCGCGCCGGGCGCCTCGCCGGGGGGCGCGGCGTCCACGGCTTCCGCGGCATGTCCCCTGGACCTGCTGGCCCAGGGCATCCCCGTCTACAACGGGATGGTGGAACGGGCCCGGGCGAACAACCGCGCGGGCCTGTCCGTGGGCGAGGCCAACCTGCGGGCCGCCTCGACGATGATGCGCACCGAGATCCTCCCCTCGACGGAGGTCCTCGTCGCCCGCTACGCCGACGCCGTCGACCTCGCCTACGAGCGGGCCACCGGTTCGCAGGGGGAGTGGGCCGTGGTGATCACCGCCTGCTTCGCGCTGGGGGCACTGGTCGGCGTGCAGCTGCTGCTCGTGCGTCGCACGAACCGGTTGATCAATCCCGGGCTGGTGGTCGCGACGGGCGCGGTACTGGCGGCGGTCGTGTGGACGGCGGTGGCGTTCGGCACCCAACAGACCCGCCTGGACACCGCCCGCGACGCCGGCTACCGGCAGATGACGTTGCTCGCGCGGTCGAAGACCCTCGCCCTGGAGGCCCGGGTCGACGAGAACCTGTCGCTGACCGCGTTGGGCAACGGCGTCCGCTTCGACGAACACTTCGCCTGGGTGACCCGGGGGTTGGGCTTCGATTCGGCCGGCGACCGCCTGCCGCCCGAACCGGTCACCCGGCGCGGATCCCTCGTCGTGGCCCTCGACAGCCGTCAGGGTGCGGACCTGCCACCCGGGTTGGAGGCGGACCTGCGTTCCTGGCTGCGGGTGCGCGACTCGGTGGTGCGGCTGCTGGCCTCCTCACCCGACTCGGTGGTGGCCGCCGCCCACGGTCCCGGGGACGCCGGTTCCGCCGGCGGGGATGCGCGCTCGTCCGACACGTTCGGCGAGGCGGTCACCCGCACCCTCGGGCCGGGCACGGCCGCGTTCACCCGCTTCCTCGGCAAGCTGGACGTGGCCGTCGACATCGCGCGCGGCCGGTTCGAGGGCGACGTGCGCCGGGCGGCCGACGCCCTGCGGGGCCTGGCGC
>NZ_JAMQQF010001027.1 GCF_023716945.1 Frankia sp. AiPs1 | reverse complement strand
TTCGGATTCCGCTGCACGCGCCCGGGGTCCCGGGCGCGCGGCCGGGCGGCTGGCCGCGGCGCTGCCAGATGTCCGCGGGCGCGACCGGGTGACCGGGTGGGTGCGCGGAACCCCCCGCTTCACCGGGCCGGTGCGCGGCCGGCTGACCAACGGCATGACCTTCGAGCTGGCCGACTGCCGTGACGGGTCCGCCCGCGACCTGGTCGAGCTGTGCTACCGGCCGCCGGCGTTGGCCGCCGTCTTCGACACCATCCTGCGCCCGGGCGACTGCTGCTACGACGTCGGCGCCAACATCGGCGTCTACACGCTGTGGGCGGCGGGCGCGGTCGGCCGGGCGGGGGAGGTACACGCCTTCGAGCCGGTGCCCGAACCGCGCGCGGTCCTCGTCGCGCTGACTGTCCGCAACGGGCTGAGCCAGGTGCGCCCGACGGCGTGGGCGGTCGGCGCCGTCGCCGGGACCGTCGGGCTGCGCCGGCATCCCGGCGCCTCGGGGCTGACCCACCAGGTCCCGGCGGGCGACGCGGCCGAGCTCACAGTGCCGACGACGACGCTCGACATGCACGCGGCCCGTCACCGGCCGCCCGACCTGATCAAGATCGACGTGGAGGGGTTCGAACTCGAGGTGCTCCTCGGCGCCACGGAGCTGCTGCGCGCGCGGCGCCCCGCGGTGCTGCTGGAGATGCTGCCGAGCCACCTCGCCCGCCGGGGTGGCCGGGCGCAGGGCGAGCTGGTCGGCGTGCTGGCCGCGGCCGGCTACCGCCTGTTCAACCTGACCCGCCGAGGACTCGCCGGCCAGGGGGAGTTCTCCGCGAACGTGCTCGCGCTGCATCCCGACTGGGCCCGGTTCGGCCCCGTGGTCGTGGCCCTGCGCCGCACGCCGTTTCCGCGCAACCAGACGACGTGAGCGCGTGACCGTGCCCCACCCGGCCCCCTCATCGGCCCCCCGGTCAGCCCCCCCATCGGCCCCCGGGTCGGAGCAGCGCGGCGGGCCGGTCGGGCCGCGGTCCGTGGCCGCGGGGCGCCACC
>NZ_JAMQQF010001026.1 GCF_023716945.1 Frankia sp. AiPs1 | reverse complement strand
TCCCCGCGCCGCCGCCCGGGCCGCGGGCGGCGCGCTCGACGCGGGCGGGGTGGCGTGGGGGATGTTCGCGGGGACCGGCACCGTCTGGGCGGTCCGGCCGAAGCGGGTGTGGACGGTGGCGGCATGGTCGGGGTTGGTGACGACCAGCGCGCGCGCCCGTGGGACGAGGGTCAGGGTCTCCCGATCCCACCAGCCACGACGTTCCGCTGTCCGCCACAGCGTCGACGGCAGCCGCGACGGCCACCCCCACCAGCCGTATTCGTGCAGTGTGGCCACCCAGACGGCCCGCGCGCCGGCCAGGACGGGCAGCAGGCCCGGCGCCGGGGAGAACCCGAACGCCGACGGGGCGAACTGCACGTGGACCACGTCCGGTTGCAGCCGCCGCAGGGCTTGCGCGGTGGCGTGCAGACCCGTCGGCCCCCAGCCCCGCCCGAGGGCGACCACCGGCAACGGGCCGGTGTCGACGTCGACGTCGACGTCGAGCCGACCGGAGGTGACCAGCACGGGTTCGACGTCGCCCCGCAGCGCCGTGGCCAGCCGCACGGTGTAGTCGGCGACGCCGTCCTCGGTGGGGGCGAGGTTGCCGCAGACGAGGGCGACCCGCGGCCGCCACCCGCCGTTCGACCAGCGGTCGCGGCCGACGGCCGACGCTCCACTGAACGCCGCCGCCGGCGGCGTGGACGACGGTCCGGCCGGGGCGCCTTGGTGAGCTCTCCCGGGCATGCGCCAGGCCCTACCCGCTGTCGCAGCGCGCCACCATCCACCGACGTCCATCACGCTTAGTAGTAGTTTTGTTGCCGAGAGTCCGGGAATCGGGTGGGGAACGCCGCCACCTACGGGCGGCGCGACAGGGGAGGTGGATGTGAGCCGCCATCATCCGGCCGCCGGCCGCGGTGGCCCGCTGGACCTCGCCGCCGCGCGCCGCGTCCTGGCGGTCCGCCCGGACAACCTTGGCGATGTCGTGCTGCTCACCCCGGCGCTGCGGGCTCTGCGCGCCGCGGCGCCCGCGGCGGGCCTGGACCTGCTG
>NZ_JAMQQF010001025.1 GCF_023716945.1 Frankia sp. AiPs1 | reverse complement strand
CGCCGAGGCCGAGCGCGCCCGGTGCGGCGCGCGCCGCGCCCTGGGCCTCGAACGCGGCGAGGTGCAGGTCGCCACCGTGTCCTCGGTGACCCTCGGGATTCTGCCGCCGATGCTGCGCTCCTGGCATCGGGCGTACGAGGGGGTACGGGTACGCCTGTTCGAACATCGGCACGCCGACGAGCTCGCCGAGGCGATGCTCGCCGGGCAGGCCGACCTCGCGATCGGACCGCCGCCGCGGATCTGGGACGGCCCGGTCCGGCCGCTCGGCGAGGAGGAGTTCGTCGTCGTGCTGCCGCCGGGCGACGCGGCCGTGCCCGCCGCGGCGACACCCGCAGCGCCGGCCAGGTGGGCGGCGGTCACTCGGCCCGCGGCGGTCACCTGACCAGCGGCATTCACCTGCGCGGCGGCGCTCACCTGGGCGGCGAGTTTGTCCAGGTGGGCGGCGAGCTCGGTGACCGTCGGGTGTTCGAACACGACCTGGGTGGCGAGGATCAGGCCGGTCGCCGTGGCCAGGCGGCGGCTGAGCTCGACGGAGGCGAGGGAGTCGAAGCCGAGTTCGAGGAACCGGCGGGTCGGGTCGAGCTCGTCGGGGGTGTCATGGCCGAGGATGGCCGCCGCCTCGGCGTGGACCAGCTCCGTCAGGGCCCGGGCGCGCTGCGGCGGCCGCAGGCCGAGCACGGCCGGGACGGCCTGCACCACCTGAGTCGCCTGCACCACCTGAGTCGCCGGCACCACCTGAGCCGGCCACCCCGCGGGCAGGGCTGCGCCGGACAGGGCCGTGCCGGACAGGCCGGCTACGGGCAGGGCCGTGACGGGCAGCTCCTCGAAGAAGCGACTGGGCCGGGCCGCGGTGATGGACGGCAGGAACGTCTCCCAGGCGACGTCGACGACGGTCAGCGCCGTCTCGCCCGCGGCGACGGCCCGGGTGAGCGCGGTGACGGCCGGGTCGGGGGCCAGTGGCCGCAGGCCGCGGCGGGTCAGGTAGTCGCGCAGCGGCGGGGGGGGGGGGGGGGCGGGGGCGGGGCCGGGG
>NZ_JAMQQF010001024.1 GCF_023716945.1 Frankia sp. AiPs1 | reverse complement strand
CGCCTGGGGTGGCCGCCTGGCCGCCGTCCTGGCCGCGGGCGGACGGCTGCTTGCCGCGGGCAACGGCGGTTCGGCCGCCGAGGCCCAGCACCTGACCGCCGAACTCGTCGGCCGCTTCCGCGACGACCGGCCGCCGATGTCCGCGATCGCCCTGCACGCCGACACCTCCGCCCTCACCGCGATCGGCAACGACTTCGGCTACGACGACGTGTTCGCCCGCCAGGTCCGCGCCCACGGCCGGCCGGGAGACGTGCTGATTCTGCTGTCCACCTCGGGCCGCAGCGCCAACCTGCTGCACGCCGCCCGGGCGGCGTGCGAGGTGGGCATGGCGACGTGGGGGTTGGTCGGCGCGGCGGACAGTCCGCTCGCGGCCGCCTGCGACGAGGTCGTCGCGGTCGGCTCCGCCTCCCCCGGCGCCGGGACGACGTCGGCGGCCACCGTGCAGGAGACCCACCTCGTCGCCGTGCACCTGCTCTGTGCGGCCTGCGACGCGGCGCTCGGGGTCGCCCCCGTCCGCTCCTCGCCCGGCGCGCCGCCGACGTCCCTCGGTGACCTCGGCGCCGGGTCGGACCGGTCCGTCCACGCACGGACGACGCGGGCGCCGAGCCGGCCACGATCCGGACCGCTGGTGATCGTCGGCGACGCGTTGCTGGACCGGGACGTCGCCGGCCGGGTGGAACGACTGGCTCCCGACGCGCCGGTCCCCGTCCTCGACGAGATCACCGACACCGCCCGGCCGGGCGGGGCGGGACTGGCCGCGATCCTGGCTGCCGGCGACGGCGCCGACGTCGTCCTCATCACCGCGCTGGCCGACGACGAGGCCGGCCGGCGGCTCGCCGCGCTGCTCGCCGACGCCGGGATCACCGTGGTCGATCTCGGCCTGACCGGCACGACGCCGCAGAAGATTCGCCTGTGTGCGGCCAGGAACATCCTGCTGCGACTCGACCGCGGCGGCACCGGCAGCGGCAGCGACGGCGGCAGCACCAGAAGCGGCACCGGCAGCAGCGGCGGCCGTCCGGTCCGGTTCGGCCTGCCCGAGGA
>NZ_JAMQQF010001023.1 GCF_023716945.1 Frankia sp. AiPs1 | reverse complement strand
GCACGCAGGGGGACGGCGTACGCCGGGCGCGGGCCGGTGCCCGTGGCGAAGTTGTGGTCGCACGCCGGGCAGCGTGTCCCCTCCCCGCGGGGCGGGCACCCGCAGCGCGGGCAGGTCTGGCGCCTCACCGCTTCGCGGGAACCGTCAGCGTCGAACCGGCGTCGAGGTCCATCTCGTCGAGCTTCTCCACGTCGCGGCGCAGCCGTACCGAGCCGGTGGCCGGGTCGTCGATCTCGACGACCTTGCCGAGCCGGTCCAGCATCGCGCCGTCGTCGGCCGCGGCGGCGATCCGAGCCGCCCGGCCCAACAGCGTCACGGCGCTGACCTCGTCCCCGGCGCGGCGCGCGGCGAGCCCGCCCTGCACCGCGCGGGCAAGCTCCGCCTGCCCGGTGTAATGGGCGACGACGCCGTCGATGCGGGTCGACAACTCGGCGTCCTCGGTCCACACCGCGCGGACGCGGGCCTGCGTGACGACCTCGCCGCCGACGACCAGGCTCACCCGGGCGGCGAGCCGCTCGTCGCCGACGTCGGCCGGCGGCACGTCGACGCACAGGTGGTACTCGCGGGTGCCCACCGCCCACGCGCCGGTCGGATGGTCCCGGGTGAACGGGTTCACCTCGACCGCACGCGGCCTGAGGTCGTCGACCTCGGGGGAGACCTGACGCAGGAAGCGGGTGGTGGAACCCTTCGGCGTCCACACCCGCAGCGCGACGTCGGCCACGCCGCGGGCGAGCGCCTTGGCGATGAGGGCGCGGAAGTCGTCGGCCATCTCGGCGGGCTCGCGCAGCAACGACACGGTGCCGAGCAGCCGGGTGGAGATCTGGCGCAGCTCGTCGACCCGCCAGTCGGCGCCCACCCCGCGGCAGTCGCACTGGAAGGCGCCCTCGCACGCGGCCAGGGCCGTCTCCAGCGCCCGCGTGCTCTCGCCGTTCTGCCCGTCGGTGAGCAGGATGGCGTGGTGGATGGCGTCCGGGCGCGACCCCATGAGCTGCGCGGTCAGCCGCAGCCAGCGGCCCATCGCGGTGCCGCCGCGCGGGCGCAGCC
>NZ_JAMQQF010001022.1 GCF_023716945.1 Frankia sp. AiPs1 | reverse complement strand
TCCCGGCGCCGGCCAGCGTCGCGAGGGGGGCCGGCGTTGCGAACGGGGCCGGCGTTGCCAGGGGGGCCGGCGTTGCCGGGGCGGGCGGCTCGCCGGTGGGGTGGGCGTCCCCGGTGAATCGGGTGCTGCGGGCCGGCATCGGGGTGCCCTGCTCGGCGGCGACGATCTCTCGCAGGACGCCGAGCAGTTCGCCGTGCATCTCCTCGGCGCTGGCGAAGCGGTGGTCCGGGTCGACCGCCGTGGCCCTGGCCAGCAGGCGGTACAGCGACTCGTGCCGGGCGAGCACCGGATGGCTGGCGGCCGGCGGCAGGTCGTGCCGATAGGTGGAGGTGTTCCCGCGGAAGTCGAGGATGAGCGTGGCCAGCGTCCGCCCGACGGTGTAGAGGTCGGAGGCCACCGACGGGCCCTCGATGGGTACCTCCGGCGCCTGGTAGCCGAGTGTGCCGTAGACGGCGCCGTCGTGGTCGTCCAGGCGGCGCACCGCGCCGAGGTCGATCAGCCGCACCGAGTCCCGGCCGAGCATCATGTTGTCCGGCTTGAAGTCGCAGAACACCAGGCCGTTGCGGTGCAGGTAGGCGAACGCGGGCAGCACCGCGAGCAGATAGCCGACGGCGACGGCCGCCGGCAGTGGGTCGGGCCGGCCCGCGGCGGCGCGGCGCCGGCGCAGCACCTCCCGCATCGACGTGCCGCCGACGTACTCCATGACGATGTAGCCGGTCCCGGCGTGCTCGACGAACGTGTAGATCTTGACGATCGAGGGATGGTCGACCGCGGCGAGGAACCGCCGTTCGGCCATCGCCGCGACCTGCGCGTGCCGGTCGCCGGAGTCGAGCAGCCCCTTGAAAACCACCCAGAAGTCCCCCCCGACCCCGTGATCGCGGGCCAGGTAGATCCAGCCCTGCCCGCCGTGGGCGAGGGCGCCGGCGATCTCGTACTGGCCGATGCGGTCGCCGGCCCGCAGCGCCGGCCGGAAGGAGTACTGCTGCCCGCAGCCCGCGCAGAACCCCTCCGCCAACGCCGGCTGGCCGCCTCGGGAGCGCCCGACCGG
>NZ_JAMQQF010001021.1 GCF_023716945.1 Frankia sp. AiPs1 | reverse complement strand
ATGTTCAACGAGGTCTTCCTCGACGACGTCTTCGTCCCGGACTCCGACGTCGTCGGCATGGTCAACGGCGGCTGGCGGGGGGGGCCGGGGCCCCCGGGGCACCAACGCCGGGGCGCCCGGCGGGCCCCGCCGCCGCCGGGGGGGGGGCGGCCAGGGCGGTGGCACCGCCGGGTGGCCGGAGGTCGCGCGGGCCCACCACGGCAGCGTCAGCCGAGAGCAACGGTTGCTCATCGAGGAGGATCTCAAGGCCGGGCGGCTGCCCGCGGTCGTGGCGACCTCCAGCCTGGAGCTGGGCATCGACATGGGCGCGGTCGACCTCGTCATCCAGATCGGCTCACCACCGAGCGTCGCCGCCGGGATGCAGCGCGTCGGCCGGGCCGGTCACCAGGTCGACGCCACGAGCCTCGGCGTGGTCCTGCCGCAGCATCGCGGGGACCTGCTCGAAAGCGCCGTGGTCGCCGAGCGGATGCGGGCGGGGGCGATCGAGGAGGTCCACGCTCCGCGCAACCCGCTGGACGTGCTCGCCCAGCAGATCGTCGCGATGACGGCGATGGACGACTGGTCCGTCGACGACCTCGGCAGGCTGGCCCGGCGGGCCGCGTCCTTCGCGTCCCTGTCGGCTTCGGTCCTGGAGGCCGTGCTCGACATGCTCGCCGGGCGCTACCCCTCCGACGCCTTCGCCGAGTTGCGCCCCCGCATCACCTGGGATCGGGCCACCAGCATTCTGCGCGGCCGGCCCGGCGCGCAGCGGCTCGCGGTGACCAGCGGCGGAACGATCCCCGACCGGGGCATGTTCGGCGTGTTCCTGGTCGGGGAGAAGGCAAGCCGGGTCGGTGAGCTGGACGAGGAGATGGTCTACGAGTCGCGGGTCGGCGACGTCGTGCTGCTCGGCTCGTCAAGCTGGCGGATCGAGGAGATCACCGCGGACCGGGTGCTGGTCACCCCGGCGCCGGGCCGCCCCGGCCGGCTGCCCTTCTGGCACGGCGACGCCCCCGGTCGGCCCGCCGAGCTCGGTCGGGCCCTCGGCGCCTTCCTGCGCGAGGTCGGTC
>NZ_JAMQQF010001020.1 GCF_023716945.1 Frankia sp. AiPs1 | reverse complement strand
GCGGGCGCCGTCGCTGGTCGCCGCGGTGGCACGCGACGGCCGCCCGGTGTGGACGGCCGGGCGGGGTCGCGCCGTCGGACCCGATCAGGCCGACGGCGACGACGGTCGCGACGCCGACGACGGTGACGACGGTCGCGGGGGTGATGCCGAGGGCCGGGGCGCCCGGCGGCCTGACGCCGACACCCAGTACCGGATCGGTTCCATCACGAAGACCTTCACCGCGGTGCTGGTCATGCGCCTGCGCGACGAGGGACGCCTGGCGCTCGGCGACCCCCTCGACCGGCACCTGCCGGGGACCGCGGTCGGTGATCGTACGGTCGCGCACCTGCTGTCCCACCTGGGTGGCATCGCGGCGGAGACGGCACCGCCGTGGTGGGAGCGGGTGGCCGGGCAGGCCCATCCCACCCTCGCCGACGCCCTCGGTCCCGACCCGGACCGGTTCCGCCCGGGACGCCGCCATCACTACTCCAACGTCGGCTTCGCGGTCCTCGGCGAGCTCGTCGCCCGGCTGCGCGGGATGAGCTGGGCGCAGGCCCTGCACCGCGAGCTGCTGGCGCCGCTGGGGATGTCCCGCACGACCGCGCTGCCCGCCGCGCCGCACGCGCACGGCTTCGCCGTCCACCCGCATGCCGACGTGCTGCTGCCCGAGCCCGCCCACGACGCGGGCGTGCTGGCCCCGGCCGGCCAGCTCTGGTCGACCACCGCGGACCTGGTGCGCTGGTCGGCCGTCCTCGCCGGGCACACCGACGCCGTGCTGTCCGCGGACACCCTCGCCGAGATGCGTGAACCGGCCGCAGTCGAGGGCGACAGCGGCGAATGGCGGCTGGGGGCGGGGCTCGGTGTGCAGTTGCTGCGCGAACCCGGCGGGGTGCTCGTCGGGCACGGCGGTTCGATGCCCGGCTTCGTCGCGGGGCTGTGGACCAGGCCTGGCGGGACCGCGGCGGTGGCGATGGCGAACGCGACCAGCGGGGTCGCCGTCGTCGACCTCGCCGTCGGCCTGATCGACGCGGTCGACACCGCCGAGCCGCCGCTGCCGGCCGAGTGGGTGCCCGCAC
>NZ_JAMQQF010000101.1 GCF_023716945.1 Frankia sp. AiPs1 | reverse complement strand
TCCTTTTCCGACCTACCCGATCTAAGGTAGATCGATCATGGTCCACCTCCGGCTTACACGGATGGAATGACACGCCCTGGCCCGCGCGCTTGACGTGGCCGACGAGGATCTGCCCGGTCAGGCCAGACGCGCCCTAGCCGAGCTGGGCCGCCGGTCCGGCTGGCTGCTGGTCTACGACAGCGTCCCCAGTCCGGCCGCGGTAGCCGATCTGCTCCCGCCGGGAACGGGTCGGCTGTTGGTGACCAGCCGGGACCCGGCGATCCGCCGCATCGCCCCGACCGGGGGAGTTCTCGAGGTCGACATGTTCGCCCGCCCCGAGTCCGTCACCCTGCTGCGCCGGCACATCCCCGATATGCGGGACGCGGACGCCGACCGACTGGCCGCGGCGGTCGGGGACATGCCGCTGGCCCTCGACCAGGCCGGCGCCTTCCTCGCCGAGACCGGCATGCCCCTCATCGCCTACCTCGACCTCCTCGCCGCGCAACCCGACACTCTGCTCGACGAGGAGACCCTGCACCATCCGAGTCTGGCGGCCACCGTCACCGCCAGCTACACCCGTCTTGCCGCCGACCATCCGCCTGCCGCCGGGCTGCTCGACCTGCTGGCCTTCCTGGCTCCCGCGCCCGTCCCGCTTACCGCGACCCCCGCCGGCGACGCGCCCCTGCCGCCCGGAACGCTCGCCGGCGGCGACGCGCTGAGTCTCTACCCCACCCTCGGGATGATCATCCGGTATGCGCTCGCGCGACGTGTTGGCGCGTCCTTGCAGCTCCACCCCCTCGTCCATGCCCTGCTACGCGCCCGGCAGGACCCCGGCCATCAACGCCAGGCCCTCGCCGAAGCGCTGAATCTGCTCGCCACCGCCCGCCCCGGCAGCCCGGACAACCCTGCTGCCTGGGCTGCCTACGCTGTGCTGACCCCCCACGTCACCGCCGCCGCCGACCATCTGGCCAGCCACACCGACGTCGTCGAACCCGACGGGTTCCGCCAGCTGCTGGTAGACACCGGCCGATATCTGGAGGCAGTCAGGCAGACCGCCGCCGTCTACGCTCTGGCCGCCCCCGCCCGCGCACGCTGGACCCGCCAGCCCGGCCCCGACCACCCCGACACCCTGAACATCACCACTGTTCTCGCCGCCGCCCTGCATGGCCTCGGGGAGCAGCAGGCGGCGCGGCCGCTGCTCGAGGACACGCTGGCCCGGCAACGCAGGGTCCACGGCGACGACCACCCGGTCGCCCTGCGCGCGGCGGCCAACCTCGCCAACTGTCTGATCCTGACAGGGAAGTGGGAGGCAGGCCGCAGGCTGGGTGAGAACACCCTGGCCCGGCAACGGAAAGTGCTTGGCGACGACCACCCCGACATCCTGTCCTCCGCGCACAACCTCGCTGTCCTACTAGCGTCGGTGGGACAGCACCAGGCTGCGCATGCCTTGGGCGAGGACACCCTGGCCCGGCGACGGAAATTGCTCGGCGAGGACCATCCGGACACCCTGACCTCGGCGGGGACCGTCGCTGTCATTCTGGCGGAGCTGGGGCAGCACCAGGCTGCGCGCATGCTAGGCGAGGCGACCCTGGCCCGGCAACGGAGAGTGCTTGGCGACGACCACCCCAGCACCCTGTGCTCGGCACACGACCTCGCCGTGTGGGTCGCCGCGTTGGGCGACCGCCCAACGGCCTGCACCCTGGGTGAGGACACCTTGGCACGGCGTCGCCGCATCCTCGGCGACGACCACCCCGACACACTCCACTCGGCGCACAACCTCGCGATCGACCTGGACTCGACGGGGAATCACCAGGCTGCGCGCGCGCTGGCCGTGGACACCATGACCCGGCGATACCGAGTCCTCGGGAGCAGCCATCCCGACACCCTCGCCTCGGTCAATCTTGCGACTTGGCTGGCTATGCAGGCAACAGCCCGGGGCCCGGGCCCCGACCCGGACCCCCCGCGGACCGGGGGCATCACGCACCCCGCCGGCCCGCCCGACGGGGTGACGGTCGCTCACAGCGGGCCGCCTGAGCCAGACCCCTTCCCGCACCACGAGGACATCCTGACCCGGCTGCGCCGCATCCACGGCCCTGACCACCCCACCACTCTGGTTGCAGCGCACGACCACGCGCTCGCACTGGGCGAGAGAGGGCAACATCAGGCCGCCCACGACCTCATCCAGGACACCCTGCCCCGGATGCGCCGAATCCTCGGCGACGACCATCCCACCACTCTGACCACGGCCGGCAATCTCGTCGTTCACCTGGGCGAGCTGGGAAAGCACCAGGCCGCCCGGGACCTGGCCGAAGACAACCTCACCCGCTGCCGCCGGCTACTCGGCGACGACCACCCCGAAACCTTGAGCTGCGCCCACAAGCTCGCCATTCAGATGGCCGGGCTGGGGGAGCTTGCGGCCGCGCGCGAGCTGGACGAGGACACCCTCGCCCGCCAGCGCCATGTCCTCGGCCCCGACCATCCTGACACTCTGATCACGGCCAGTAACCTCGCTCTGCACCTCGGCACACTTGGAGATCACGAGGCTTCCCGCGCTCTCGGCGAGGACACCCTGTCGCGGATGCGCCGTGTCCTCGGCCCCGACCACCCCCACACCCTGATCGCGGCCAACGGCCTCGCCGCTCGGCTGAGCGCGCTCGGAAACCACGAGGCTTCCCGCGCTCTCGCCGAGGACACCCTGTCGCGGATGCGCCGTGTCCTCGGCCCCGACCACCCCCACACCCTGACCACGGCCAGCAACCTTGCCGACCAGCTGAACCTGCTGGGAGACCATCAGGCGGCCCGCACCCTCGCCGAGGACACCCTGGCCCGTCGCCAGCTCCTCAGCCCCGACCATCCCGACACCCTTAGCGCAGCCCAGAAGCTCGCCTTCCGACTCAGCCGACTTGGCGAACACCGAGCCGCCAGCACTCTGTTCAAGGACATCCTCACCCGGCAACAGCGGACCCTCGGCCCCGACCATCTCGACACCCTGCGCACGGCTATCGTCCTCGCGGCCTTGCTCGCCGAACTGGGAGACAACCAGGCCGCCCGCACTCTCGCCGAAGACACCCTCGCCCGCCAGCAGCGCACCCTGCGCCCCGACCACCCCCACATCAGACGGACCGCCGAAGTCCTGGGCTTCCTCAGATAGCGGTGAGGGCGACGGCCGAGTAGTCCAGCTCGCCACCGTCAGCGGTCATCTGGCTGACGACTCCGAGGCGCTGGGTGAGTTGCTGGCGTCGACGCCGAGCGCGTGGGCGAGCCCGAAGAAGGAGCCGGAAGAAGGAGCCGATATCGGCCGGGGTCGGGTCGGACCAGGCTGGCCGGACCCCGGTGTCCTCGACTCCGGAGCAGCCGTGGAGCCGAGCCAACGCCTCGGCGTGGGTGACCACCCAGTCCTCCCGCGGACGCTGGTGCTCCAGGTACTCCAGGTACTCCAGGACCAGGACCCGCTGGTCCGGATCAGTACCGAGGAGCATCGGCACCACCGGCGGGTCGATACGGGACGCCAGCGTCAAGGCAGCCACCTCGCGGGCGTACCTCTCGGTGGCCTCCGGCCCGCCGACGAGCTGCTTGACCACCGCGGCAGTGCCTGAAAGTTCCACCCGCCACACCCGGGACCGCGGACTGCTATCCAGTCGGCGAGCCCGCCGAGGCGAACCCACCTCCGCCCGCAACCTCTCCCCCAGCGGCAACCGCGACCACATGATCGCCATCCTGGCGGGCTGACCAGTGCGACCCGTCAACGACACCGGCGGTTGTTGAGTCGGGCGGCCTGGCGGGTCAGGTGGTCGCGTTCGGCGAGGGTGGGTGCCTGGTGGGCCGCTTCGCCGTACAGCCGTGCCGCGGTCGCCAGGTCGCCGTCGCATTCGTGCAGGTACGCCGCCACCGCGGTGTGGCGGGGCAGTGCGTCGTCCAGCGCCGCGAGTGCCGCCAGGCCGGCGCGCGGTCCGTCGGCCTCGCCGACGGCCACCGCACGGTTGAGCCGGACGATCGGGCTGTCGGTCAGGCGCGCGAGCTCGTCGTACCATTCGAGGATCTGCACCCAGTCAGTCTCCTGAGCGCTGCGCGCGTCGGCGTGCAGCGCCGCGATCGCGGCCTGGGCCTGGAACTCGCCGAGGCGGTCGCGGGCGAGGGCCGCCTGCAGGATCTCGACGCCCTCGGCGATCGACGCGGTGTCCCACCGGCGTCGGTCCTGCTCGGCGAGCGGCACCAGGCTGCCGTCGGGCGCGGTCCGGGCCGCGCGCCGGGCGTGGTGGAGCAACATGAGGGCGAGCAGGCCCGCCACCTCCGGATGGTCGATCGCGGCCGCGAGCTGCCGGGTGAGCCGGATGGCCTCGACGGCGAGGTCGACGTCACCGGAGTAGCCCTCGTTGAAGACCAGGTAGAGGACGCGCAGCACCGTGGCGACGTCGCCGGGCCGATCGAAGCGCACGCCGGCCACGGTGCGCTTGGCCCGGCTGATGCGCTGCGCC
The DNA here is from genome assembly GCF_023716945.1 of Frankia sp. AiPs1. Taxonomy (GTDB): domain Bacteria; phylum Actinomycetota; class Actinomycetes; order Frankiales; family Frankiaceae; genus Frankia. Next base: position 10,598 of record NZ_JAMQQF010000101.1, on the reverse strand, counting down.
ATGGTCGCCTCGGGCACCAGGTAGGCCCGGGCGATCTGGCGGGTGGTCAGCCCCCCGACGGCGCGCAGCGTGAGCGCGACCGCGGACGACGGCGTCAGCGACGGATGGGCACACAGGAAGTAGAGCTGGAGCGTGTCGTCGACCGCGGACGCGGGCCCGGGCGCCGGCTCGTCGTCGACGAGATCCTCCCGCCGGCGGCGGGCGGCCTGCGCGCGGGTCGCGTCGAGGAACCGGCGCCAGGCCGTGGTGACCAGCCAGCCCTTCGGGTCCCGCGGCGGGTCGGCCGGCCAGGCGCGGATCGCCTCGACCAGCGCGTCCTGCACGGCGTCCTCGGCCGCCGCGAAGTCCGCTCCGCGGCGGCCGAGGATCCCCAGCACGCCCGGCGTGAGGCTGCGGAGCAGGACCTCGTCCACCCGCGGAGGTCCGTTCACTTCAGCCGGCACTCTGTGACGGTGTGCGATGCGGACAGGAACGGGCGCAGCTCGAGCCACTCGTGGATCGGCTTCCCACCCGCCCCGGGGGCGGCCGACAGCTCCCCGGCCAGCTCGACGGCACGCTCGTAGCTGTCGACGTCGATCACCATCCAGCCGGCGATGACGTCCTTGGTCTCGGCGAACGGGCCGTCGGTGACCGGCGGGCGGCCCTCGCCGTCGTACCGGACGAACGTCCCGGTGGGTCCGAGCGCCTGACTGTCGACGAACTCGCCGGTCCCCTCGAGCCGGGCCGCGAAGTCGTTCATGTACTGCACGTGGGCCGAGATCTCCTCGGGCGTCCACCGGTCCATGGGCACGTCGTTGACCGCGGCCGGGGCGCCGCGGTAGTGCTTGAGCAGCAGGTACTTGGCCATGTGGTTCTCCTCGGTGCTGGTGCGACCCACTCCGGTGGCGTTCTCCCCCGGGACGGAGCCGGCCATCGGTTCTCGACATCGCCGTCCAGATTTTTCCGAGGCTCTCATGGATGCGACCGGGTGAGCCGTCCCGCGGCGTCCGCGTCCGCCGGTCGCGGCCGCGGCGTGGCGCCGTCGTCCACCCAGGTACGGGGCCGGCCGGCGGGCGGGGTTCACGGCGACCTCGGTGGCGGCCATGATTATCTTTCTCGTGTCGGACACGGCCGTCGTCGGGTGCGCGAGCCGACAAGCCTCCTAGCCTTGCCTTCCGCAGGTACCGCCCAGGCCCCCGATGAGGAGTCGTGATGGGCTTCTATGACGACCAGGTGCTGCCCCGCATCGTCGATCTCGCCCTCAGGCGCTGCACCTGCCGGAGGCGTCGGTCGACCACGTCCTCACCACCTGGACGCTGTGCACCATCCCCGACCCCGAACGGGCACTGCGCGAAATCCATCGCGTCCTGCGGCCCGGCGGCACCCTGCACTTCACCGAGCACGGCCGCTCACCCCGCCCCACCATCGCCCGCTGGCAGGACCGGCTCACCCCCACCTGGAGCAGGATCGCCGGCGGCTGCCACCTCAACCGCCGGATCGACGACCTGGTCCAGCAGTCCGGACTGACCCTGGCCTCGGCCAACACCCATCCGATGCGCGGGACGGCCTAACTCGGCTTCGCCTACGAGGGCATCGCATCAAAACCGACCTGATGCCCCAGGCACGCAGGTAGGAAGGCGCCGCCCGCGGATTCCTGGTCGCCCCGGCATGCCCACCCCCGCCGCAGCGACCACTCGCAGCCGGCAAAAATCAAGATCGACAATAGCCTCCCGGCTTTCTGGCCCGGTGGACGCCGATAACGAGACTATTCATGCTTGACAGAACTCGCCCCCGGTAGGGAAGATCTTCGATCAGGGGCGTGACGGGGGGTCGCGTCCAGTGACGAGAGGCTCCACCCATGGCGCAGCGGCCACGTAGAGGTTTTCGACCGTGGGAGCGACCGTTTTATCTGTTCATGCTGGTCCTGCTGGGGACCGGCGGTCTTGCATCTATCGGCGAGGTTCCTGCGACGGCCGCCGCAACACACGTCAGCGGTGGCGTACAACTAAATCCAACCGAGCAGATCGGTTCATCCAACGGGGAATACTCGCTCTCCATGCAGGCGGATGGCAATGTCGTCCAGCGCGCGCGAGGAAACCGGCCGATCTGGGCCACCGGCACAGACACTCGTGATTCGATCCTTCGTATGCAGCCCGATGGCAACCTTGTGGTCATCGCACCCGGAAACCGTCCGCTCTGGAGCACGAACACCGCCGGCCATCCCGGTTCCGATCTCGAACTTCAGGACGACGGAAACCTGGTCATCTACGCACCAGGACATCGGGCGATCTGGAGTGCCTTCGTCCATGGGTCCGCGCTCGCTCCCAAGCCACCAGCGCCACCGGCACCGGCACCGGCACCGAGCAGCGACTGTCTGGCCACAAACGAATGCGTGGCCACACCGCGTGTCACCGGCACGAGCGTACCGACTCCCGGGGCGGCGGCCAGCGAGATTTCGCGGTCCGACACCCTGGTGAATCCTGCGCTCGGGCGCTACCGGGTGGGTTTCTTCATCATGCAGAATTCGTATGGCATCCTCGGTATCACGGGTGCTGGCGACGACCGCGGATTCAATCCAAAGATGAGCGCTTCACAGAATCGCGTTTACCTTGAGGTCGACTACAATACCGGCACGGCCCGTATCATCGTGAACCCGTCCTGCAACTCGGACCGGACGTCATGCACCAACCCGGTCCCGCTTACACCCGACCGGGTCAACATCACGTTCTCCCGCTCACAGGCGGTTTCCGCAAACCCGGCGAATCCACTGACGTCGACCACTTTCCACGTGAACATAGAAAACAGCCGCGAAACAGTACACGGGTTTCCGCGGATCCGCGCCGAGATCACTTTTTCGACGAACCCCCAGGGGGGACTGTCCGTGATCGGCCACACCTCGTCGTTCCCGTCAGTCGAGATGTACCACGAGCTGGGCGGCTCCACGACGACTGTCTACCAGCACGAGCAGGCCAGCCATCTTGGCGCCGCTGCGCTGGGCATCCCCGCCCTCGACCAGTCCTTCGGCATCAACGTCTTTTCGGACGGCACCGTGGACCGCGCAATCTGACACATTCAGGGATGAGCTGTGCAAAGCAGGAAAGCGGGGCTACCCTGCGGCAGTGACCGTGTCGAGCGCTCGGCGGACAGTAACAGTCGCCGGATGATCGATCCCGAGCACCCGCTCGGCCCGGGCGAGGGTGTCGGTAAGCGCGGAGCGGGCCGCCGGGGTCTCGCCCAACTCGTGCAGCAGCCCGGCGTGGGACGCCACGGCGTTCAGCGTGGACGGGTTGTCGGCACCGAGCACCCGGGTCGCCCGTTCGGCGGCGTCCTCGAGCAGAACGCACGCCGCCGCCGCGTCGCCCCGCAGCCGCAGCACCGAGCCCAGGTTGGAGCTGGCCACGATGACGAGCGGATAGTCGTCGCCGAACCGGGCCCTCGCCGTGGCGATGACCTCCTCGAAGGCTGCCTGCGCCTCGTCGAGATCGCCCGCGCGTACGAGGGCGCCGGCATGCTCGTTCGCAGTGATCAGCGTTGAGGGATGATCCTCGCCGAGGACCGCGCGGCGGGCGTCGCGGACCTCGGCGAACATCGCCCTCGCTGCGGCGAGGTCCCCTTTGTCCCGCAGTGTGCCCGCCAGCACGTTCGCGACGGTCAGCGTCGACGGATGGAGAGGGCCGACGCTCTCCCGCAGCAGCGTGCGTACCTCCTCGAAGATCGCCTGCGCGTCCGCGTAGGCGCCCTGCATGCGCAGGGTCGTGGCCAGGCCGTGGGCGGTCGCGAGCGTCTCGGGGTGCGCGGGGCCGAGGCTGTTACGCCGCCGCGGCAGGGTGTCCTCATAGATCGCACGGGCCGCCGCGAGTTCACCGCGCGTCCGACACTCGGTAGCCAGCCTCAGTCAGCGTCCAGGCGATCCACTCCGCCCAGGCGCCGTCCGACTCCGCGTGGGAGATGAAGAAGTCCCACTCGAAGCTCGCATCCTCGTGCGCGGTTGCGCCGTCCGTCGGCCTTGCCACATCTGGAGCATCCCATCGTCCGCGGGCCGACTGATCTCCAGCCCCGCGCGGGCGTTTTTGTCGCGTTGGCCGCGGGCGCCGCCGCCCAGATCGTCAGCTCCCGGCGCGGCCCTTCCCCAGACCATGGTGTCCACCACCGCGGTGTGCCGCCCCGTCGACCCACGCAACGTCAACCGGTGGTGGGACGCGGTGTGTCAGCGGGCCGAGGTGCGGCACACCCGCGTGCACGACCGCGGGTGCCGGTCGCGACCACGGCCGCCGACCTCGCCGAACCCGACTCCTCGGACATGCCTCGGAAGTTACGCAGGACGAGCGGTAGACACAGCACCTCCTGGTGCTCGTCCCCACCCAGCCATTCCGGCCAGGTGGGTGGAACTCGAACCGGAAGATGTTCTCCTGCCACCGGGCAGGAGCCTTCTTCAACCCCGTTTCGCGTCCCTTCCGGGCGCGGACTCGGCCGATCCCGCCACACGACGTCGGCGACGGCCGCGACACCCGACGCCGACGGCGGGCTGAGGTCTCCGGCGACACTCGTCACCCGCTCCCGACGTGTTGGTCGGGCCCGGCGCTCCGACCGTACTCATCGCGGGCATGCCGGCGGCGGTCGTCACGGACATCCACGTCGGCGCGTTCCCGCCGCCGGCCGCGCCCCATCCACCATCCCCGGTGAGCGCGGGGAGTTCGACCGTGCTGATTGCCGGCCGACCGGCCATCCGGGTCGGCGACTCCGCCGGTCGCGGCGCGGCGGTCCTGCTCGGCGCTTCCACCGTTCTCGTCGGCTCTCGTCGGCGGGTGATCCCAGACCCCTCCGCCTCCTTGACGGAACATCCGCGCCGGCGCCTGGATTGAACGCGATATGACTGTGCCTTCGACTGACGCGGCGCCTGCGAACGACACGGCGCCTGCGAGCGGTGCGGCGTCTTCGGGTGTTGCAGCGTCTTCGGGTGTTGCGGTGGCCGCGTCCCCGTTGAGCAGCGAGCGCCTGCTGGACGGGACGGACGCCGCGCCGCTGTTCACGCCGTTCTCCCTGGCCGGCGTCGAGCTCGCCAACCGCTTCGTGATGGCGCCGATGACCCGCCAGTTCTCCCCGGACGGCGTGCCGGGCGAGGACGTGGCCGGCTACTATGCGCGGCGGGCGGCGCACCTCGGCCTGGTCGTGACCGAGGGCACCTACGTGGACCATCCCTCCGCCGGGACCAGCGAGCGGGTTCCCCGGTTCTACGGCGAGGGGCCGCTCGCCGGCTGGCGCCGGGTCGTCGAGGCCGTGCACGCGGTGGGCGGCCGGATCGTCCCACAGTTGTGGCATCTCGGCGCCGGCCGCGCGGCCGGTGCTCCGCCGCATCCGCAGGCGGCGGTGTTCTCCCCGTCGGGCCGGCGCCCCGACGGGACGGTGGTCGGCGACGAGGCCAGCACCGCGCAGATCGACGAGGTGGTCGCCTCCTTCGCGCGCGCCGCGGCCGACGCCCGCCGGGTCGGGTTCGACGGCGTCGAGCTGCACGGGGCGCATGGTTACCTGCTGGACCAGTTCTTCTGGTTGCAGACCAACCGGCGCGTCGACGGCTACGGCGGCAGCCTGGCCAACCGGGCCCGGATCGGGGCCGAGGTCGTCGCCGCGGTCCGCGCCGAGGTGGGCCCGGACTTCCCGGTGATCTACCGGTTCTCCCAGTGGAAGGGCGGCGACTACGACGCTCGGATCGCCGAGACCCCCGCTGAACTCGAGGCGCTGCTCACCCCGCTCGTGGACGCCGGCGTCACCGCGCTGCACGCCTCCACCCGCCGCTACTGGCAGCCGGCGTTCGACGGCTCGCCGCGCACCCTGGCCGGCTGGGCCAGGAACCTCACCGGCCTGCCCACCATCGCGATCGGCTCGATCGGCGTGCCGACGGCCTTCCGCGGCGACGACGAGGGTCCGGCCGCGACGCTGAGCCTCGCCCCGCTGCTGGAGCTGTTCGACCGCGGCGAGTTCGACCTGGTCGGCCTCGGCCGCGCCCTGCTCTCCGAACCCGCCTGGACCACCAAGCTGCGTGACCGCCGCCTGGCCGAGATCCGGACCTACGACAAGGCCGACGACTCCCGCCTGACCTGACGACCAGCGACCGGGGCGCCGGGCGAGCACCGCCCGGCGAACCCGCGATCGCCCGACGGCGGCGAAATGCCCTCATCTCCCGCGAGAATGTTACACATTCATGGCAGGGGAATGTCTGTGAAGCCCCCAAGGATTGCGATTTTCGGGCGCCGGAGTTAATGTCCGAGTGCGCCATGAAACGTACTCCCGAAAAGGCCCGCCGGCCCGCCGGCCCGCCAGCCGGCCGCGGGCGAAAACGCGCCGGTTTTTCGCACTGGACGGCGCCGGGCTGTGTCGTGGCACCAGGTCGACGCCCCTGACCCGTTCGGCGGGCGGCGAAGCGTTACATCCCACGTGCGCGTCACACCACTTGCGCGCCACATTCGACCTTGAGGGAGTCCCGGTGACCGTTACCCACACCGCGCCCTACGACATCCGCCCGGCCAGCCCCGTCCTCGGCGCCGAGGTCGTCGGCGTCGATCTGGCCGGTGGCGTCGACGACGCCACCGCCGAAGCCCTGCGCGAGGCGTTCTGGCAGCACAAGGTCCTCGTGTTCCGCGATCAGGACCTCGCGCCCGACGCGCACGTGCAGGCAGTGCGGATTTTCGACGAGCCTTTCGACCACCCGAAGTGGCTGTACCGGCACGAGGACAATCGGCTGGTGTACGCCTTCAACCTGGAGAAGGCCGGGAGCGCCTCGACGTGGCACATCGGCGGCACGTGGCGGACCCCACCGTTCCACCTCGAATCGCTGACTTACCAGGTGGTTCCGGAGATCGGCGGGCGCACGCTGTGGGCCGATCTGCAGGCGGCCTACGACGGCCTGTCCGAACCGTTCCAGCACCTGCTGGAGTCCGTCAGCGCCGTGTACAGCGCCGATCCGGGCGACGGGACCTACCACCGGCCGCCGGTGACCGAGACCGTCGAGCACCCGGTCGTGCGCACCCACCGCCACACCGGCCGCAAGGGGCTCTTCCTCAGCTCGTCGGCGCTGCGGCTGACCGGCGTCGGCCCGGCCGAGGGCGCGGCCCTGCTGCCGTTCCTGCTGGCGCATGCGTCCTCGCCCAACTACACCGTCAGCTTCGGCTGGAAGCCCGGCGACTTCGTGATCTGGGACAACCTGGCCACCTGGCATTTCGCGGTCAACGACTACGACGGCCCGCGCGTCTATCGCAAGGTCATCGGCGGCTGACCCACGGCGAGGCAGGTCCGCCCACCGCTCCAACGGTCGGGGAACCCCTGCTTGTCGAGTCGGGATGGCGTCTCTACCGCCAGGTTCATGGCACGGCATCGCGCGAGCGCGCGTGTCGGCGCGTCGCTCCCTTACCTGCGACGCGAAGAGTGATTGCCTGACTTCCCAGAGTGTCCGATGACGTGACAACGGTCGGCCACCTTCCGGGAGGCGTTGATGAGTGCAGTGCGGGCGATCAGAGTGTCGGTGGCGGCGACGGTGATGACGGCGGTGACCATGACCGTGACCGGGGCCGTCCTGTCGACCGGGGTGGCGGTGGCGGCAGCACCCGACGGGCCGGTGCAGCCGGTCGATCTCGGCGCCCTGCCGGGCCTCACCCACAACAGCGCCGCCTCGATCAACGACCGGGGGGACGTCGTCGGCTCCGGCTACAGCTCTTCGTTCGACAGCCATGGATTCCGCTGGTCGCGGGGTGTCCTCACCGCGCTGCCCGACACCGCGCGAGCGCCCTTCCTGATCAACGATGGCGGGCAGATCGCCGGCAGCCTGCCGGGTCGCTTCTCCTCCCCCGGCTTCGTGATCCGTCCCGACGGGACCGTGGTCGACCCCGGCTTCACCCCGGTCGACCAGAACGAGCGCGGCCAGGTGGTCGGGACGGGTCCGGTCGCCGGCGGGACGCACGCGATGAGCTGGAACGACGGCCGTACCGTCGATCTCGGTGCGCCCGCGGGCCACACCAGCGCGGCCGTCGCGGTGAGCGCCAACGGGTGGATCCTGGGTGAGGTACGGAGCCAGGATCACCTCGACGACTACTTCGCCCGCTGGGTACACGGCCGCTGGGTGCCGCTGCCCAGCCCGAACGGCCGTGCTGTCGACATCAATGATCGCGGTGACGTCGTCGGCTGGGCCACGACGCCGGCGGGCACCACCCACGCCATGCTGTGGCAGCGCGACCGCGCCGTCGACCTGGCACCCGCCGACCGGGCACCCGCCGACCGGACACCCGGCGCCGCGGCACCCGACCGCATCGCCCTCAGCGAGGCCCTGGCCATCAACGACGCCGGCCAGATCGTCGGCTCGACGTTCGATCCGGTGACCGACGCCGGGCACGTCCTGCTCTGGGACCAGGGCCGCCGGACCGATCTGGGCACCTTCGGCGGCTCCTTCGCCCGACCGCTCGCCCTCAACGACCGTGGTGACATCGTCGTGGAGACGAGCACCGGATCCTTCCGCTGGCGCCACGGCCGGACCGTGCAACTCGGCGGCTCCGCCGAACCGGTGGCAATCAACAATCTCGGCCAGGTCGTGGGCTCCGTGCTCCGGCCCGACGGCACCAGCCACGCCGCCCTGTGGAACTGACCCGGTTGATCTCGATCAAACGGAGCAGCGCCGGGCCCGAATAAGTCGGATTTCACCCCTGACGACTAATACTCCCGGTACGTTCCAGCCATCCCGCCAAGGTTCACCAAGAATCACGGGAGACACCAAGGAGACCACACTGGAATCGCAGCGAACGCGGCGTGCGACATTTTCGACCGTCTTTGCCGCGAACACGCCGACGACAATCCGCCCAGTCGGCGCCACGCGCCGCTAGCCTTTTCCCTGCAAGGAGATGGTCGACAATCTCGATGAGGGGATAATCATGGGAAGACCACTGAAGGGGAAAGCTGCCGCCGCCAGTCTGTCAGCCGTGGCGGCGGTCTGCATGACGGTGGGGCCGCTGGCTTCAGGCGCCTGGGCCGGCGACCGCGTTCCGCCGCGGTCCGCGACTCAATGGCACTCCACGGACGAATGGTCGCGGAGCACTCAGAACTGGACGACCCAGGACAGGAATCACCAGAACCGGAATCGGCCGAACTGGAACCGCCCGGGCTGGGACCGGCAGAACTGGGACCGCCAGAACTGGAACCGCCAGAACTGGGACCGTCAGAACTGGAACCGCGGGAACGGCTGGCACCCGAACGGGTGGCACCCGCAGCCGGCCCCGGCTTGGCACGGCCAGCCATGGCAGAACCGGGATCAACGGCCGATCGTGATCGTTCGATAGCTTGACCCGCCGCCCGGCCGCGGGGCCGGCTCCTGGTCGGCACAACCAGCCGGCTCAGACGAGACTGCGCACCTCGGCGGCGGCCCGCGCGGCGAGCAGGGTGTTGCGCAGCAGCATGGCGATGGTCATCGGTCCCACGCCGCCGGGGACCGGGGTGAGCCGGCCGGCAACCTCGCGCACGGCATCGAAGTCGACGTCACCGCGCAGGCCCTGCTCGGTGCGATGCATACCGACGTCGATGACGGTCGCTCCGGGCTTCACCGCGTCCGGGCCGATGATCGACTGCTGCCCGGCGGCGACGACCAGCACGTCCGCGCCACGACAGACCGCGGCCAGGTCCCGGGTGCGGGAATGGCAGATCGTGACGGTCGCGTTGCGCCCGACCAGCAGCTGGGCGACCGGGCGGCCGACCAGCTCGGACCGGCCCACGACGACGGTGGGGGTACCGCTGAGCTCCACGTCGTACGCGTCGAGCAGCTCGATGATCCCCGACGGGGTACAGGGCCGCAGGCCGGGCAGGCCGCGGGCGAGCAGACCGACGCTGGGCGTCGTCAGGCCGTCGACGTCCTTCTCCGGCGGAATCCGGCCGACCAGAGCCGAGCCGTCGAGTCCGTCGGGGACGGGAAGCTGCAGCAGGATCCCGGAGACCGCCGGGTCCGCGGCGAGGGAGTCCAGCAGCGCGGCGATCTCGTCCTGGGGGGTGTCGGCGGGCAGGTGCTGGTGCAGGTCGGCCATGCCCGCCTCGACGCAGGACCGACGCTTGCCGCCGATGTAGACCGCGGACGCCGGGTCGTCGCCCACCAGGACCGTCGCGAGACCCGGCTGGCGGCCCGTGGCCGCCCGGAACTCGGCGACGTCCCGGGCCACGTCCGCACGCACCCGGGCGGCAACAGCCTTACCATCGATGATCACTGCGCTCATGTCGGCCTTTCGCCCTCACGATGTCCGGTCGGATCCGCCGTCGCGATCCGGTACCGCCGGCGCACCGCCGGCGCACCGGGTCACGCGGCCGGCGTCGGCGACGGTCCGATCGAGCACGCTACGCCATCGCGCCCCGGCGTGACCTGCGGGCATCGCCGACCACCCGTCGCGGGCTCAGCCTCGACGGGTGGCGGATTCCGTGAGCTTCGACCGAATCGCCGACCGCCACGACGCAACCCGGGGCGGTGACGAGCGGGGCCGGCTCGTCACCGAGGCGCTCGCCCCGCGCCTGCCCGGGCGACGGGATCAGGTGCCGAGCGGGCCCGCGGACAACGACCGCACCATCGGCAGGCTCGGGGCGGCCAGCGCGCCGAGCCACAG
>NZ_JAMQQF010001019.1 GCF_023716945.1 Frankia sp. AiPs1 | reverse complement strand
GCCACAGCCGGCGGCGGTTGGCACGGCACCGTGCCCGGGGTCGCCGTGGCGCGCCCATCGTTCGTCCTGACCGACACCGCCGGGCGCCGCTTCGACTTCGCCCGCGCCACCGCCGATCGCGCCACGCTGCTGTTCTTCGGGTACACGCACTGCCCCGACGTGTGTCCGACGACGATGGCGGACCTTGCGGCGGCCCGGCAGGTCGCCGGGCCCGCGATCGCGGCGAAGGTGGCGGTCGTCTTCGTCACGACCGACCCGGTGCGGGACACCCCGGCGGTGCTGCGCCGCTGGCTCGCCCAGTTCGACGCCGGGTTCGTCGGGCTGACCGGCACCCCGGCGCAGATCGACGCGGCGCAGCGGGCGGTCGGCGTGCCGGTGGCCCTCGCCGACCCGGCCGCCCGGGCCGGTGCCGATTCCGGTTCCGGTTCCGGTGCCGACGGCCCGCCGTACCTGGTCAGCCACGCCTCGCAGGTGCTCGGGATCGGTCCGGACGACCGTATCCGCGTGCGCTACTTCGCCGACACGACGGTCGCCGAGTACGTCGCCGACCTGCCGAGGCTCGTCGCCGCCCTCTGATCCGCCGGGTGGCCCGGCCGGCCTCCGGCCCCCGCAGCGCGCGATCCCGGCTCGCGTGCGCCACCCGCGGCGGCGACGTTCCGCCGCCGTCCAGTCCCGCCAGTCCGGTGTCCCGCCAGTCCGGTGTCCCGCCGGTCCGCTGCTCCACCGGTCCGGCGCTCTACCAGCCCGGCCCTCTACCAGTCCGGCCCTCCGGCGCGACGCCGCCGCGTCCCCCTTCCCGTCAGGCAGGTACTCCAGTGTCATCCGACTTCGAAGCACCACGACCCCGCGCGGTCCCGTCCGGCCCGTCCCGGCTCCCCCCGGCCCGCAACCACCGCGATCCGCGGGCGTCCGCCCGTCGCCGGCGGCTGGCGACGGCGACCTGGGGGGTCGCGCTGCATGGTGCGCTCGCCGCCCTGTTCGCCGGCCCGTTGGCCGTCGAGGCCGGCCTGGCGTATCTGGTTCCGGCCGCGCTCGCTGTCCTCGCCCCCCGCACGTT
>NZ_JAMQQF010001018.1 GCF_023716945.1 Frankia sp. AiPs1 | reverse complement strand
GGGCTGGCGTGGGGTCGCCGGCGGCCGTTCCCGGCGGCGCGGATCCCGCGGGGTCGGGGTCGGTGCCGCTCACCGTGGTTCGGCGGGGCCCAGCTCGGCGGGCACCGAGGACCAGCCCGTGGCGGGCGCCGGCTGGCAGCCGTCGGGGGCGAAGCGCTGCGGCGAGTAGAGGAAGCTGTCGCGGAAGCCCGCGGCGGCCAGCGCCCGACCGACGATGATGACCGCGGTCTTCGTGAGGCCGGCCGCCCGGGACTGCGCGGCGATGTCGGCGAGCGTGCCGCGCAGCACCACCTCGTCGGACCGGCTGGCCCACGCGACCACGGCCGCCGGACAGTCCGGGCCGTAGCTGGGCACGAGCTCCTCGACCAGCGTCTCGATGCGGTGCACGGCCAGGTGCAGCACGAGCGTCGCCCGGGACGCCCCGAGCGTCGCCAGATCCTCGCCGGGCGGCATCGGGCTGGACAGCACGGCCGTGCGCGTCAGCACGACGCTCTGGGCGACGCCGGGAACCGTCAGCTCCCGGCGCAGCGACGCGGCGGCGGCGGCGAACGCGGGAACGCCGGGGGTGACGTCATAGGGGACGCCGGCCGCGTCCAGCCGCCGCATCTGCTCGGCCAGGGCGCTGTAGAGGGACGGGTCGCCGGAGTGCAGGCGGGCGACATCCTGGCCGGCGGCGTCGGCGGCGCACAGCTCGGCCGTGATCGAGTCGAGGGTCATCCGGGCCGTGTCCACGAGGCGCGCGCCGGACGGGCAGTGGGACAGCAGCTCGGCGGGGACGAGACTGCCGGCGTACAGGCAGACCGGACAGGCGGCGATCAGGTCCCGCCCGCGCACGGTGATGAGGTCGGCGGCGCCCGGCCCCGCCCCGATGAAGTGCACGGTCATCCGCGGGCGCCACCCCGGGCCCCGAGACCGCGCGACGCGGGGATGATGAGGACCGTCGGAAAGCGGCCCGCGGTGCCGGCGGGCTGCCGCGGGATGTTCGGCACAGCGGGCAACGCTAGCAGCCCCGGCGCCGCGGATCCGCGGATCGCCGGCCGTCTGGCCGGGGCGGGGG
>NZ_JAMQQF010001017.1 GCF_023716945.1 Frankia sp. AiPs1 | reverse complement strand
GCGCACCGCCCCCCGCGCGCACGCCGGCGCGCCCGTGCTGTGGGCACCGTCGGCGCCGATGCCCGGCTACCCGGCGTTCCGTTTCGCCGTCCCATGGCCCGCCCTGTCCGCGGCGCTACGCGAGTTCGACCCGGACATCGTCCATCTCGCCGCCCCGGCCGGGCTCGGTGCACAGGCGGTGTTCGCGGCCCGGCAGCTCGACGTGCCGAGCGTCGCCGTCTACCAGACCGACATCGCGGCGTTCGCGGCCCGCTACGGACTGGCCACCGCCGAGCGCACGATCTGGCGCTGGCTCGCCACCGTGCACCGGCTGGCGGCGCGCACGCTCGCGCCGTCCTGGGACTCGGTCGACGCCCTGCTGCGCCAGGGGGTGCAGCGGGTCGCCCGCTGGAGCCGGGGCGTGGATCTCGAACGTTTCGATCCGGGGCACCGCGACGCCGATCTGCGCCGCCAGCTCGCCCCGGGCGGCGAGCTGCTCATCGGCTACGTCGGCCGCCTCGCTCGGGAGAAGCGGGTGGACCTGCTGGGTGCGGTCGCCGACCTGCCGGGCACCCGGCTCGTCGTCGTCGGCGAGGGCCCGTCCCGCCCGGCGCTCGCCCGGACGTTGCCGGACGCCGCCTTCCTGGGCTTCCGCAGCGGCCGGGAGCTGTCCGCCGCGGTAGCGAGCCTGGACGTGTTCGTGCACACCGGCGTACACGAGACGTTCTGCCAGGCCGCCCAGGAGGCCAAGGCCAGCGGGGTACCGGTGGTCGCTCCGGCGGCCGGTGGGCTCCTCGACGTCGTCGAGCACGGTCGCACCGGGCTGCACTACGCCCCCGGGGATCCGGCGGCGCTGCGCGCCCAGGTCGCCGCGCTGGTCGTCGACCCGCAGCGGCGGGCCGAGATGGCGCTGGCCGCGCGGGACTCCGTCGCCCGATGCGGCTGGAGCGCGGTCGGCGACGAGCTGCTCGGCCACTACCGCGACGTCCTCGGCACCGGCGGCGGACAGCCCGCGCGTCGCGGCGGACCTGCGGGGCATCGCGGCGGACCTGCGGGGCATCACGGCGGGCCCGGCACCCGCGGAG
>NZ_JAMQQF010001016.1 GCF_023716945.1 Frankia sp. AiPs1 | reverse complement strand
CCTTCGCGGTCAACAACTCACCCAGATACAACCCGTCCTGACCGGTAATCCCGGTAATCAGCGCACGCGGCACGTCGTCATCCTTTCCTTCGCCGGGACAGGCCGGCGGCGGCGGTCGTCGTCGCAAAGAATCGGTTTCGGTCAGGCCCGGCTGGCACCGAGAGAGCACACCGCCTCGACGCCGAGCGCGTCGGCGGCGGCGAGGGTGGCCCGGCTCGACGCGAGCAGTTCCGCGGTCACCGCGGCGTCACCGCCACGGCACATCCGCAGGAAGGCGGCCGCGGCATCGTGGTGGCCCTTGTCCTGGGGCCCCTTCCACACCGACCGGCCGTCGACGACGATCTCCCGGTAGTCGTCGATGCGGATGTGCCGACTCCCGGCCAGGGCCTCGACCTGTTCCTTGCGGGCTCCGCGGGGCCGGGCGGAGCTGTAGGCGATGGTCGACAGGGACCCGTCGGCGTGCCGCAGCGACACCGCCAGGTCGGGGGCGAGCAGCAGCTCGGCCTCCCGCCCCGCGAGTGCCGCGACGGCCTCGACCTCGCTGCCGGCGAGCGCCGCGCAGGTGTCGACGAAGTGGCACACCTCGCCGAGCAGGCGACCCCCCTGGACCCGGTCGTTGTACCAGTGGCTGGCCGGTACCGTGCCGGCCGCGATCCGGTAGACGGTGGTCAGCGGCCCGGTCCGGGCCGCCAGGGCCGCGCGGGCGGCGCCGACCGCCGGCGAGAACCGCCGGTTGAAGCCGACGACGAGCGTGCCGCCGCCGGCCGCCGCGGCCTTCTCCACCCGCTCCAGCTCGTCGAAGCTGAGCGCGAGCGGCTTCTCGCACCACACATGCCGCCCCCGTTCCAACGCCCGGGCGGCGAGCCCCGCGTGCGTGGCGTGCGGCGTGGCGATGACGACAACGTCGATGTCGTCGTCATCGAGGACGGCGTCGGCGCCGGCCACCGCCCCGGCGAACCCGTGCCGGTCGGCGAACGACCGCGCCGAGCGGCCGCCGGCGGAGGCGACCGTGACGAACTGGTCGAAGCCGGCGGCCCGGAACGCGGGCAGCAGCACCGCCCCGGAG
>NZ_JAMQQF010001015.1 GCF_023716945.1 Frankia sp. AiPs1 | reverse complement strand
TGAAGTCGTAGGCGCGGGAGAAGAAGGCTGCGAACGTCGAGGCGAACGGCACGTAGCCGCGAACCGACAGGCCGACGCCCGCCGCCGGCTCGCCCCGCTCGCCGACGGGTGGCTGCGCCACGACCGGCCGATCCACGTGCCCTGCGACGACTCGGTCGTCCGGGTCGTCGACGGTGACCCGCTGCCGCTGCGCCGCTCCCGGGGCTTCGCCCCCCTGCCGGTGGCGCTGCCGTTCGCGGTGGCGCCGACCCTGGCGGTGGGTGCCGACCTGAAGAACACCTGCGCGGTGGGCGCCGACCGCTCCGCCTGGCTCAGCGGTCACATCGGGGACATGGACGACGCCGACACGGTGCGGACCTTCACCGCCGCCGAACACCACCTCGAGCAGCTCACCGGGATCCGCCCCGGCGCGCTGGCCACCGACGCCCACCCGGGCTATCGCTCCCGGCAGTGGGCGTGCCGGCACGCGGCCGGGCGGCCGGTGCGCCCGGTGCAGCATCATCACGCGCACGTGGCGGCGGTCATGGCCGAGCATGGCCTGGGCGGCGAGCGTCCCGTGCTGGGATTCGCCTTCGACGGCACCGGATACGGCACCGACGGGGCGGTGTGGGGCGGCGAGGCGCTGATCGCCGACTATCGCGGCTTCGAGCGGTTCGCCCACCTCGCCTACGTCCCGCTGCCCGGGGGGGACGCCGCCGTGCGCCGCCCCTACCGGATGGCGCTGGCGCACCTGTGGGCCGCCGGCGTCGGCTGGGCCGAGGACCTGCCGCCCGTGGCCGCCTGCCCGGCGGCGGAGCGGCGCGTCCTGGCCCATCAGTTCGCCACCGGGCTGGCATGTGTGCCCACCGCCAGCATGGGGCGGCTGTTCGACGCGGTGAGCTCCCTGCTCGGTGTCCGCCACCGGGCGGACTTCGAGGCCCAGGCGGCGATCGAGCTGGAGGCGCGCGCCCGCCGCTGCCCGGACGGTTCCGACGCCTGGCGTAACCGATACGCCTTCGAGGTCCGGCGGCCGGTGCCGGGCGGTCCGCTCGTGGCCGACGCGGCGCCGGTCATCCGCGGGCTCGTCCGCGACCTGCGG
>NZ_JAMQQF010001014.1 GCF_023716945.1 Frankia sp. AiPs1 | reverse complement strand
GGCCCGGTCCGGTTCGACCAGCACCCGGCCCGCTGCGCGCGCGCCGGCCGGCACCCCGGCGAGCATCGCCGCGAGGATGTCCGCCGGGTTCTCCGAGCGCGGGTTGTCGTTGGTGAGGATCGCGAGGTCGGCGAGCGTGGCGGCGGCGGCGCCCATGAGCGGGCGCTTGCCGCGGTCACGGTCCCCGCCGCAGCCGAGCACGACGATGATCCTGCCCTTCACCAGGGGACGGACGGTCGTCAGCAGCGTGGTGACCGCGTCCGGGGTGTGCGCGAAGTCGACCAGGGCCAGGAATGGCTGGCCGGCCTCGACCCGCTCCATCCGGCCCGGCACACCGGGCAGCGCACCGATCCCGGCGGCCGCGGCGGCCGGGTCGACCCCGACCGCCACCAGCAGCGCCAGCGCGCCCAGCGCATTGGCGATGTTGAACATCCCCGGCAGGGGGACGGACAGTTCCACCCGCTCGCCGCCCGGCCCGGCGGCCAGCAGCTCGCTGCCGGTGGGGCCGGCGCTGACATCGCGGGCCGTCCAGTCGGCGGGGCCGTCGACGGCGAAGGTGACCGCGTCCGGGCGGCGAGCCGCCAGCCGCCGACCCCATTCGTCGCCCACGCCGATCACCGCGACGGCCGCCCGGCCGGGCTCGAACAGCGACGCCTTCGCCTCGAAGTAGTCCGCCATCGTGGGATGGAAGTCCAGGTGGTCCTGGCTGAGGTTGGTGAACAGCGCCCCGGCGAAGTGCAGCGCGTCCGCCCGGTGCTGGGCCAGCGCGTGGCTCGAGACCTCCATGGTGGCCGCGTCCACGCCCCGTTCGACCATGGTCGCCAGCAGCGCCTGCAGGTCACTGGCCTCCGGGGTGGTGTGCGCGCTGGCCAGCCGATCCCCGGCGATGCGGGTCTCCACCGTGCCGATCAGCCCGGTGGTGTGGCCCGCCGCACGCAGCCCGGCGTCGAGGAGGAACGCGGTCGTCGTCTTGCCGTTGGTCCCGGTGACGCCGAGCAGCCGCAGCGCGGCCGACGGGTCGCCGTGGATCCGGGCCGCCACGGGCGCGAGATCTCGGCGCGGGTCGGCGCTGACGAGCACGGGCAG
>NZ_JAMQQF010001013.1 GCF_023716945.1 Frankia sp. AiPs1 | reverse complement strand
GTCGAGTCCGCCCGCGCCGCCGGCGGCGGACCTGCGGCCCGGCCCGGCCGCGGTGGCCAGCCGGTCGAGATGATCGGCGAGCTCGGTGACGGTCGGATGCTCGAACACGACGGGGGGTCCCAGCGGCACGCCGACGGCCACGGCGAGGCGGCGGCTGAGTTGCACCGAGGCGAGGGAGTCGAAGCCGAGCTCGAGGAAGCGGCGGTTCGGGTCGATGTCGTCGGGGTCGTCGTGACCGAGGATCGCCGCGGTCTCGCCGCGGACGAGCTCGAACAGGGCGCTGGCCCGCCGCGCCGCGGGAAGCGCGCCGTAGTCGACCGCCTCGACGGCGTCACCGGCACCGCTGTCAGCGTCCATGGTCTCGGCGTCGCCGCCCGCGGGGTTCGCCGTGGTTCGGCCGGGCAGGTCGTCGAACAGGTGGTTCGGCCGGGCCGCGGTGATGACCGGCAGGAAGCGGTCCCAGTCGACGTCGACGACGGTCACCGTGGTCTCGCCCGCCGCCACGGCCCGGGTGAGCGCGGTGACCGCCGGCTCGGGGTCAAGCGGCCGTAGTCCGCGGCGGGTCAGGTAGTCGCGCAGCGCGGGCGCGGCACCAATCCCGGAGCCGTCCCACGGTCCGAAGGCGACGGCGGTCGCCGGGCGGCCCTCGGCGTTGCGGCGGCCGGCGAGGGCGTCGAGGTAGGCGTTGGCGGCGCTGTAGGCGGCCTGGTTGCCGCTGCCCCAGACCCCCGAGATCGACGAGAGCAGCACGAACGCCGCCACCTTCGCCCCGTCCGGGCCGTCGAGCAGGCGGTCGAGCGCGCCGGCACCGGCGACCTTGCCGGCGACGACCTCCTCGAACTCGGCCAAGGTCAGCCGGGCCAGCGGCATGGTCGGGCCGGCGGTGCCCGCGGCGTGCACGACGGCGGTGACCGGTTCGCCGGCGTCGGCCAGCTCGCGCAGCAGGTCGGCGAGCCGGTCGGGGTCGGCCACGTCGCAGGCGTCGATCGTGGCGTGCGTGCCCAGCGCCGCCAGCTCGTCGAGCAGCTCCCGGGCGCCGGGGCTGTCGGGACCGCGCCGGCTGGCGAGCACGACGCGCCGTGCCCCGTCG
>NZ_JAMQQF010001012.1 GCF_023716945.1 Frankia sp. AiPs1 | reverse complement strand
GCTTCGGCACCCGCGCGATCGTCGAGGTGGCCACCGACCGGCTCGGCCGGATGCGTCCCGACGCCCTGCGCGCCGCCCTCGGCGCCACCGCTACCACCGCCACCGGCGCCACCGGCGCCACCGGTGCCCCGCAGCGACCGACGGTCGTCGTCGCCCAGGCGGGGGAGGTCAACACCGGCGCCTTCGACCCGCTCGGCGAGATCTGCGCGATCGCCCACGCCCACGGCGCCTGGGTGCACGTCGACGGCGCCTTCGGCCTCTGGGCGGCGGTGTCGGGGTCACCGGCGCGGCGCGAGCTCGTCGCCGGCGCCGAGCTCGCCGAGTCGTGGGCCACCGACGGGCACAAGTGGCTCAACGTCCCCTACGACTGTGGGATCGCGCTGGTCGCCGACCGGGTGGCGCACCGGCGGGCGATGTCGACCTCGGCGGACTACTTCGTGCTCGACCCGGCGGGGCAGCTCGACCCGGTGGACTGGACGCCGGAGTTCAGCCGGCGGGCCCGCGCCCTCGCCGTCTACGCGGCGCTGCGCTCGCTGGGCCGCGCTGGCCTGCGCGACCTCGTCGACCGGTGCTGCGACCTCGCCGACCACGCCGCCACCCGGCTCGCCGCCCTACCGGGAGTGACGGTGCTCAACGCGACCGGTGACCCCGCCCACCCGGGCCCCCTCGTCGCCCTCAACCAGGTCCTCATCCGGGTGGACGACCCCCACCCGGACCACTCGGACCTCCGCCCGGACTGCCCGCACCCCCGCCTGGTCGGGCAGCCCGACGGCCTGGGCCACGCCACCCAGGCGGGTGACGACGGCGGCGGGGACACCGACGGCGAGGGCGGACGGGCCGGGGCCGCCCGCGGCGACCGGCTGACCCGGCAGGTCACCACGGCGGTGACGGCGGGCGGCGAGGCGTACGTCACCGGCACGGTGTGGCGGGGCCGGGCGGCGATGCGCCTGTCGGTGAGCAACTGGGCGACGACCCGACGGGAGATCGACCGGGCGATCGTGGCGATCACCGCCGCGATCGCGGTCGCCCGGCGCGAGCCCCTCCAGCCGGGCACCGCGACTGCGGCAGCAGCGGCGGCAGCGTCGGCGGCAGCGGCG
>NZ_JAMQQF010001011.1 GCF_023716945.1 Frankia sp. AiPs1 | reverse complement strand
GGGCCGCCACCAGCGCCGCCCGGGCCGCGGGCCGCGCCGGGGGGGCCACGCCGTCCTCCAGGTCGAGGATGACGAGGTCCGCGGCGTCCGCCGCCCGGGCGAAGCGATCCGGCCGGTCCGCGGGGCAGAACAGCAGCGTCGTGCCCCCGAGCTCAGCCGACATCAGAACGCGCCCCGTCCCGCTCGGCCGAGGCCGAACCCGGCGTTCCCGTGGGCCGAAGGAGCATCAGCGCCGAGCGGGTCGCGATGGCCACCACCACGCCGTCCTGGTTGCGTGCCGTGTGCTCGAACTCGACGACGCCCGTGTCCGACCGGCTGCTCGACAGCCGCCGGCTGCGCACGACCGTCTCCGCGTAGAGGGTGTCGCCCACAAACACCGGCGCGGGGAAGCGCACCGCGCCGAAGCCGAGGTTCGCCACCGTCGTGCCCTGGGTCAGTTGCGCCACCGACAGGCCCACCAGCGTCGACAGCGTGAACAGGCTGTTGACCAGCCGCTGCCCGAACGGCTGCGTCGCGCTCCAGGCCTCGTCGAGGTGCAGCGCCTGCATGTTCATCGTCAGCGTCGTGAACAGGGTGTTGTCCGCCTCCCCCACCGTGCGGCCCGGCCGGTGCCGGTACACGACCCCCTCGGCCAGCTCGTCGTAGTAGAGCCCGCGCTGCTCGACGACGGGCCGGCCGTCCACCGTGGCCGCCATCAGCAGGCAACCGGCGTGGCGGGCGGCCGACCGACGTGCGCCGTGCCGGCACGGGAAACCGAAGCGCGCATGACCACTCTCCTCTGGTCCAGGGCGAGCGCACGCGGCTTCACCTCGTCGACGACGCTGCCGTCGACGACGATGCCCCGGCGCCCTGCCCACCGACCGGACCGCCGCGCCATCCCGGCCGGCGTCCGTTTCCCCCAACGAAGACGGACCGGGGCAAGCTGAACGAACGCCCGCTCATCTGCCCGTCACGGGCAAGCCTAGCCGCAGGCGGGGCCAGACGACGCCGTGCGCGCGGCGAGCGTCGAGAAGGTGTCCAGGCCGATATCGGAGCGGCGGTGGGGCGGTGGGGCGGCCGACCGGACCGGCGGGCGCGGCGGTGAGGCGGCCGACCGGAC
>NZ_JAMQQF010001010.1 GCF_023716945.1 Frankia sp. AiPs1 | reverse complement strand
GGGCGACGGGGCGGGACTCGATGACGGTGCCGGCCGGCGCCTGCGGCCGCCGGTCGACGCGGGTGTCCCCGGGCGCCGTCCGTCCGGTGGTTTCCAGGGCGGACGTGGCCACCACCGGCGCCGTCTCGCGGGTCGTCGAGGCGCCCACAGACGCCGCACCGTCCGGAGGTTCCGCCCCGTCCGGAGGTGTCGTGCCCTGGGGCGGTGCCGTGCCCTGCGAAGGTGCCGTGCCGACGGGGGTCGACGTCGCATCCGGGGTCATGATCGTCTTCCCGTCGGCTGAGGGGTCCGCGCGGGTGGCGATGCAGCCGGCGTCACGACCGCCGGCACCCCCCGCGCTGGGGGCGGCGCCGCAGCGCCGGCCACCGGCGGATCCACGGCGAACGCCGACGGGTCCTCGGCGATCGCCGTGTAGAAGGCCGACGCCCGCACGGCCAACCGGTCGCCGCGGTAGTCCTCGGCGGCGGCGCGGTTTCGCGCGGACATGGCGGCGAGCGTGCCGGGTGAGGCGAGGACCTCGGCGATCCGCAGGGCGAGCCGTTCGGGATCCTCGGACGGGACGAGGTCCTGCGGCGCAAGCAACTCGACGTTCCCGCCGACCGCGGTGGCGATCGCGGGCACTCCGCGGGCCATCGCCTCGATGAGCACCCGGGGCAGGCCCTCCGTCCGGGACGGCAGGACGAACAGGTCCGCGGCGTCGAGCACGGCGCGCACACCGGCCCGGTCGAGCGCCGGCACGAACTCGACGACGTCGGTGAGACCCGCACGTCGGGCGGCGTGGACGAGGGCGCCGTGATGGCGGCCGGTGCCGACGATGACGACGCGCAGCCGGTGCCCCCACCCGTCGAGCAGGCGGACCGCGGCCAGCAGGATGTCGTGGCCCTTGTACCGGCGGTCCTGGGAGCCGATCGTCACCAGGGTCGCCGGCACCGGCGGCCGGGCGCCCGGCGGCCGGGCCGCGGTGAAGTCCTCGGCGCTCAGGCGACCGTAGGCGTAGACGGCCGTCAACGCCCCGGCCGCCGGTGGGTAGCGGCGTTGCAGCGTCTCGCGGGTGACGTAGCCGACCGCCTGGGCTCCGGCGGCCCGCCGGGCCAACCAGCGC
>NZ_JAMQQF010000100.1 GCF_023716945.1 Frankia sp. AiPs1 | reverse complement strand
GGCGCGACCGGCGAGCCCGGCGCCGGCGCCGGTGACGCGTCCGCCGGTCCCGTAGTCATCGACGTGACCGAGGCGAGCTTCGCCACCGACGTCGTCAGCCGCTCGATGCAGGTGCCGGTCGTGCTCGACTTCTGGGCGTCCTGGTGCGGCCCGTGCAAGCAGCTCAGCCCGGTGCTCGAGAAGCTGGCGCTGGCCGACGGCGGCCGCTGGGTCCTCGCCAAGATCGACGTCGACGCCAACCCGGGCCTCGCCCAGGCGGCGGGGGTGCAGGGCATCCCGGCGGTGAAGGCCGTCGTCGGCGGCCGCATCATCGGCGAGTTCACCGGCGCCGTCCCCGAGCGCGAGGTGCGCACCTGGCTCGACCAGTTGCTCTCCCTCGTCGACGAGGCGATGGGCGGGATGCCCGGCGCGGCGGCCGGCGATTCCGCTCAGGATCCGCACCTGGCGGCGGCCGAGGGCGCGCTGGCCCGCGGCGACATCGACACCGCGGTCGAGTCCTACCGGGTCCGCCTCGCCGAGGCGCCGGGGGACGCGGAGGCGCTCACCGGCCTGGCCCGCGCCGAGCTGCTGCGGCGGGTGCGCGACCACGACCCGGCGGACATCCGCAGGCGACTCGCGGCCGATCCCGATGACGTCGACGCCGCGATCGCCGCGGCGGACCTGGGGATCGCGCAGGGCGATGTGGCCGGCGCGCTGGCCGGTCTCGTCGAGGTCGTGCGGCGCACCTTCGGCCCGCAGCGAGAGCAGGCGCGAGCCCACCTCGTCGACCTGTTCCAGGCCCTCGGCGACGCCGAACCCGCCGTCGCCCCCGCCCGCCGCTCCCTCGCCGCGGCCCTGTTCTGAACGCAGCCCTGTTCCGAGCGCGGCCCTGCTCGGATCACGGCCCTGTTCGGCTCATGGCTTTGTTCGGATCATGATCTGGTGCGACCGCGGCCCGGCTGGCCGCGGTCCCCGCCCCGCCGACGAGACGCCGACCCCGGTCAGGCCCTCATGCCGAGGAACCGGGGGAGTCGGCGGTGTCGGGGTCGTAGCGGAACCAGACGGTGCCCAACGGCGGCAGCGTGAGGGTCGCGGAGGCGGGCAGGCCGTGGTGGGGCTCCTCGACGGCCTGCACGGCGCCGAAGTTGCCGATGTTGCCGCCGCCGTAGCGCTGCCCGTCCGAGTTGAGGACCTCCCGCCAGCGGCCGGGGAAGGGCAGGCCGAGGCGGTAGCCGTGGTGGACGATTCCGGCGAAGTTCGTGACGCAGGCCAGGACCCCGCCGTCCGCCGCATCCACGCCCGCCGGGTTGCCGCCGGCCGCCGACTGCCCCGCCCCATCGGCCCCGTACCGGATCGCCGCGTTCGGGGTCGCCGCGTTCGGAGTGACGACTGCGGTCAGACCGGCCGCGTTCGGCTGGCCGCCCGCGGAGGTCCCGTCCGACCAGCGTAGGAACGAGAACACGTTGTTGGCGGTGTCGTTGGCGTCGATCCAGGAGAAGCCGTTCGGGTCGCTGTCCCGACGGTAGAGCGCCGGGGTGGACCGGTACACCTCGTTGAGGTCCGCCACCAGGTTTGCCACGCCTCGGTGCGGCGGGTCGCTCAGCAGCGGCCAGTCGAGCGAGGCGGCCTCGCTCCACTCGTTGTCCTGGCCGAACTCGCAGCCCATGAACAGCAGCTTCTTGCCGGGATGCGCCCACATGTAGGCGTAGAGCGCGCGCAGGTTGGCGAGCTGCTCCCACCGGTTGCCCGGCATCTTGCGCAGCAGCGATCCCTTGCCGTGGACGACCTCGTCGTGGCTGAACGGCAGGACGAAGTTCTCCGAGTAGGCGTAGACCATCGAGAACGTCATCTGGTGATGGTGGTAGCTGCGGTGCACCGGCTGGCGGGAGTTGTAGTCCAGCGTGTCGTGCATCCAGCCCATGTTCCACTTGAAGCCGAAACCCAGCCCGCCGAGGTGGGTGGGGCGGGTGACGCCCGGCCAGGCCGTCGACTCCTCGGCGATCATCATGACGCCCGGGAACCGCCGGTAGACCGTCGCGTTGGTCTCCTGCAGGAACGCCACCGCCTCGAGGTTCTCCCGGCCGCCGTGCACGTTCGGCACCCAGCCGCCGTCGGGGCGGGAGTAGTCGAGGTAGAGCATCGAGGCCACGGCGTCGACGCGCAGGCCGTCGATGTGGAACTCCTCGAACCAGTACAGCGCGTTGGCGACGAGGAAGTTGCGCACCTCGTTGCGGCCGACGTCGAAGACGTAGGTCCCCCAGTCGGGCTGCTCGCCTCGGCGCGGATCGGGGTGCTCGTACAGCGGCGTGCCGTCGAAGCGGCCCAGTGCCCAGGAGTCCCGGGGGAAGTGGGCCGGCACCCAGTCGACGATCACGCCGATGCCGGCGTGGTGCAGCGTGTCGACGAGGTGGCGGAACTCGTCCGGGCTGCCGAAGCGCGCGGTCGGCGCGTAGTACGCCGACACCTGGTAGCCCCAGGAGCCGCCGAACGGGTGCTCGGCGACGGGCAGCATCTCCACGTGGGTGAAGCCGTTGGCCAGGACGTACGCGGTGAGCTGGTCGGCGAGCTCGCGGTAGGACAGCCCGCGCCGCCACGAGCCCAGATGGACCTCGTAGACGCTGATCGGCTCGGCGTGCCAGGCCGTGCGGGCGCGCTGGTCGAGCCAGTCCTGGTCGTCCCAGGTGTAGTCCGAGTGGGTGACGACACTCGCGGTGGCGGGCGGAACCTCGGTGCGAAACGCCATCGGGTCGGCCTTCTGCCGCCACACCCCGTCGAAGCCGAGGATCTCGTACTTGTACCGAAGCCCGACGCCGGCGCCGGGCACGAACAGCTCCCACACGCCGCTGTGGCCCAGCGAGCGCATCGGGAAGGCCCGGCCGTCCCAGAAGTCGAAGTCGCCGACCAGGCGCACCCCTCGCGCCGACGGCGCCCACACGGCGAAGCCCACCCCGGTGACGGTCGCGCCGCCCGGGGTCGTCAGCTCGCGCAGGTGCGCCCCGAGCACCTTCCAGAGCTCCTCGTGCCGGCCCTCGCTGATCAGGTACAGGTCCATCTCGCCGAGGGTCGGCAGGTGCCGGTAGGGGTCGTCGACGACGTGGGAGCCGTGCGGGTAGGCCACCTCGACGCGGTAGTCGGGCAGGACCCCCGGCAGAGCCACGGCGAACACCCCGCCGCTGTGCAGTCGGGTCGCCGGGTGGCGGTCCTCGCCGACGAGCACGATCACGGCGCTCGCGTCGGGTCGCAGCACCCGCACGACGGTCGCGTCGCCGGCCGGGTGCGCCCCGAGCAGCGCGTGCGGGTCGTGGTGGGTGCCGTTGACGAGCCGTTCCAGATCGTCGCGCGGCAGGCCGAGCGGCTCGGCCGGCGCCGCCGTGGCGGCAAGGGGGCCGGAGCCGGTGCCGATGTCACTGCCGATGTCACTGCCGGTGCCGGTGTAGGTGCTGGTGCCGGGGGACGTCACCGGCTTGGGGGTCGCGTCGGGACCGCTCGGGGTCGGCTGGTCGCCGGCCGCCGCCGGCGCGTCGGCCGCCGAACCGTCCAGGTCGGGCAGGCGTCCCGGTACCCGGTCGGCCAGGGCCACCCGGCCCGTGCGGTCGCGGGCCGATGCGCTCGCCGGATCGGCGTCCGGTCGGCCGGTGATCTGCCCGGCGCCGCGGTGTCCCGTCCGCGCCGTGCCGTTGTTGACGTCGCCGCTGTTCACTGGGACACCCCTGCCTCTCTCTCCGCGATGGGGATCATGGTCCGGCGCACCGGCCGGCGGGTCGGTCCGCCCGCTCCCGCTCATCCGGCCGGTGGGTGGGTCTGGGTGAGCTGCTCGACCGAGGCCATCGGGATGCCGATCCACCCCGGCCGGTGGCGCGCCTCGTAGAGCACCTCGTAGACGGCCTTGTCGAGTTCGAACGCGCGCAGCATCGCCGCGTCCTGCTGCGGGTCGCGACCGGACGCGGCGCCGTACCCCCGGCAGAACGCCTCCCGGTTGCGGTCGGCCCACTCCTGCGCCCGGTAGACCAGCGCGGGCTCGTCGCCCCGCTCCAGCAGCATCGAGCGAGCGGCGTAGTCGAACGAGCGCAGCATCCCGGCGACGTCGCGCAGCGGCGACTCCAACCCCACCCGCTCGGCGACCGGGCGGGCCGGTTCGCCCTCGAAGTCGAACAGCACCCAGCCGGAGTCGACCCGCAGCACCTGGCCGAGATGCAGGTCGCCGTGCAGTCGCTGGAACGCCCGGGGATGGACGACCGCCGGCGCCGCGCCGGTGAGCTCGTCGTAGGACTTGCGCACGGCGGCCTCGAAGGGCCGCAGCTCGGCGACGGCCTCGACGGCGACGTCGAGGCGGCCGTGCAGGTACGTCACCAGGGCGCGCAGCGCGTCGGCGGTGGGCTGGCTCGTCGGCAGTGCCCGGGCCAGGTCGGCGTGCACCTCGGCGGTGGCCGCGCCGAGCCGCTCGGCTTCCGCGGCGAAGTCCCCGCCGACCTCGTCGGCGTGCAGGTCGGCCTCGGCGTAGAGGTCGCGCACGCTGGCCAGCGCCAGTCGCCAGCCCTCGGTCCCGCTGCGCAGGTACTCCTGCAGGAAACCGAGCGTGGTCTGCTGTCCCTCGATCTCCCCGGAGAACCAGGCGACCGGGGCGGCGACGTGCGTGCTGCCGACGTCGGCGAGGGCCCGGGTGACCTCCAGGTCCGGGTTGACGCCCGGCCAGAGCCGGCGGAAGACCTTCAGGATGTAGGCGTCACCGTAGATGATCGAGGTGTTGGACTGTTCCGCGCCGACGGCGTGCGCGGGCAGGTCGTCGAGCGTCCGCGTCGTCTCGGCGACGAGGTCGTCCCGACGCGCCGAGCGGCCGAGGAACTGCAACAGGGCGGCGCTGCCGTCGGGGTCGTGCAGCCCGTCGTACACCAGCCCGCCGGCGCACTCGCCGATCAGGAAGCCCTCGTGGCCGAAGGGGGCGTCGGTGCGGACCACCAGGGGAACCTGGTAGTGGTCCGGCGGCCCGTGGTCGTAGTCCACGTCGACGACGAGGAGCCGAAGCGGCTCGAAGACGGTGGTGTCGCGGCGGATGTGGATGTGCCCGGCGCCGCGGCCCTTGCCGGCGAACCAACGCTGTCGGGGAAGCCAGTCGGTCAGCAGGCCGGTCAGTTCGGCGTGGTGGTCACCCATCCTCGACCTCCCGATACCTGTGCTCGACGATCATCGTGTGCACCTAACGTCGAATGTCCCGAAAGTTACCTTTCGTCGGCCACATCGCGCGCGTACCACCGCGGCGACCTCGGTGTTCCCGCCGGCCGGCCCCACGGTCTGCCCCGCCGGCCCGCCGTTCTCACCGGACCCGGTCGCCGTCGCCGGGGCCGGGTCTAGCGCTCTACTCTCCCCCCGTCCGCCCCAGCGGGCTAGGGGGTGAATTCCCCCGGTACGGTCAACGCGAACCAGTAATGTCCGTGTCCGGGCAACGTCAGAAGGTAAGGGAGCTCGCCGATCGGCGGGAAGTGCACCCGGCCGAGCAGCTCGACGGGCATCAATCCCTCGAACCGGCGCAGGTCCAGCTCCACCGGCTGGGCGAAGCGGGACAGGTTCGCGACGCACAGCACCCGATCGTCGCCGAATTCGCGCACGTACGCGAAGACCGACGGATTGGACGCGGCCAGCTCCTCGTACGTACCCAGACCGAAGACGGGATGGCGCTTGCGCACCTCGATCATCCGCTTCGTCCAGGCCAGGAACGACGTCGGCATCCGCTGCCCGGCCTCGACGTTCAGGGCCTGGAAGCCGTACACCGGGTCCATGATCAGGGGTAGGTAGAGCCGGGCCGGGTCGGACGTGGAGAAGCCCGCGTTGCGGTCGGGCGACCACTGCATCGGGGTCCGCACGCTGTCCCGGTCGCCGAGGTAGATGTTGTCGCCCATGCCGATCTCGTCGCCGTAGTACAGCACCGGAGAACCCGGCAGCGACAGCAGCAGGGCGGTGAACAGCTCCATCTGGTCGCGGCTGTTGTCCAGCAGCGGGGCCAGCCGGCGGCGGATGCCGATGTTCGCCTTCATGCGGGGGTCCTTGGCGTACTCCGCCCACATGTAGTCGCGCTCGTCGTCGGTCACCATCTCCAGGGTGAGCTCGTCGTGGTTGCGCAGGAAGATGCCCCACTGGCAGTTCGGCGGGATCTGCGGCGTCTGGGCGAGGATCTCGGAGATGGGATAGCGCGACTCGCGGCGCACCGCCATGAAGATGCGCGGCATCAGGGGGAAATGGAACGCCATGTGGCACTCGTCGTCGTTGCCGAAGTACTCGACGACGTCGGAGGGCCACTGGTTGGCCTCGGCGAGCAGCACCCGGTCGGCGTACTTGGCGTCGACCTCCTTGCGGACCCGTCGCAGGTACTCGTGGGTCTCCGGCAGGTTCTCGCCGTTCGTGCCGTCCCGCACGTAGAGGTAGGGCACCGCGTCGAGCCGGAAACCGTCGATGCCGAGGTCCAGCCAGAAGCGCAGGACCTCCAGCATCGCCTCCTGGACATCGGGGTTGTCGTAGTTCAGGTCGGGCTGGTGGGAGAAGAAGCGGTGCCAGTAGTACTGGCCGCGCACCGGGTCCCAGGACCAGTTCGACTTCTCCGTGTCGACGAAGATGATCCGCGCCTCGGGATACCGCTCGTCCGTGTCGGACCAGACGTAGAAGTCCCCGAAGGGCCCCTCCGGATCCGACCGGGACGCCTGGAACCACGGGTGGGCGTCGGAGGTGTGGTTCATCACCAGGTCGGCGACGATCCGGATGCCGCGACGGTGCGCCTCGTCGACGAGACTGACGAAGTCCCCCAGGTCGCCGAATTCGGGCAGGATCTGGAAGTAGTCGCTGATGTCGTAACCGCCGTCGCGCAGCGGCGAGGAGTAGATCGGCAGCAGCCACAGGCAGTCGACGCCGAGCCACTCCAGATAGTCGAGCTTGGAGATCAGGCCGCGGATGTCGCCGGTGCCGTCGCCGTTGGAGTCGGCGAAGCCCCGGATGAGCACCTCGTAGAACACGGCGCGCTTGAACCAGTACGGGTCGCGGGACGGCTCCCCGACGGGACCGGCGGGGGCCGGGCGGGGGGTGTCGTCGCCGATGGGCTCGCTCAGCGGCTCCGGTTCCATCACGACCGGGCCCGCACGGTGAGGATGTGCGCGGGCTCGACGGACGGGTCTAGCCGGACGTAGTTGTCCCGGCCCCACTGGAAGGTCTGCCCGGTGATCTCGTCGGTCACGTCGAAGGAGTCGTCCCAGCCGAGGCCGAGGGCGGGCATGTCGAGGCGCACCGTGGTCTCCCGCGTTTCGTGCGGGTCGAGGTTGACGATGACGAGGACGGTGTCGGCACGCTGCACCGACCCGCCCGGACCGGCTGACCCGCCCGGACCGGCCGGTCCGGCTGATCCGCCCGGATCGTCGACGTCCGCCAGCCGCTTGGAGTAGACGATGATCTCGTCGCCGTCGGCGTGGTGCAGGTGCAGGTTGCGCAGCCAGTGCAGCGCCGGGTGGGCGCGACGGATCTGGTTGAGCCGGGTCAGGTAGGGCGCCAGCGAACGGCCCTCCCGCTCGGCCGCCACCCAGTCCCGCGGCCGGTACTCGTACTTCTCCGAGTCGAGGTACTCCTCGCCGCCCGGGCGCACCGCGGTGTTCTCGTACAGTTCGTACCCGGCGTAGACGCCCCAGGTCGGCGACATCGTGGCCGCGAGCACCGCCCGGATCCGGAACGCCGCCGGTCCGCCCTCCTGTAGGTAGCCCGGCAGGATGTCCGGGGTGTTCACGAAGAAGTTCGGCCGCATGTAGTGGGCGGCGTCGATCAGCTCGCGGGCGTACTCCTCCAGCTCCCACTTCTGGTTGCGCCAGGTGAAGTACGTGTACGACTGGGTGAAGCCGACCTTGGCGAGGGTGTGCATCATCGCCGGCCGGGTGAACGCCTCCGCGAGGAACAGCACGTCCGGCTCGGTCGCCTTCACCTGGCCGATGAGCCACTCCCAGAACTCGACCGGCTTCGTGTGCGGGTTGTCCACCCGGAAGATTCGCACTCCGTGTGCGGTCCAGTGCCGGACGACCCGCAGGATCTCCTGGTAGAGCCCGGTCGGGTCGGTGTCGAAGTTCAGCGGGTAGATGTCCTGGTACTTCTTCGGCGGATTCTCCGCGTACGCGATGGAACCGTCACTGCGCACGACGAACCACTCCGGGTGGTGCTTCGCCCACGGATGGTCCGGTGCGCACTGCAGGGCGAGATCCAGGGCGATCTCCATGCCCAGGGAGCGGGCCCGCGCGACGAACAGGTCGAAGTCCTCGATCGTGCCCAGGTCCGGGTGCACGGCGTCGTGGCCGCCGTGCTCGCTGCCGATCGCCCAGGGCGAGCCGGGGTCGTCCGGGCCGGGAACGAGGGTGTTGTTCGGACCCTTGCGGTTGACCTCGCCGACCGGGTGGATCGGCGGCAGGTACACCACGTCGAAGCCCATCGCCGCGATCGCCGGCAGGCGCTTGGTGGCGGTGAGGAAGGTCCCCGAGCGCGGCGGGTCGAGGGTCGCCCCCTCCGAGCGCGGGAACATCTCGTACCAGCTCCCGTACAGCGCCCGGGGCCGGTCGACCCAGATCCGGTACAAGGAGGAGCGGGTCACCAGCTCGCGCAGCGGGAAGGCGTCCAGCAGGCTGGTCAGCCGTGGATCCAGGGCGGCGGCGATCCGCTCGTGCGGATCGTCGAGGGTGTCGTCGCGCAGCGCGGCCACCGCCCGGGCTATCTCGGCCCGCCGGCCCTCCGGCACGCCCGGCAGCGCCCGCAGCAGCAGCCGCGCGCCGTCCTCGATGTCGACCGCGAGCTCGCCGACATCCTGCCCCGCACCGACCTTGAGCTCGATGCCGTGCCGCCAGGTGGCGACCGGATCGGACCACGCCTCGACGCGGTATCCCCACAGGCCCTCGTCGCCGGCGGTGATCTCCGCTTCGAGCCGGTCGGTGCCGGAGCCCGCCGAACGCATGCGGATGAACGGCGTGCCCTGGCCGTCAGGACCCGACAGCACGACGTTGGCGCCGGTGAGGTCGTGACCCTCCCGGAACACGGTCGCACCGACGGTGAGGTTCTCGCCCACGACCGCGCGCGCGGGCCACTGCCCACACGACACGACCGGGGTCACATCGGAGATGACAACCCGGCCTACTGAACGTCCGATCATCATGGCGACCTTATCCAGACGAACCACACCTCAATGGTCCGCCCTGCACGTGGCGAATAACGACACCTCTGCGTGAACTGCCCGCGGCCACCGGATGGGTGATTGTTGGCGTTGGGGTGGGTCCGCCTGCCCCGTCCGGATGGTTCCTGCCGAAGCCGATGTTCCCCAGTTGCTGCGCCCACGAACGTCCGAACCTCGTCTGTTGTGCCGTCCGGCGTGCACATTCGCTGCCGTACCGGTGACAGTGCCGGGCCCGGAGCGGTTCCGGCGGGTCCGGCTCGCGTTGTTGTTGCGTTGGGTGACCGGTCGGGTCGTGTTCCACCTGCGTTTCCGGCAGGTGAAGTGACCGCCCGATCGGGTCATCGCGGGCTGGTCCGGGTCCTGTCGGCCACGCGACGGCGGGCGGACCGGTAGCCCGGTATACCGGATCGGGTCGGGCGGGCGGCCGCCGCCGGGCCGGTGGTGGGAACCTCGCGCGTGACTCGTTCGTCCCGCAGAGCACACGTACTCCGGCGCGTGGCCTCCGCAGGCGGAGAGTCACCGTGCCGTTCGCGCCGCGCAGTAGGCTGCCGGCGCCCGGCCGCCGGGGTATCCGGGACATCCGGGGGCGGGCCGCGCTTCCGGCAGCGGCCGCCGCCCGGCTCGGGTGCGGCCCCAGACAACGCAGTCGACGCACAGCAGGAGGAACACAGTGGGAGTCAGTCTCAGCAAGGGCGGCAACGTGTCGCTGTCCAAGGAGGCGCCCGGCCTGACCAACATCGTGGTCGGCCTCGGCTGGGACGTGCGCAGCACGACCGGCGCCGACTTCGACCTCGACGCCAGCGCCATCGCGTGCCGGGCCGACGGCAAGGTCGTCTCGGACGGGCACTTCGTCTTCTTCAACAACCTCAAGAGCCCCGAAGGCGCGATCGAGCACCAGGGTGACAACCTCACCGGTGAGGGCGAGGGCGACGACGAGGCCATCTCCGTGAACCTCACGTCGCTGCCCACGGAGATCGACAAGATCGTGTTCCCGGTCTCCATCTACGACGCGGACTCGCGCCAGCAGAACTTCGGCCAGGTCCGCAACGCCTTCATCCGCATCGTCAACGGCGCCGGCGGCACCGAGATCGCCCGCTACGACCTCACCGAGGACGCCTCCACCGAGACGGCCATGGTGTTCGGCGAGGTCTACCGGCACGGATCGGACTGGAAGTTCCGCGCCGTCGGCCAGGGCTACGCCTCGGGTCTGGCCGGCATCGCCCGCGACTTCGGCGTCAACGTCTGACCCGGGTTCGCAGCACGTGCGGCACGCCGGGCCGCGGGCCCGGCGGCGGGGACGGCCGGCGCCGGTCACAGGACCGGCACCGACCATCCCGAGGAGCCGTCGTCGGCCCGGGACGGCCGGCAGCGGCAGCGCAGTGCCTTCATCACCCGGCGTGTGTGGAGGTAGTGCGCGGGTAGGGCGCGACCTATCCGGTGTAACCCATTTGTCAGGTCGCACCCACCGGATGAACAGCTACGATGCCGCTGACCGCCGCTCCGGGCCAACCGGCCGCGGGCCGACGCGGTCTCCGGCGGGTTCAGGCGACGCGGCGGGATCCGACGGACCGCGGATCCGCCCGTGCAGCGCGACCGGAGTCTGGCGATCGGTCCGGAAAGGTGTTGATGGGCGTGCACGCCTTGCGGATCTTCGGGTGGTCGTTGGCGATCACCGCGATCGGGGTGGCCGGAGCGGGGGTGATCGGCAGCCCCCGGGACGCGGCCATCGTCGCCATCCTCGCCGTGCTCGAGATCAGCCTCTCCTTCGACAACGCGGTCATCAACGCGACGATCCTGCGCCGGATGAGCGCCTTCTGGCAAAAGCTCTTCCTGACGCTGGGCGTCATCATCGCCGTGTTCGGCATGCGACTGCTCTTCCCGATCATCATCGTGGCGCTGACCGCGCACCTCGGCCCGGTCAAGGTCTTCGACCTGGCGCTCAACGACAGTGCGCAGTACGCCGAGAAGCTCGGCGACGCGCACCCGGCGATCGCCGCCTTCGGCGGGATCTTCCTGTTCATGCTGTTCCTGGACTTCCTGTTCGACACCGAGCGGGAGGTCCAGTGGATCAAGAAGCTGGAGGAGCCGCTGCGCCGCGCCGGCCAGCTCGACGTGATCCCGACCGTGATCGGCCTCGTCGCGCTGCTCGTCGTGGGCGAGGCGTTCTCCGGTGACCACACCCAGCAGGTGCTGACCGCGGGCGTCGCGGGCATGGCCACCTACCTCGGCGTGCGGGGCCTCGGCGAGTTCTTCGAGTCGCGCGGAGTCGGCGCCGAGGATGACGAGGACGCCGACGCCGACGGTGTGGCGACCGACGGTGTGGCGGCCGAGGGGGCCGGGCGGACGACCGGCGCCCCGAGGTCCTCCGGGCAGCCGAAGCTGGTGCTCGCCACCGGCAGGGCGGCTGCCTTCCTGTTCCTCTACCTCGAGGTCATCGACGCGTCGTTCTCGTTCGACGGCGTCGTCGGCGCGTTCGCGATCTCCCAGAACATCTTCGTCATCGCGACCGGCCTGGGCATCGGCGCGATGTACATCCGGTCGCTGACCGTGTACCTCGTCCGGCGCGGCACCCTGTCCGAGTACATCTACCTCGAGCATGGCGCGCACTACGCGATCGGCGCGTTGGCGATCATCCTCGCCATCTCGATCGAGACCGAGGTCCCGGAGATCGTCACCGGCCTGGTCGGGGTGGCCTTCATCGGCCTGGCGCTGGTGTCCTCCATCCGCCACCGCCGCCGGCACGCCGACGCCGACCCCGACGCCACCGGCTCCGCCGGGGGCGAGGGTGGCCAGGGCCAGCCGCGTGAGGCGGTGGGCGCGCCGCTGTAACACCGGCGCGACCGGCCGGGGCCGGCCAGCGGTGGACAGGCCACCGGCGGGTCCCGTGCATCCGGCGGATGCTGCGCTCTGGAGTGGTCCACCGCCGATGTGACATCGTCGGGGCGACGTCGTCGGGGCGACATCGGAGTTGGCCGGGCGGGGCGCAGCCGGAGACCGTCCACCCACCGGTCGTGTCCGCCCACCGATCGCAGATCATCAATCCGGCAACCGCGAAGGAGCGGACCATGGGCATCGACTACACCAAGCGTCCCAGCACGCCACCGGCCGGCTCCGGACCGGTCTCGCTGAGCAAGGTGACGCTGACGAAGGCCGCGCCGTCGGTGTCGCTGAGCAAGCAGGGCGGCGGCGGTCGGCTGCACGTCAACCTCAACTGGAACCAGAACCCGTCCGGGGGCCAGCAGCAGAAGGGCGGCTTCCTCAAGCGGGTGCTCGGCGCCGCCGCCGGTGGCGGCGCCGACCTGGACCTCGCCGCGCTGTTCGAGCTCGCCGACGGCCGTTCCGGCGTGGTGCAGGCGCTCGGCGACGCGTTCGGCTCGTTCGACGGCCCGCCCTACGTCAACCTCGACGCGGACGACCGGACCGGTGCCACCGCGGGCGGCGAGAACCTCTACGTCAACCTCGCGCAGATCGGCCAGATCCGCCGGCTGCTCGTGTTCGCCTTCATCTATCAGGGCGTGGCCTCGTTCGACCAGGCCGACGCGGTGGTAACCCTGACGCCCGCCCAGGGTGCCCCGATCGAGGTACGCCTCGACGAGCAGGCCGGCGGCGCCCGGATGTGCGCGATCGCGCTGCTGACCAACACCGGCAACGACTTCACCGTCAGCCGCGAGGTCCGGTACGTCAGTGGTCACCGTGAGCTCGACCAGGCTTACGGCTGGGGGCTGAACTGGACCGCCGGCCGTAAGTGAGTAACGCCGGTACCTCGCGATGACCCCCCCGGTCCCGCCGCCCGGCGGCGAGGAGGATCGATACCCGATGTTCCAGTCACGTCGCGATCCCGCGCCCCGCGGCCGGGGAAGCTGGTTCCCGCCCGGCGGGTCGCGCCCCGGCCCGCCGAACCACCTGGTTCCCGACCCCCTGGTTCCCGATCCCCTGGAATCGGAGTCGCTGGGTCCGGAGTCGCTGGGTCCGGACCCGTTGGATCCGGACCCGTTGGCAGCCGACCTGTCGGGCCCGGATCCGCTCGCGGTCGGCGGCGGCGAGCCGGGCCCTGAGCCGCGGGGGCCACAGGCCGGGCTGGATCCTTACGGCGCGGACGGCTATTCGGCCTGGCGGGGACCGGACCATTCCGAGGACCTGGCGGCGCAGGACCTGGCGGCGCAGGACCTGGCGGCGCGGGGCCCGGCGGGGCGAGACAGGGCGGTGCAGGACCGGGCGGGTCGGGGCGAGGGGGCCTTCGAACGGTCGGGGCGGGACCCCGGGCCGCAGCGTGACGACCAGCTCCGCGGCTGGGATCCGCAGCCGGCCGGCCGTGTCCCCGGGTACTACTTCGATCCGCCCGAGCGCACCCACGGCTCCGGCGGGCGCCCCGAGACGGGCGGTGAGGCCGCCCCCGGGGCCGGCGCGGACTGGGACGAGTCCGTGCCGGTGGGGGTGCGCGGATTCGGGGTGCCGCCGCTGAGCCCTGCCCCGCCGGCCAACCCGTACGCCCCCACGGGACGCGATCGTGCCGGCACCGCGGACGCTCGCCACACCGACGGCACCCCAGGCCCCACCGTCGACGCCGCCTCCTACGCCGACGCCGCTTCCTATGGCGACGCCGCCTCCTACGCCGACAGCTCCCCATATGTCGCCAGCGCGCCCTATGCCGACGCCACCCTCGGCGGTGAGGCCGATGCCCTCGGCCCCGCCGCCGACGCCTTCGGGGACGCGGCGGCGGGTGCAGTCGGCACTGACCCGTCCGCGGCAGACGGCTACGACGGGGGGCACTGGCGCGGCGAGCTGACCGACGATTTCCGCGGCGAGCCCTACCCACCCGCCATCCGGCGCCACGCCGCCGATCCCGAGTATCTGGCCGAGCCGACCCGTCGGGCTGACCCCGGTCGTCGCGCCGAGCCCGCCGACGAGGCCGACTTCGCGGATCCGGACCACCCGGGCCGCGCCGAGCCTGCCTGGCCCCGCCGTGTCGAGCCGGCCTCCGAGGCGGACCCAGGCGACCCGCGGCGGGACGGCGGCCGGCGCCTGTACCCGCAGGAGCTGGAGCATTCCCGGCGCCTGGACTATCCGGATCTGCTCGTGCCGGAGGAGCGCCACAGTCCGGGCGAGTATCCGCACGGGGCGCCGCCCGCCGACCCGGTGGCAGCGGCATCCGGCGAGTACGCCGATCGCGCCGGGCATGCGCGGCTCCCATGGCCGAACCTGGATGTTGGGCCGAATCTGGATGTTGAGTCGAACCTCGACGTCGGGCCGGCGCAGGGTGCTGGGTCGGCGCGGGGCGTCGGGGCGGGGCGGGGCGTCGGGGCGGGGTGGGGCGTCGAGGCGGGACAGGGCGTTGCACCGGCAGTCGAGGCGTGGAGGCGGGGCAGGGCGTGGGGCTCGGGCGAGGCCGGGACGATCGCGCTCGGCGTCGACGACGACGCGCTGCGGGCGGCCGGCTTCGCCGTATCGCCGGCGACGGGTCCGTCGCCGGCGTCCGGTGGCCAGCGGGATGACGCCATGGCCGGCAGCGCGGACGGCCTGGTTTCGGGGGGCCGGCCTGCCGCCGACGCCGGCCACGCCACGGGCGGGTCGAGTGCCGTCGAGGTGGGGGACATCGGGTCGCCGGAGGTCCGGGGTGGCGGCGACCACGACGAGGCAGATGATCCCGCGGAGGTCGATTACCACGGCGACGACCCGGATTATCCGGATGGCGCGGACTACGCCAGTAGCCCGCTGGGCCCGTTCGCCCCCGGCGCCGGCGCCGGTCCCGACCCCGACGACGATGCGGATGGAATTGCGGACGGAATGTTGATGGCGCAGGCGGCGGGCGGTCGCGGCGACGAAGTCGGTCGCCACCAGGATCCCGACCGCGGGGCTCTCCACCGCGGGGAGGCCGTCCGCGGGGAGGCCGTCCGCGAGGAGGACGACCGCGAGCAGGACGCTGCCGGTCGTCATCGGGACGCCGAGCGCGAGGACGCCGCCGGGCCTGCGCAGGACTCTGCGGCGGCTGCGCGTCCACCCGGCGGCGGGCGGGCGGACGCCGGGCC
>NZ_JAMQQF010001009.1 GCF_023716945.1 Frankia sp. AiPs1 | reverse complement strand
GCGCAGGCCCTGCGGCTGACCGGCCCGCACCCGCTGCGGGCCGAGATCGTCGGAGCCGGCTCGCCGGCCGCGAGCCCGGCCGGCACCTGGGCGGGGCTGCTGCACTGCCGTCCGCGACTCCTCGCGAGCATCGACGAGCTGCGGCGATGGCAGTTGCGCCTGGCCGACGTCCTGGCCGACGAGGCCAAGCCGCCGCCACCGGTGCCGATTTCCCCGGCGTCCCTGCCGGCTCCGGCGTCTCTGGTGTCTCTGGTGTCTCTGGTGTCTCCGGCGTTCTTGGCGTTTCCGGCGGCCTCGGTGTTCCCGGTGTCGCGGGTGTCCTCGACGGCCTCGGCGCCCGGGGCCTCCCCGGACGCGGCGCGGTCAGGCGGTCTCGACGCCGTGCGGGGCTGTGCCCTGGTCCGGGTCCGGGCGGCGCTCGCCACGGGAGATCGGGCGGGGGCGGCGGCGGCACTCGACATCGTTGAACGCGCGGAGCATCTCGCCGTGCTTCAGGGTCTGCGGGGCCGGCTCGTCGGGGCGGTCCGCATCCTGGTCGCCGGCGGGGGTGACGCCGCTCAGGCGCCGGGGCCCCACAGGTCGCGGCCGGCCCGGGCGCGCTCGCGCGCCTTCATCCGGGCCTCGTGGACGTGGCGCATTCCGTCGGTGAGCCGCCGCCGGACCTCCTCGTCCACCTCGGCGAAGGGCCGGTAGTACAGCCCGTCGTACTCCTCGACGATCTGGAAGGTCCAGCGTCCGTCGAGCACGTTGCGCCCGTACAGCTCGTTGCGGACAAATCCGGCGATCCGGGCATGTCCGGCGTCCTCCAGCCCGGTGATCGCCTTTGTCAGGGTGAGGTCCGCCCGCCCGGAGAGCTGATGGAACTCATACAGCGCACCGCGGGCCCGTTCCACCCACTCCAGCGCCTCGCTGAGCCGGCCGACCGCCTCGGCGGTGGCGTCGTCGAGGTCCGGCCGGGTGCGGTCCGGCTGGGTGTGGTCCGGCCGGCTGTGGTGTCTGTGCGGCCCATCGAGGCGGCCGCGCCCACGCTGCCCATCCAGGTGGCCGCGGCGGCCGTCCGCGTGCCCGGGATTGTCGTCCCGACCGGCGGCGCGGCTCTCGCC
>NZ_JAMQQF010001008.1 GCF_023716945.1 Frankia sp. AiPs1 | reverse complement strand
CGGCGCGCCTCGACGCCCCGGCCGGCCCGGGCCGGGAGGACGCGGACCGCAGCGACGCGCGCGCAAGAAGTCAGGCGATTTCCCACCGAACCCGGTCATGCATCGACCCGTGACGGCACCAACCGGCCCATGCTGTTGAGTGGAAGCATGAAGTGTGCGCTGCCCCGGCAACCCGGTGGGCCGCGACCGGCCTGGGCCGACGCGCGCGGCTCGCATGCCGGCCGTGTTCGGGCTGCTGGCCGCGGCTGTCCCGACGGTCGGGGAAGAGCGCGATCTTTGAGAAGAGTGCGATCTTTGGGAAGAGTGCGACGTTCGAGAGGTGCATCGTGAGGCGCTTGCGTAACCAGACCACCGGTCTGCCGGTCTGGTGGGTCGAGTTGCTGATGTTGGCCGTCCTGTACTACTCGTACACCGGGACCCGCTCCGTCGCCGACGCCTCCGCCGGCGAGGCGATGCGGATGGGCCACGACCTGGTGCGATTCGAGACCTTCCTGCACCTCGACATCGAGCTCAGCCTCAACCGATGGCTGCAGAGCGTCCCGGTGCTGGCGGTGGCGTGCTGCTACTACTACGCGACGCTGCACTTCGTGGTCACGCCGGGCCTGCTGGTGTGGACGCACCGCCGGCACACCCGGCACTACGCGCAGGCGCGCTGGACGCTCGTGGTGACCACGCTGATCTGCCTGGTCGGGTTCTTCCTGTTCCCGACGGCGCCGCCCCGGCTGCTCACCGGCACCTCGTACACCGACACCATGTCGCACTTCGCGGGCTGGGGCTGGTGGACCGGGACCGCCAGCGCCGCACCGAACGGCCTGGAAGGCATCACCAACCAGTACGCGGCGCTGCCGTCGCTGCACTGCGCCTGGTCGTTGTGGTGCGGGTTCCTGCTCGTGCGCTTCGGGCGCCGGACGGTGACCCGGATCCTCGGGGTGCTCTATCCCGCGGCCACGTTCTTCGTCGTCATGTCGACCGCCAACCACTACCTGCTCGACGCGGTAGCCGGCTGGCTGGTCCTCGGTGTCGCCGCCGGTTCCGTCGCCCTGGTGTTCGCCCGGCGGCGGCGGGTCCGGGCGACCTCGGTCGGCGCCGCGCCGGCGCCGGCGC
>NZ_JAMQQF010001007.1 GCF_023716945.1 Frankia sp. AiPs1 | reverse complement strand
GTGCCGGAGTGGCAGCCGGCGAGCAGCCCGCCCACCAGGGCCACGGCCACGGCCAGGGCCACCGGCGCGGACAGCGGCGGGTTCCGCCCGCGGCGCCCCGAGCGACAACCGGAACGGCCGATCGACTGCCAGGTCGACTGCCAGGTCGACTGGCGGTGCGGATGGCGGTGCGGATGGCGGTGCGGGGTCGGCGGGACGCAGGGGGCGGGCCGGGCGGCGCCGCGGCGGGAAGGGATCGGCGTCTGCACGGGCAGAAGGGTAGGTCCGGACGGGGCCGCCGGGCGCGACCGACCCCGCCCCGGGATCCGCGGATGCGCGGCCGGGGCCACGGGCGGGGGACAAGTCCGCCGCGACGGGTGCGGTCAGGACCACAGGGCGTGGGCGAGGGTCACCCCGACCGCGGCGGCGCCGATCCCGGCGAGCAGACTGGCGGCGACGGTGCACGCGGCGAGGCGGCGGCGGCCGTCCTCGATCAGGCGCAGGATCTCGTAGGACAGTGTCGAGTAGGTGCTCAGCGCCCCACACAGTCCGGTGCCGACCAGCAGCGCCACCCGCGTCGAGGCGGCGCCGGCGCCGACCGCACCGGTGACCAGACCGAGCACGGCGCTGGCCGCCGTGTTCACCGTGATCGTGCCCCAGGGCAGCGGGCTGTCGTGGCGGGCCTGCACTGCCCGGTCGGTGAGGTACCGCAGCGGGGCACCCACCGCCGCGCCGAGGATCACCAGCAGCCAGCTCATCGCCGTCGCCGCCCGAGCCGCAGCAGCCGGCGGGTCGCGGTCGTGGCTGCCCACACCGCGGCGAGCGCCACGGTCGGGGTCAGCGCCAGGGCGGCCAGGGCCGCCCAGGGCCGACCGTCGTCGAGGAGCCCCGCAACGTCGACGGCGTAGGTGGAGAAGGTGGTGAATCCGCCGAGGATCCCGGTGCCGAGGAACGGGCGGGCCAGCGGGTGGGCGAGGCGGTCGGCGGCCAGCAGGGCCATGAGCACGCCGATCGCCGCGCAGCCGACGGCGTTGACCGCCATGGTGGTCCAGCCGAACGCGCCGGGCCGGGTCGGCCAGGCCAGCGCCGCGGCGTAGCGGGCGCAGGCACCGAGGGCGCCACCGGCGG
>NZ_JAMQQF010001006.1 GCF_023716945.1 Frankia sp. AiPs1 | reverse complement strand
CCCGCGCCCAGCGCCGCGCCGGCCAGCGCCGAGCCGGCGCCGCCCCACCCGGATGGACCAGGGTGACATCGCGGTCCGCCTCCGACTGGTGCCGGTCGGGTCGGGCGAGCGCCAGGTCGTCGGGGTCACAGGGCACGCCGTAGGCGGCGAGCAGCCGGCACCACCGAACCACCTCGCGCTCGTCCGGCTCCCGGCCCACGCGGGCCCCGCAGTTGCCGTCGGCCTCGCTGGTCCCGTCGGTTTCGCCGGTCCCGTTGGCGGGCTCCCACCGCGGGCCCCGCGGCAGGTCGAACGCCCACAGTGCGTCCGGCCGTAGGGCACGCAGCGTGGCCGTGGACCGCGGGCCCCGGCCGTGCAGGTTGACGGCGAGCCGCGGGCGCTCGACGCGCACCGGTCCGAGCGGCGCGGTGTCGAGCACGGCGTCGACGGCCCCGGACAGCAGCGCCACCGGTTCCAGCCAGCGGGGCGCGGCAAGCACGATGTCCACGTCCGGCATCGCCCGGCGCAGGCCGCGCATCGCGGGCAGACCGGTGAGCAGGTCGCCGAGGCCGAGCGCGCGCAGCACCACGACCGGCCCGCGCCGGGCAGGACCGGTGCTCAAGGGTAGGACGTCTCCCAGGACGACGTCACCACCAGTTCCCTGATCTCGTAGCCGGGCGGCTGGGCCAGGGCGAACAGCACCGTGCGCGCGACGTCCTCGGGCCGGTTGAGCTTGGCGTCGGGACCGGGCTTGTACTGCTCCTCGCGGTCGTCGAAGAAGGCGGTGGTCATCCCGCCGGGCACGAGCAGCGTCACGCCGAGCCGGCCCTTGAACTCCTCGGCCAGCGCCCGGGTGAACCCGACGACGCCGAACTTCGACGCGCAGTACGCCGACGCGTCGCCGGCGACCCGCAGCCCCAGGGTGGACGCGCAGGTCACGATCCGTCCGGCCGTGGACTCCAGGTACGGCAACGCCCCGCGGATCACCGCCGCCGTGCCGAGCAGGTTGACACCGACGATGCGTTCCCAGTCGGCGCCGTCCAGCGCCCCGAACGGCGCCGGGCGGTCGGTGCCCGCGGCGGTGAACACGCCGTCGAGCCGGCCGCCGGTCCGCTCGACGAGCCGGCGGGTGGCGAGC
>NZ_JAMQQF010001005.1 GCF_023716945.1 Frankia sp. AiPs1 | reverse complement strand
CTGCCGACCACCCGCGCCGAGGCCGGGCACGCCGGCGCGCTGTCCACGGTGACGGGGCTGTTCCTCGCGCTGGTCGCGCTGGTCGGCGGCCGGCTCGCGGCGTCGGGCGAGATCTCCGTCGGTCAGCTGGTGTCCGCGGTGGGGCTCGCCCAGTTCCTGCTGACGCCGCTGAGCACGTTCGGCGAGATCATCGCGGTGCTGGCGGCCGGCCGGGCGTCCGCCACGCGCATCGGCGGTGTTCTGGACGCGGCGCCGGCGACCCCGCTCGGGCAGGCCGGGCTCGGCCCGTCGATCACCGGCGAGATCACCCTGGCGGAGGTGCGCGGCGGCGGCCTCGACGGCGTCACCCTCACCGTCGAGGCCGGGGAGCTGGTCTGCGTGGTCTGCGCCGACCCGGCCGCCGCCGGCGCCCTCGTGCGCTATCTCGCCCGCGAGGCGGACCCGCCCGACGGCCGGATCCTGCTCGACGGGACGCCGTTCACCGCGCTGGCGCCGAGCGCGCTGCGCCAGGCCGTCCTGGTGTGCCCGCACGACGCGAACCTGTTCGAGGGCACGGTGCGGGAGAACATCGTCGCGGGTCGTCCCGGCGACCCGGCCCGCGCGGTGCGCGCCGCCCGGGTCGACCAGATGACCGCCGTCCTCCCGGCCGGTCTGGACACCCCCGTCGCCGAACGGGGCCGTTCGCTGTCGGGCGGCCAGCGCCAGCGCGTCGCGCTCGCGCGGGCGCTGCACGCCGACCCGCCGGTGCTCGTCCTGCACGATCCGACGACCGCGGTGGACACGGTCACCGAGACGGAGATCGGCGCCGGTCTGCGCGCGCTGCGGGCCGGGCGTACCACCCTGATCGTCACCAGCAGCCCGGGCCTGCTGGCCGTGGCCGACCGAGTGGTGTTCGTCGAGGGCGGGCGGGTCGGCGCCGACGGCAGCCACGACACCCTGGTGCACGCCAACACCTCCTACCGCGAGCTGGTGCTGGCATGAGCACTCCCGCGGACGCCGGGCTCCGGCCGGACGGCGAGCTTGGGCCGGATGGCGAGCTTGCGTCGGACGGCGGGTTCCTGCCGGTCGCCGACGCCCGCACCACCCGGGCCGCGGTGCGCGTGCTGCTGGCCGCGCACCGGGCC
>NZ_JAMQQF010001004.1 GCF_023716945.1 Frankia sp. AiPs1 | reverse complement strand
GGCGCAGCGCCACCAGCGAGGCGGCGAGCCCGTGGCCGCCACCGAAGGCGACGACCGCCGGCTCCGGCCCGGCGCCGGTGTCCCCGGTGACCCCGGCCGTCCCGGTGACCACGGCGGTCCCAGCGGGCTTCGGCACGCTCACTCCCGTCCCAGATCGCGGTGCACGACCCGGACCCCGACGCCGTCGGCGGCCAGGCGCGCGCCGAGCTGCTCGGCCATCGCCACACTGCGGTGCTTGCCGCCGGTACAGCCGACCGCGAGGGTCAGGTACCGCTTGCCCTCCCGCGCGTAGCCGTCCCCGACCAGGCGCAGCAGGGCCGCGTACTGGTCGAGGAACTCCTGCGCCCCGGGTTGGGCGAGGACGTAGCTGCGCACCTGCGGATCCCGCCCGGTGTAGGGCCGCAGCTCCTCCACCCAGTGCGGGTTGGGCAGGAACCGGCAGTCGGCGACGAGGTCGGCGTCCAGCGGCAGCCCGTACTTGTACCCGAACGACACCACGGTGGCGTTGAGTCGGTTCGCGCCCGGCTGCCCGAACGCCGCATCGATCTTCGACCGGAGCTCGTGAACGTTCAGGTCCGTGGTGTCGAGGACGAGGTCGGCCTCGCCCCGCAGCTCGGCGAGCAGCGCCCGTTCCCGGCCGATGCCGTCGACCACGCGTTCGTCACTCTGCAGCGGATGCGGCCGGCGGACGTGGTCGAACCGCCGGATGAGCGCGTCGTCGCTGGCCTCGAGGAAGAGCATCCGGGGATGCATGCCGCGGGCGTCCAGCGCCGCGATCGCCGCCCGCAGATCGGAGAAGAACGCCCGGCCGCGGACGTCCACGACCACGGCGATCCGACTGACCGCGCCCCCGGAGCGGTGGCCGAGCTCCGCCATGGTGGACAGCAGGGCGGGCGGCAGGTTGTCGACGACGAACCAGCCGAGGTCCTCCAGGCACTTGGCCGCGGTGCTGCGCCCCGCGCCGGACAGGCCGGTGATGATGGCAAGATCGAGGGTAGGCGTGGTCATGACGGCCTTCCCGAGTCGGCGTGGTGCAGGGAGCGTGCCGCCGTGGCGACGAGGGCAGGCGGGGACACAGTGACTCAGTCAACCAGCAACGTGCCGCGCAGTCGGCGTGATCCGCCA
>NZ_JAMQQF010001003.1 GCF_023716945.1 Frankia sp. AiPs1 | reverse complement strand
GCGGCGGCCAGGCGGCGCGGCGGCCAGGCGCTGACAGGGTGCGACCGGGTGCGACCGGCCCGTTCACGACGATTCCGGCCACTGCTACCGGGTAGGCCGAACACGTGGCGCGATCCCCGTCGCTCGACGGAGGGAGGACCGCCGGACCTGCCCTGGACGTGACCGACGGTGTGTTGGAACGTCTCGACATCGGCCTGTTGGCCACCACGGCGTCCGACGGCGTGATCAGCGCTGTCAACGACACCGCGAGCCGGATCCTCGGCCGTGACCGGGCCGCGCTGATCGGCTCCCGGCTGGGGGACCATCTGCAACCCGGCGACGCCGCCCGGCTGCGGGACTACCACCACCGTCAGCTCTCCCCGCACCCACCGGCCCCGGACCCCCCTGCGGTGCGCGGCCGGGCCGCGGGCGAGGCGCCGGAGCCGCCGTTGGCGGTGCGCCTGGTCCGTCCGGGCGGCTCGCTGGTGCCGGTGCTGATCGTCGCCACGGCGGTGCCCGGGGACGACGGGCCGCGGATCGTCAGCCGGGTGCAGGACGTCACCGAGCAGGAGCAGGCGAACCGGTACCTGCGGCTCGTGCTGGACCACAGCCCGGTGTCGATGCTGCTGATCGACCAGTCGGGGCGTTCGGTGTTCGGGTTGGGCGCGCACACGGCCGAGGAGGCCGCGGGCCTCGCCGCCGCCGAGTCGGCGTCGGTGTTCGACGTGTTCGCCGATCATCCGCAGCCGATGGCCATGCTGCGCCGAGGTCTCGCCGGTGAGCCCGGCGCGCGGATCGTCGGCGCGTTCGGCCGCTACCTCGACCTGCACGTGATGCCGATCCGCGACCCCACGGGCCAGGTCAGCCTGGTCGCGGCCATCACGATCGACATCACCGAGCGGGAAAGCGCCCGCGCCGCGCAGGCCCACCTCGCCGACCTGGCCCGCCAGGCCCTGGTCACCCTCGAGCCGGCGGTGCTGTGGCGCCGGGCGACGGCGGTGCTCGCCGAACATCTGGGGGCGACGGCGACCCTGCACGAGGTCGACGGGGATACCGGCGCGCTGGGCCTGG
The DNA here is from genome assembly GCF_023716945.1 of Frankia sp. AiPs1. GTDB lineage: Bacteria > Actinomycetota > Actinomycetes > Frankiales > Frankiaceae > Frankia. Next base: position 77 of record NZ_JAMQQF010001003.1, on the reverse strand, counting down.
TGGCCGTCGACGGTCCGTCGGTGTCGCGGACCATCGCCGCCGCGGTCGCCCAGCAGGCCCTGCGCGGGCCCGCGGGG
>NZ_JAMQQF010001002.1 GCF_023716945.1 Frankia sp. AiPs1 | reverse complement strand
GGCCGGCGGCGCGGCGGCCCGGCGGCCGCTGACGGGCGCCCAGCTCGCCGGCTGACGCCGTGACCGTCGAGGCCACCGTGCCAGCCCCAGGACCATCCACCGTGCCCACTCCAGCCTCGACGCCCGCCACAGGGCCGGCGTCCCCCACAGCCTCGGCGTCCCCCACAGCGACGGGGTCCCCCACAGCGACGGTCTCCTCCACAGGGCTGACCGCCGCGGTGACGAGCTGGCCGGAGCTGATCGGCGCCCTGCTCGCCCGCGAGTCCCTGAACTCGGCGCGGACCGCCTGGGCGATGGACCAGATCATGGCCGGCGCCGCCTCCCCCGCCCAGATCGCCGGATTCGCGGTGGCGCTGCGCGCCAAGGGCGAGACGGCGGCCGAGATCGGCGGGCTGATCGCGGCGATGCGCGCCCATGCTGCCCCGCTGAGCATTCCCGACGACGTGCGGCTACGCGCGGTGGACACCTGCGGGACGGGCGGCGACCGGTCCAACACGGTCAACCTGTCCACGATGGCGGCCCTCGTCGTGGCCGGAGCGGGCGTCCCCGTGATCAAGCACGGCAATCGGGCCGCGTCGTCCGCCTGCGGCTCGGCCGACCTGCTCGCCGAGCTCGGGGTCGTCATCGACCTGCCGCCGGCCGGGGTCGAGGCGAGCCTGCGGGCCGCCGGCATCGCCTTCTGCTTCGCCCGGATCTTCCACCCGGCGATGCGGCACGTCGGCGGCCCCCGCGCCGAGATCGGCGTGCCCACGGCCTTCAACATCCTCGGCCCGCTGACCAACCCGGCCGACCCGGGCGCGCAGGCCATCGGGGTCGCCGACGCCCGCCTCGCGCCGGTCGTCGCGCAGGTCCTCGCCGACCGCGGCACCCGGGCACTGGTCTTCCGCGGCGACGACGGCCTCGACGAACTCACCCCGACGACCACCTCCACCGTCTGGGTGATCCCCGGCGGGACGGTCGGGGAAGCGGCTGCGCCGCCCCGCCGCGAGCAGTTCGACCCGCGCGACGTCGGCATCCACGTGCCGGACATCGCCGCTCTGCGCGGCGCCGACGCCTCCCACAACGCCGCTGTGACCCGGGCGCTGCTCGCCGGCGACCCGGGCCCGGTCCGCGACGCGGTGCTGCTG
>NZ_JAMQQF010001001.1 GCF_023716945.1 Frankia sp. AiPs1 | reverse complement strand
GCGTCCAACGGCGCCGCCCGCCGACGCCCCGCCGGCCCCCGACGCCCAGCGGGCTGCCCACTCCGGGTCCACCGACCACCACCAGCTGGCTGTCGACACGGAGCCCAACCTGCCGGGGCGCGCCGATCCGCTGGCCGCGGCGGTGGCCGACGTCGACCCGGCGGACGTGGTCGCCCTCTCCGACGTCCTCGACGACCCCGGTCCGGAGATGTCCGCCGAGGGCCGTCTGCGGGTGCGCCGGCTGGCCGCCGAGATCGCCGAGCTGCGTGGCCACGTCGGCGAGGGCCTGCTCGACCTGCTGCACCGCGTCGTCGCCACCATCGGCCTGGACGTCGAGCTCACCGCCACCGAGGCGGCCGTGCGTGCCCGCCGCCAGGAGAACGTCGCGGCCTTCCTCGACGTCGCCGCCGACTTCACCGACCCGGACGGGACGACCTCCCTGCCCGCCTTCCTCGGCTTCCTGCGCGCCGCCCGGGAGCACGAGCGTGGCCTCGACGTGACCGGCCCGTCCGGGGCGGACGCGATCGCCCTGATGACGATGCACCGCTCCAAGGGCCTGGAATGGGAGGTCGTGGCCGTGCCGAACCTCAGCGAGCGGGTCTTTCCCGACGTCACCGTCCGAGATCAGTGGACGACCTCGCCCGGCGTGCTGCCCGTGCCGCTGCGCGGCGACGCGGCGGACCTGCCCGCCTTCGCGGTCTCCGACCAGAAGGCGGACCTCGACACCTTCGCGGCCGAGGTCCGCGCCTACGCCGAGCGGGAGGAACGCCGGCTCGCCTACGTCGCGGTGACCCGGGCGAAGTCGCTGCTGTTCGCCAGCGGGCACTGGTGGGGGCCGGCACAGAAGCGCCCGCGCGGTGCGTCGGTCTTCCTGACGGAGCTCGCCGAGCACGCCCGCGGCGGCGGTGGGCGGGTCGACGCCTGGGCCCCGCAGCCCGCGGAGAAGTCGAATCCGGCGCTGGCCACCCCCCGCCGTTTCGCCTGGCCGATCCCCTACGAACCCGAGCCGTTCGCCCGCCGGGTCGAGGCGGCCCGCGACGTGCTTGCCCGACTCGAAGCGGCGCTCACCCCGCCCCCGCTCGACGCCGCCGGCCTGCCAGCCCCCCCGCCCCCGCTCGACGTCGCCGG
>NZ_JAMQQF010001000.1 GCF_023716945.1 Frankia sp. AiPs1 | reverse complement strand
GCAGCGGCCCGCACCGCCGCGGCGGTCGCGACCGCGACCAGCGCGACCGGCGTTGCGGCCCGGCGAGCCTCGGAGGAGGGTCGATGACCAGCCCGGTGCCGAACCCGGTGAGCCGACCGACCGTCGCCGAGGCGTACGCCGCCTGCGAGGCGTTGACGAAGGAGGCGGCGCGGAACTTCTCGTACGGCATCCGGCTGCTGCCCCCGGAGAAACGCGGGGCGCTCAGCGCCGTCTACGCGCTGGCCCGGCACCTGGACGACCTCGGCGACGGGGACCTGCCGGCCGAGGAGAAGCTCGCCGGCCTGGCCCAGGTCCGGGCCGAGGTCCACAACCTGGGCGCGGGCAGCTCCGACCCGATGTACGTCGCCCTCGACGACGCCGCCCGGCGCTTCCCGATTCCGCTGGAAGCGTTCATCGAACTTGCCGACGGCGTCGAGAGTGACGTGCACGGCACCACGTACGACACGTTCGACGACATGGTCGGCTACTGCCGGCTCGTCGCCGGCACGATCGGTCGGCTCTCGCTGGGCATCTTCGGTACCGAGCAGGCGGCCTCCGACCGCTCCGCCCCGGCCATCGCCGACGCCCTCGGCGTGGCCCTGCAGCAGACGAACATCCTTCGCGACGTCCGGGAGGACCTGCTCGGCGGGCGCATCTACCTGCCGGCGCAGGAGCTCAAGGCCGCCGGGATCGAGCTCGCCGTGGACGCCAGCGGTCGTCTCGGCGGGCCGCCGACGGCACTGCTGGGATACCTGCGTTCCTCGGCGCAGCGGGCCGAGGAGTGGTACGACCGCGGCATGGTGCTGCTCGACCTGCTCGACCGGCGCAGCGCGGCCTGCTGCGGTGCGATGGCCGGCATCTACCTGCGGCTCAATCGGCGGATCAAGAACGAACCGGCCGCCGTGCTGGACCGCCGGCTGGCGCTGCCGGGATGGCAGAAGGCGGTCGTCGCCGCCCGCAGCCTCGCCGGGCGACCGGAGACGAGCGCCGCATGACCGCCGGGGTGAGCGAAGCGAGCGGGGCGCCCGGCGCGACCGTGGCCGCGGGGTCGGGGGGGGCCCCCACCGCACGTCATGACTGTAAAACAATATTCAGGATGCGTACAAGCAAAAAAATTTTATTATATCGGT